>CAZEEG010000127.1:0-5219 GCA_964511065.1 uncultured Pirellulales bacterium | reverse complement strand
CGCCCAGGCGGAGTTGCCGCCACTGTCGCCCGATGAACTGGAGCAGCGATCGACGAATATCGTCACCGGCCGGGTCACCGAGATGTACACGGCAGTGCGCGAGAAAGAGCCGGGATGGAGCGACACGCTCTATGCCATCGAGATCAGCGTGCAGGATGTGAAGAAGGGCAACGCCATCCAGGACGGTCAAACGGTGATCGTCCGCACGTGGAAACTCAAGCAGCGGCCTGCTGGCTGGGCCGGGCCGGGCGGCCAGTACACCATCCCCAAGCGCGGCGATACCGTCACCGCATACCTGAATGGGAAGGATGGCGTGCTCGATGCGCTGATCCCAAATGGCCTGCGCGTACAGCCAGCGGCCAAACCATGAACCCGCCTTGCCGCGAACCTATCCCTCGGGCGAACTGACCACGCGGACCAGCTTGGCTCCACTTTCGTACCAGCCATCGCAGATAAAGCGGCACCAGCGCAGGACAACGTGAAAGACCACGGTCCCGCCGCCGGGCAGTTCCAGGTGGGCCAGCATCTGGCGGTCGGGAAGGGGCTTGTTGTGAAAAAAGCCCATCCCATCCTCCGACAGGTGCTTGCCGATCACCGTAACGGTGGGCTGAGCGTTATCGGATAGGGGCGCCAACCGCATCAAACGGGGGTAGGGAAAACGCGCCTGGTGACGGCGGTCTTGTTCCAGCGGATAAATGCCCGCCAGTATCCGCCAGACCTGCGTTTGCAGACGCTTGTCGTGCTCGGGCGTATTCTGCACCTGGGACGCATCAGCCGTTTGGGCCGCTGCCAACGTCGCCATCCGTCAACCCTCGTCATCACAGGTCGAAAAGAACTACTTTGAAACCGCCGGTACGAAGGCAGGTAGCGCCCCTGGACTTGCGTCAGCGGATCCAACCAAAGCAAAGACTGCGGGAGTTGCTCGCCCGCCGCGGGGCAAGGCCCCCACTCGGCCACTGGCCCCGCTTGAAGGGATATGCTGCGGGCGGCTGATTGGGGCGTCGAAATGAAGACTAGGTCGCGTTTTGGCGCCCGTCAAATTGGGTGGGTTTCGTGCCGAGCGTGCTCCCCAGAATCGACGAGACAGGCTCGCTGCGCGCGGTTCATGCTCCCCCGTCCAATCGGGTAGCCGCTCGGGGGGGGAGCAGCGCCGTTCGCGGATACAGGATTCCCCGCCTAAATTCCCGGCCTAACCCGGCCAATCGCTCACGCGGCATCCAGCGGTTCCAGATCGACCATGATCGGCCCCTTGGGGTGCAGGGCCACATCGGTTCCCAGCTTGGGTGGCACGTGATCTTCCGGCAGTCGCATCCGGCAACGCGAGAGGATGGCGGCCAGCGACAGGATCGATTCCAGCATCGCCAGGCGGCCGCCAACACACACGCGGCGTCCGCCGCCAAAGGGGAAGAAAGCAAACTTGGGCAGGTTCGAAACGCCCTCGGCAAACCGCTCGGGGCGGAATTCCTCGGGATCGTCGAACCAGCGTGGGTCGCGATGAATCTGGTAGGTCAACAGGAGCACGAAGTTGCCGCGGCGAATCCGATACGGCCCGATGTGCGTGGATCGCAGCGCCTGGCGGCACATCATGTAGGCCGGCGGGTAAAGCCGCATGGCCTCTTTGCAGACCAGGTCCAGGTATGGCAGGCGGTTGAGGTCCTCGACCGCTGGTTCGCGCCCACCCAACACGCTGCGGACCTCGGCAATGGCCTTCTCTTGGACCGCGGGGTAGCGGGCAAGCATGTAGGCCGTCCATACCAGCGAGAAGCCGGCCGTTTCTTTGCCGCCGAAGATCATCGTCACGGCTTCGTCGCGAATCTCGCGATCGGTCAGCCCCACGCCTTGCTCATCGCGCGAGGCGATCAGTTCGCCGACCAGATCGGACTGCTCGGGCGGGCTGGGGCTGCGCCACCGCTGAAGTGCCTCCACCACGGCTTGATCGAAGGGACGCGTGGCCGCCGCGATGCGGCGATTTCCGGGTGTGGGGATAAAATACGGGAACTGCCAAAAGCTGCTCATCTTGGCAACGCCGGCAAACTGCAAAATATCCGACTGGTCGAACAGCATATCACACTGCTCGGCCACTGCCCTGCCAAAGACCGCTTCGGTGACTACGCTAAATGCCACACGCTGCAAGGCGTTGCTGATGTCCATCCGTTGGCCAACCTGGTTGAGGACCAACCGCCTGGTATGGCGGAGGGTCATTTCAGCTTGGACCTCCGCAGGGATGCGTTGCAACGCAACTTGCACCATCTTTCGCCGCCGGGCCCACACCTCTCCTTCACTGGTGGCAATCCCATCGCCGATCCATCGCCCAAACACGCGGCGGAAAAATGCCGGTTTGCGAAAATCGTCTACCCGATTCACGAGCAGATCTTCCACGTACCGAGGATGGGCAAACTGGAAAATACGGGCACCTGCAATCCGGACCAATGCCGCGTCGCCATACTCACGGGCCAGATTCAAGCCGAACTCCAGCAAGTCGGCCCGCATGGGTTTGACGTGTTCCAACCCAAGCCAGCGGTTGCGCGGTCCCGGTGGGCGCGAAGTCCCCACTTCGGCGGAAGATTCCAGCGGGCCATGGTGGCTGCGCTTCGTATCCTCTTTGCCGGTACGTTTTTGCGCCCCTTCTTTGACCATCGAGGGGCTGATGTTGCCATTCTGTAACGGGGACTCAGAAGATACCGACTCATCCGGCGATGAACTGCCGGGAGTCGCTAGGGAACGATCTCGGATGGTCTTGGATGGTCCAGAATGCATAGATCAACTCCCCTGGTTCCCTGGTAGCAAACCGTTGCATTGTCTGCCCCGGCACGAGGAAGGGGCCACATCGGGTCAGCCAGCCCCCCTCTTTTAGCGGGCATTGGATGCCGCCTAGTATCAGGTCGCACCCATCGCGAGTTCAACGCATTTTCACTAAGTTCTCGAATGCGCCGTTCGCGAATACGCCCCTGGCTGCGGACCTGTTGCCACGCCAAACGGTCGCAGCGTCTCGCCGGTGGCCCCCCAAAGTAAGCGAGGCACTAATGTGGGGTATTTTGGCAATCCATGTACCAAAAATCAAAGCTGACAATCCCACTTCCTGGTCGCTGCAATCAGGCGGGGCACAAGTTCAAGCACGCCCCACCAGCGCCAGCAATGCAAGCATGGCGCCGCTGCGGAGCCTTGTACGGCGAAAGCCAAAAGGAAACGGGCGTCCCCGGGCTTTTGGAAAGCCTGGGAACGCCCGCTGTGGGTCAGCAGAAGATGAGAGTTTGCCAGCCGCGTCAGAAGGCTGTATTGCCTTCTGTGGCGGCAGGAAGGTTACGGCCGCGCCAACGCAAGCCGCGCGTCGAGCACTTTTTCGATCCGGCTCGCAATCTCGTCCAGGTGGACCTTGCTGTAGGTATCCAGCTTGACTTTGTTACGTTCGAGCAGGCTCTTCACTCGTGCGTCGATCTCCTTAAGCTGCGCGGCGGCCACGGCCTGGCAGTCGCGCGGCGCCGGAGTGTTGCCCAGTGCCAGGTTGGACAACTGCTCAAGGTAGTTCCGCTGGAGGTTGCGCCGCAGGCTGTGAATGGCCGGTTTGCGGTTGTTGAAATCACCTTCCTTGATGTCGTCCAGTTCCGAGTACACGGCCGCCGTGAGGCGGTCGAGCAGTTCGGCCACACTGAAGGCATCTTGATCGGCGGGCACCTTCAATTCCGAATCGTGCAACCGCGTCAGCGTCAGCGTGTTGAGCATCTGCTTGAGAATCCGGTCCTGCCACATGCCGATCACTTCGTGAACCGGGATGTCCAGCCGATCCCGTTGAAGCGTTCCCCAGTGGCTCCACCGGGACGAGGCCAGGTGGTTGTACAGTTCCGGTGGGAAGTCAAACGGTTCCACGCTGAAAACTTGTTCTTCGAGAAACGCCAGGGCATCGCGCTGCTTCTCAGCTTCGACCACCTTGAACGGCGGGCGGCCGTTCTTGTCGCCGCGATGGTCGCGGTGAACATACACGCCGCCAATGAACCGCGAGGCGAACCAGGCGGCCTGGCCGTGGTTCGACAGCAGGATCCCGAAGGCCCGGCGGGCGCGCTGGTAGCCATCGCCCTCTTCGGTGACACGCTCTACGAGGCCCGGCCACAATTCATTGATCAGGGTGGCCCGCTGCCGGGCATAGGCGATCGGGTCGGCCCCCATGTCGAACCGGTTGCTCAGCGGATCGGAGTCGATGCCGCGCGTGTCTTCATCCGTGGCGTAGTCCAGGCCCGGTTCGCCGCTACGCGAAGCAATCTTGCGCAGTTCGGCGACTTCGCCCTGGGTGCCGCCGGACAGCGGCTTGTAGCCGTATTCGATGGCCCACATGTCGTAAGGGCCGATGGTGGTGGAGTAGTAGTCCCCCTGCTTCACGCCCTTGGGAGTGATGTAGGAAGGCGCGTAATCCATCACCGAGGCGGTGAGGCCGTGTTCGGCCGTCACCTTCGGATCGTTCAACTTATCCAGGTCGAGGAACGTACTGGCCTTGAAGTTGTGACGCAGGCCCAGGGTGTGGCCGACTTCGTGCATCACCACTTCCTTCAGGCCCTGCATCATCATCCGCTCGCGTTCGGCGGCCAGGTTCGCGGCATCGATCTCCTTGGCCAATAGCGCCGTGGAAGCAAAGGCCAGTTCGCGGGCAAAGCCCGTATGGTAATTGCACGTGCAGCCCGGGTGGTGCCGATGCCCGCTGGGGTTGGTCATCATCTGCTGGTGGTACTCTTCCAGCGTGAGCGGACCGCCGGTGAGGGCGGCAACCTTCTCGGGCGAGAAGATCTCGTACTCTTCCTTCCAGAAGGTCAGGAAGTCGGCATCGAAGATGATGTCGGCATCGAGAATCTGGCCGGTGAGGGGGTTCACGCGGCTAGGCCCCATGGCGAACCCGGCGCTGGAGGTGATCCAGCGGAACGTGTTGTAATTGATGTCCTCGGGATCCCAATCGGCATTGTCGGGCTGTTGCCGCACTTCGATGGCGTTGGCGAACCCGGCTTTCTCGAAGGCCTTGTTCCATTCCAGGATGCCTTCGCGGATTGTCTTGCGGTACTTGAACGGAACGGTCTTTTCCAGCCAGAAGATGATCGGCTGCTTGGGCGGCGAGAGTTCCGCCGAGGGATCGGCCTTCTGCAGATCCCAGCGGTTGATGTAGCGCACAAACCGGTCTTCCTCACCCTGCTTGGAGTAGTCCTTGATCACCGTGAGGAAGTAGCCCACGCGGTCGTCGG
>CAZEEG010000126.1:0-16236 GCA_964511065.1 uncultured Pirellulales bacterium | reverse complement strand
ACCGAGATGGGCGATTCGGCCACCATCCAACACGTGTTTGAACTGGTGCTGCGGCTGAAGCAAATCGCCAACTTCGACCCGGCCACCGGCCAAAGTGCCAAGCTCGACCGCCTTCGGGCCGACCTCGAAGAAGTGGCCGCCAGCGGCCGGAAAACCATCGTGTTCAGCCAATGGGTGTGGACGCTCCAGCGCCTCGCCCGAGAACTTCAGGAGTTCAACCCGCTGGAATACCACGGCAAGATTCCGCCGCGGAAGCGCGACGCCATCATCGAGGAGTTCCGGCACAATCCCGACCGGCACGTGATGCTGATCAGTTACGGGGCCGGGGGCGTGGGTTTGAACCTGCAGTTCTCGCAATATGTCTTTTTGTTCGACCGCTGGTGGAATCCGGCCATCGAAGACCAGGCCATCAACCGGGCCCACCGGATCGGGGCCGCCGGCGCCGTGACCGTGAGCCGGTTCCTGGCCGCCGGGACGATCGAACAGCGGATCGATGCGATCCTTCGCGAGAAGCGGGAGCTCTTCGACACCATCTTCTCCGGCGCGGAACCGGGCCGAAAGATGGGTCTCACCCAGGAAGAAGTGTTTGGGCTGTTCCAGCTCAAATGCCCCAACGGGCCGATCAAGTTCGTGGCGTGAGCCTGTTCGCCGGATATGCAACCTGAATAGGCCGCATGAACCAAATGTCGGGCGGTTCCATCGGCCATGAACATTGGATGCGCCGTAGTTGGTGGTTTGAAGGTTTCCCTCGTTCCACCCCCATGGCAGGTACGCCCGGTTCCACCGGCCGCAAACGATCGAGGCGCCGTGTTTGGGGTTCGGCGGCTGTTTGTCGTTCCACCCGTCTTGCGTCCGGCAGATAGCCGGACCTGCGGGGTCATTCCACCTCTGAACCTCGCCGCGCACGGCGCGGGAGAGCCGTGGCACGCGGCCTGCGCAAACCGGCCGTCTGCCGTTTATGCCGCTTTGCGGATCGAGCGCGCGGCCGCGGCGACCGATTCAGGATGCCCCAGCATGTTACGCCGCGAGCAATAGGCATCGATGGCATCGACCACGCACATCACGGCGGCCCAACTGGACCGCGTTCCCTTTCGCGAGAACTGTTCGGCGGCAGCCACTTCCAGGGCCGAGCACTCTTCTTCGGTCAGCTTGAACGCTTCCGCATAGTACGGAACGATCAGCGCAAAATTTTCCCGCAGCGTTTCAAACTCGCCCTTGGCGTGCATGGGTGTGGCCATGAAACGATTCCCTTGCTGTCAGCTTCCTCCGTGGGGAGGAAAATGGCTGGCCGCTGGTGATGCGGTAAGCGGCCGCGGACCGGTTCGCACGCTGCCGGCCCCGCGAGAGCGTTGCCGGGCTTGCAGACTCCGACTTTTCTCCTGGTATCGGCTATTCGGGCCGCTCGACTTGTAACCAAATTGCGGACTGGAGCGATTATTCCGCCTGGTTGGGTTTTGCGGATTATTGTGCCGCCAATGCCCGGTCGCCGAACGATCGGCGCCGGGAGTCTTCCGTTTACCAGCGCAAGCTGGCCGCATTTCGGCGGGTTGCCACGAACGTGAGCGGACATTCGCCGCGCAGGTGTTCATAACGCCTGGATCGGTCGTGCCGCGTGCATGCCCGCCAGGCAGCTTTCTTCCGTCGCGGCCATCGTGCGGAACCTATGTTTGCAGGCGGGCCCCTATTGGCACCGCCGCGGCTAGCAACACCTGTCTCGCCTTGGCACTCGCGGCACACGGAGGCCGCAAACCGGGAAACGAACCTGGCGATGGTACAGCCAGTCGATCCATCTTGGCAGCAGCAGAAGCGTTTCCAGCAAGCCCGATGCGCGTGGCTGCTGGTGGCGTCGGTCGCGGTGTGGCTGGCCCTGGCAGCCCCCTTTCTGTCCGGACGCATCTACACCTCCGACGACCTGTGGGCCTTTCACCTGCCGGTACGCGCGTTCTACGCACAAGCGCTCGCCAGCGGCGAGGCGTTCGACTGGATGCCTTCGCTGTACGCGGGCTTCTACGTAACCGGCGAAGGTCAACTTGGCGCTTACCATCCCTGGCACTGGCTGCTGTACAGGTTCCTGCCGCTGGATACGGCGTTTGGATTGGAACTGCTGCTGCCTTACCCGATGCTGCTGGCCGGCATGTTCCTGTTTTTGCGGCGGTGCCGATTGCCGCGCGATGCGGCACTGTTTGGCGGCCTGGTATTCACTTATGGCAGTTTCAACACGCTGCACTTTGTCCATCCCAATGCCATTGCGGTGGTGGCCCATCTGCCCTGGCTGCTTTGGGCGATCGACGTGCTGTGCGCACGCCACCAATGGGGAGCAATACCCGTCGGCCGGCCGCGGGCCGCGCTATGCCCTGGCCCCAAGCTCTGGGCCGCTGCCGCCACCGTGCTGGTCCTGTTCACCGCTTCGCAACTGCTGCTGGGCTACCCTCAATACGTGTGGTTCTCGCTGCTGGCCGAGGTGGGCTTCTTCGTCTACCGCACGTCGGCCTGGACGGCCCGGGCACGCTGCAAGGTGGCAGCCGAAGGCACGCTGTGGTTGCTGCTGGGAGTGGGGGTGGGTGCCATCCAACTGCTGCCCACGTTCGATGCGCTCGCGGAATCATCGCGGATCGTAGCCGGTTCCGACTTCTACTCCGGCGGGCAACTGCACCCGCTCAACCTGTTGCAATTGGGCTCGCCCTATGTGTTCAAGCAACGGGTCGCCGGCGACAACACGCACGAGTTGGGCTTTTACTTGGGTGCGGTTCCGCTGCTGCTGCTGGCCTGGGCGGCCTGCCATGCAAGCCGCCTGGCACCGCGGCGGCGACTGGCCGGGGCCTCGACGCTGTTTGCCGGCCTGGCGTTCATCCTGGCCATGGGACACTCGGCAGGGCTGTATACCGTGCAGTCCTGGCTGCCGGTGGTCGGTAACTTCCGCCTGCCAGCGCGCTACCTGGTGCTCGTGCAGCTAGGCCTGGCGGTTGTCGCGGCATGCGCTTGGGCCGGCTTCTTCCAAGGCCGAGGCGAACGCGGTGGACGCACGGTCGCACCTGCTTTTGATTCCAACACGCGGCAGTTGTTGCTGCGGATGGTGCTGGGTTTTGCCGCCATCAGCCTGGCCGCCGGATGGATTTGGACCACCTGGGCGGCCCCACTGCCGCTGCGGTTGGCCGGTCCGGCACTGCTGGCCGTGGCGTTGGCCTTGATGGCTGCTGCCCCGCGGCACCGCTGGGCAGCCATCGCCTTGGGACTGTTCACGGCCGCCGACCTGTGCGTTTATGGCGGCAGCTATGCCTTCTGGCAAAACACCTATCGCTGGTCCGATGCCGTTGCCACGCTGCAGGGCCCCGGTGCCCAATTACCGCGGGCGCGCGTGGCGACCGATCTGCCGCTACCCGATGGTTCGCCTCGCCTGCCCCGCATCGGCGACCAGTTGACGATGAACGGCTGGCAGCAAGTCGATGGCTACGCCGGCCTCGAACCCCAAAGGGCTTTGAACTACCGCGACTTGGCGGCGTTGCGGGCCGCGGGTGTCCAGTGGGTCTATGCAACGGCTGACAACGTGCCGCCAGAACTGGTCGCGCAAGCCGTGGATGTAGCCGGCACTGCCGATCCCAAGATGGTTTCCGCTGCTGGACCGCGGCCGCGGTGGTGGCCGCTGCCCGACCCCATACCCCGGGCATCGCTGATACCGGCCGTGGTTCCATCGCGATCACCAGCCACGGACATTGGCCGCATCAACCTGGCCGACACGGCGCTGTTGGATCCGCGCACGACCGACCCCACGGTGTTTGAGCTGCTCGGCACGCGGCGACCGCCCGAAGCTTCGGCGGTCCCGGGAGATGCATTCCTGCGATACGAGAACCGGTCCGCCCATGGCGCGCCGGGCGGCGCTGCCTGCCGCGTGGTGATGGATCGGCCCGGGCGGATTAAGGTGGAGGCTTCGACCTCCTCCCCGCAACTGCTGCTGGTAACCGAGCGCTTTCATCGTGGCTGGCGGGCAGTCGTGGACGGCCAAGCAGCGCCGGTCTTGAAGGCGAACGGTGAGTTCCTGGCTTGCCTGGTCATGCCGGGAGAGCATCGCATTGAGTTTGTGTTTGCGCCAAACAGTCTGCACTGGGGGCGCAGGATCACCCTGCTAGCGCTCACGCTGGCGTTCCTGTTGATCGTCGGACGAAGTTGCTGGATCTGCTACAGAGAGTGGAAACGATCATGAGTGAAAACGGCCCTGAAGCCACCACGGTCCGCGAAGCGCCGGCCCTGTTGAGTGTCGTGCTGCCCGTCTATAACGAGGAGCACGTGCTGGAGGAACTGGCGCGCCGCGTGGGCCTGGCCGCCTGCCAGTGTGCGGGCGATTACGAGATTATCTTTGTCAACGATGGTTCGTCCGACGGCAGCGGCCCCACGCTCGACCACCTGGCCGCGCGCAACGGGGCCGTGCGCGTGATCCACCTGGCCCGAAACTTCGGCCACCAGGCCGCCGTTCAGGCCGGGCTGGCGCACGCATCGGGCGATTGCGTCGTGCTGATGGATTCCGACCTGCAAGACGTGCCCGAGGCGATTCCTGCCTTCGTGCAAAAGTGGCGGGAAGGATTCGACGTGGTGTACGCCGTCCGCTGCAAACGCAAGGAACGGTGGTGGAAGCGGGCCCTGTTTGCGGGCTTCCATCGGTTGCTGGCGAGCGTGTCGCATGTGCCAATTCCTGCCGATGCGGGCAACTTCAGCCTGATCGACCGCCGCGCGGTGCGCGAGATCGTGGCGATGGGCGAACGCGACCGGTACCTGCCCGGCCTGCGAAGTTGGGTCGGCCACAAGCAGTGTGGCCTGCTGGTCGAACGGGCCGCGCGCTACGACGAACGTCCGCGGGTGTCGCTGCGAGGGCTATGGCGCCTGGCCAAGACGGCCATCTTTTCGTTCTCCACCTGCCCGCTCTCCGTATTTCACCTGATTGGCGTCCTGTCGCTCTCGCTTTTCGTGGGGCTGGCCGGGTTTTCGCTGTACTGCAAGCTGTTTACCGACCTGGCGATTCCTGGCTGGACCAGCCATATCCTCAGCGCGAGCTTCTTTGGCGCGCTCAATGCGCTGGGCATCAGCATCCTGGGCGAATACGTGATCCGCATCTACGACCAGGTTCGCCAGCGGCCGATCTACGTGGTCGATCGCCGTGTGAACTGCGGCATGGAATCCCGCGCCGCCGGGGCGACCCGGGAACTTCCGCCCTCGGACCAGCAAGCGGACACTCAGGATCTGCAAACCATGGCCAGTGACGACGCGCTGTATATCGAGCTGATGGAAGAAGTGCTGGCCCTCCGCGCGGAGGCGGCCGGCATCATGGCCTTGGCGCAGTCGCGATCGGAAGCGGTGGCCGAGACTTCAGAAGCCAGCGCGATCCAATCGGAAGACAGCCAAGAGGGCAGCCCATCGAAGTGATGGATGGTTGCTCCGCCAATGATCCGGGCGCCGAACGAATGGCGCCGGCATAGGCACCGCATTCAACAACAAACGCTGCGGCAAGCGGGGAGGGAGCCCCCCTTGTCTTGCCGCAGCATCGATTCGATGGCCGAAGCGGTGCGGTTCCGTCGCGGTGCGTTTACGCCTTGGCGTGCTGGTCCAGAAACGCCCCGATTGCCTGGTTCACCGCCTCGGGCTTTTCCAGCGGAGCCATGTGGCCGGCACCTTCGATCACCACGAACTTGGCGCCGGGGATGGCGTCGGCCATGGCCCTCATTTCGTCGACCGGCGAAATCGTATCGTGCTCACCCACGATCACCAGGGTCGGCACGTCGATCGAGCCCAGTATCTCGCGCGAGTCGGGCCGCACGGCCATGCCGCGCAGGGCAGCCGCAACGCCTTCGGGCCGGGCGCTCTCCATCACTGCCCGCATCGACGTCACTTCTTCCCCGCCGGCTTCGAGAGTTGCCGGGGCGAACAGTTTGGGCAGCATGTCCTTGGCCAGTTCCGTGGTGCCTTCCTTGAGGACCTTGATCGCGGTGGCTTCGCGATGCTTGGCTGCTTCTTCGGTATCGGCAACGGCCCTGGTATCGCACAGGATCAAGCCGGCAAGCCGTTCGGGGTAGTGCTGCACGAACTGCAAGCCGATGTAGCCGCCCATCGACAGGCCGCAGAAAACCGCCTTCTCGATGCGCAGCGCATCCAGCAGCGCAGCGAGGTCGTCGGCATAGTCTTCCATGGTGACGATGCCGGGGGACACGTCGCTGGCGCCAAATCCGCGCAAATCGGGAGAGATCACATGGTACTTACCGCCAAACTGCCGGATCTGGTGCCGCCACATGCTGTGATCCAGCGGAAACCCGTGTACCAACAGAAACGCCGGTCCAAATCCTTGGTGTGCCACATGTAAACGGGCATCGCCCACATAAATGTCGGTCATGATTTCGCTCTCCTGCTATCAACGGCGCTGGGGTGTACGTAGTTGGTGGAACCTGTATGTCGGGTATGGCTGCTGGCCAGCGGCGGGCGCGTGAGTCCCGCCGTGGCAGCAATCAAGCGGGTGAGAACTTGCCGGTTGCCAAGGGCGCGCTAGCGAGCACCGCTCGTTAGCCTGCGGCGTGCTGAACGGCCCACTGTGTGCCTGAGAACTGGCCCCGCGGTTGATGAACCGCGCGTGGCAATCAATTTCTCCGGGGGGGAGACCAACGGGCAGTGCCGTCCCGCCAGCGCAACGCGCTAGCGGACGGAAAGGGTGCCGGCGGCAGATTTCACCCTGGCAGCGATACCTTCAAAGCCAAGAATGTCATACGGCGGGAAGGCCGCGACTCTGGCGAACGTGTGATGCGTGCCGGCGGCATGGAGTTCTCCGCGGCACGCCTGCTGCAAGCAACGATTCGCCTTCATCACCGGCCTGGCGGCAAGGGTGAAGGGCCAGCATATCAGCCGCGCCATCCAACAGCAAATTTCCCCGCGGCAACGGCCAGAACTGCCACATCCACCGGGCCTGGGAATGCTCCGCCAGCGCGCACCATCGGCCCGCCACATGCAGGCTGCCGGGCCGCAACGGGGCCTTCCGGCCTTTCAGTCGCTGTGCGCAGGACGGTGCCATGAACGGTCGAACTCCGAACGATCAAACTCCCACAACGTTGCTCCAGGAGGGTGAGCCTCCGGGCCGCGGCCGCAACAAAAGATGGACAAGATGGCCGCATTTCAAAGGCGGCGAAGGTGCCTTCGCTTAGCCGTTATCCCAATCAGGCAATGTTCCGGCCCATGGTCTTGTAGAGTCATCGGTCTTGCAGAGTCGCAGTCCAGGGAGGGCAGGTTCACGGACCTTCTTACGGCCTGATGGTAGAAGTATTCATAGTATTATACCCCTTTGAGGCAACCCACACATAGGTGCGGGGGGCCCTGCGGCCCCACGAACCCCACCAAGGGGCTATGGCCGCGATTCTGATGGTGCCCACCGCGCGGATGATCCGCAGCGATCCAGTGCGGGCTTTTCTGCGGTTCCTCCGTTGCGAGCGGTGCCGTAAACTTACGTAATGGCCCGACTCGTCAGGAGGATCCAGCGGTGTTGAATTCCGACACCTTGCGACAACAACTGCAGCGACTCCAGGCAGCCCGCCCCCTGCCTGTGCATGGCCCTCATGCGCCCAAGGAAGCAGCGCCCGCCGCGCCCGGCAGCACGGCGCCCGCTGCCGCGCCGGACGATTGCCATGGGAGTGTGCCGCTGGAACAATTGGTGCCGGGCGAAGTGGTCGAAACATCGGCGGGTTCGCACTATCGCGTCGTTCGCTCGCTAACCCGGTGGTTTCAAGGGCTGCACGCCGGCCAGGCACCGCGGCCGGGCCTGGTTTCGGTTCCCGCCTCGGCCGCTTCGCAAGCCGAGCAGCCTGCCCATCCCGATCTCGTTTCGCTCCAGGCGGCCTTCCCTCGCGACGTGCTGTTCATGGACTTGGAGACGTGCGGATTTGCCGGCAGCCAGATATTCCTGGTGGGCACGCTCTATCACGGCGAAGCGGGGTTGATGCTCGATCAGCGTTTCGCCCGAGATTACCGCGAAGAAGCCTCCATCCTCGAAGCGTTCTGGCACTTGGCGCAGGAGCGGCAGGTTCTGGCCACGTTCAACGGTAAAAGCTTCGATTGGCCGATGGTCTGCGACCGCACCGCCTGCCATCGACTCCCCCAGCAGAATCCATTCGGCGTGCATGCCGATTTGCTGCACCATGCCCGGCGGGCGTGGAAATTACAAATCCCCAATTGCCGCCTGAAGACGTTGGAGTCGTGGATTTGCCAGCGGCACCGGGGGGCCGACATTCCCGGCAGCCAGATTCCGGCGGCCTATCACGGCTTTGTCCGCAGCGGCGATGCCCGGCCGATTCGCACCATCTTGTACCACAACGCGATGGACCTGATCACGCTGGCGGAACTGGCATGGCATCTGACATCGTCGCTGCCGCAGCCAGGCGGTGCAGCCAGCCCAAGCGGTAACCGGGCCAGCCACCTCGGCAATAACCCGCCGCTTCCGCCGGACTCCGACCTGCCGCACCGTTCATCGAGCGCAGCATGAGCGTGCCTGCTTACGATTTTCTGTCACCCCGCCGCATCGTCTTTGGCCGCGGCCGGCGAAACGAGCTGGGAAAGCTGGCCGCCACGCTGGGCCGTAGAGCGTGGATCATATGCGGTTCGCGTACCTTGGAGCACAGCGGCACGCTCGATGCATTGCGGGAGAATCTGGCCGAGGCAGGCGTCACCGCCGAACATTTGGTAACCATCCGCCGCGAGCCCGAGGTCACCGATGTCGATCAGGCGGTAAGTGTGCTGCGCCAAGCCGCGGGAAGCAGCCTTCAAGCAACCTCAGCCTCGCGCGGCGTGTTGGTGATCGCCGTGGGCGGTGGAGCGGCTATCGACCTGGCCAAAGCCGTGGCTGCCTTGGCGCCGCAGGCGGAACCTGGCTCCGTGCTGGAATACCTGGAAGGTGTCGGAACGGGCCGCACGATCGACGCCTCGCCGCTGCCGCTGATCGCGCTGCCCACCACGGCCGGGACGGGCAGCGAAGCCACCAGGAACGCGGTCATCTCCAGCTTCAATCCACCGTTCAAGAAGAGCCTTCGCGACGAGCGGATGGTGCCGCAAGTGGCGCTGGTCGATCCCGAACTGACCGTCAGCGCTCCGCCGCAGGTGACGGCCCATGCCGGCATGGACGCCATCACGCAACTCATCGAGAGTTACCTTTCAGCGCGGGCTAAACCGATTCCTCAAGCGCTCTGCCTGGCCGGTTTGCAGGGAACGGTCGATGCCCTGCGCCGCGCCTATCATCAGGGCGACGACCAAAGTGCCCGCGAAACCATGGCCCAAGCGGCGCTCTATTCCGGTATGGCGCTGGCCAACAGCGGCCTGGGCCTTGCGCACGGCGTTGCCGCGGCCCTGGGCGTGGTTGCTAAGGTGCCGCATGGCTTGGCCTGCGCGGTGATGCTTCCCACGGCCATGCGCGTGAACCGCGGGACCAATCCTCAACGGTGGCTCAAGCTGGCCGAGGTGCTGTGTAACCGCCGGTTCGATTCGCCCTCGGCCGCCGCCGACGCAGCGATTGAAACCATCGAAAGTCTGTCGGCCGAACTGGACATTCCCAGTCGGCTGCGGTCCCTTGGCGTCGGCGAACAACACCTGTCCGCATTGGTAACCGGTTCGCGCGGCAACAGCTTCTCTGGCAATCCCCGGGCAGTGAGCGACGACGAACTGCACGGGCTATTAGCCGCGATGCTGTAGGCCGTGGCGCAATCCGAAGCGCTGCCAGCCGTGCAGGCAGCCTTATGGGACGGTTACCGCAAACCGTGATTGCCAAATGCGGCCGGCGCTATCGGCAGAAGCTACTTGGACCGTGGATCAGCCGGGCCAAGCGGGCGTTTACGCGGAACCCATCTCTGCCGCTCCGACCACCGGCATGTTTCGCCGGTACCAGACGTACAGCCATATCACGCTCATCACAAAGCCCAGCAGCAGCGACACGCATCCGCCGATGACCGGCGAAACGTAGGGCACGGCCCCAAACCATTCCAGGCCCACGTACCAGCGGTGCAGCCCGCAAGCGATCAAGCCGGGCGGAAGAATGAACACGCCCATATGATAGGAGGAAAGCCGCGACTCGGGCGGTACCGGCAGGAAAATGTACTCGCGCCAGGACACAGCGCCACCGCCGGTTGTCGCCTTGAGGAAATCGAGGAATGACCGCGGCGCCACCTGCAGGCAGGTCTCCAGCCACACGCGGCGATGCCGCAAGAAGGCGCCCCACAGCGTACACAGCACCAGGGCCAGCACGGCCTGCAGCGCGAAGCCGTAGTAGTAGACAAACTCCAGCGGCATGCCCTGGTCGAGCAGGCTCCGCGCCAGCGGATTGCCTTCCCGGGCCAAGTCGGGCGAGTGATGAACCGTGGCTCCCAGGTCAAACAGCAGCCCCCCGGTAATAAACATGCAGCCCACGATAAACGGCACCGGGGCGGCACGGTCCGCACCGTGTTGCCAAAACCGGATCGCCAGCAGCAACATCAAGACACAGGGGATCGGCAGCAGCGCGGTGGCCCAATAGATGAGGCGGTCGCTGGGAGACAGGACGTATACCAACGCCAAGCCGGCCAGTGCGGCCAGCAGCATCACCGACGCCCTGATCAACAGTCCCGGCCTGCGAAACCTTGGATCCAGGTAGGTCATAGCTCCTCCGGCGATGGAACGGCCATCGAGTAAGGGTCCCTCCCCCCTCTCGTCTGCTCAGGCATGGCGAGTTCGGTGGAAAAGGACGGGGCCACCGGGAAGCCCCCCGCGAGGGCTGCGCCAATTCGCCATTTTGCGCCGTCTGCCTGCTTCGCGATGGGAAAGCGACAGAATGGTCATCGGGTATTCTTTCAAGGACCGCGACTTGAGGAAAGGCCAAGTCGCTGCCTGGAGTCCCGGACTGAAAAAACGATGCCAAACTACCTTTTGACGCCGCGGCCACAGAGCGTTATGATACAGGGCTTCGCCATCCAACCATCGCACGGCGGCCCCCCGTACGGCGTCCTGCGGCTCGCCGTATCCGTCAGCAGGACCAACCAGATACGATTCAACAGTCATGGCCAAGAAACGCAAAGCATCCGCTCGCAGCAAGAAGAAAGATCCCGTTTTTGTCGATGGCAAGCGGCCCCGGCCGATGTATGTCGATTACAAGGACTTGGAGCTGCTGAGCAAACTGACCAGCCGCCAGGGCAAGATCATCGGCCGCCGCAAGAGTGGCTGTACGGCTGTGAGCCAACATGCCGTCACCAAGGCCATCAAGCGGGCACGGTTCATGGCCCTGCTGCCGTACGTGGGCGAGTAGACGCCCATCCCACGGTATCCGGCCACCCTACCTGCGCTCCGCTGTGCTTGCGGCCCGGTCATTCTTGCCGCCGTGAGTGGCCGCTAGCCCCAAGCCCCCCAGGCGGCGGGCAGCGTGCAGGGGGGGCAACGTGAACCGAGGATCGCAAACGGGGTAATGGCCGCCCTGGACCGCTGCGCCGATACCGCGGCCCAACTGGCTGGCCGGTGGAAAGCGAACGCCTGTAACCAGAATCAACCGATAAGCTGAAGAACCAGCCGCATCGATGCGGGAGTTGTCCGATGACCATTGATAAGAGCCTCAAAGTCCGCCGCGGCATGGTGCGAAGCCGTAGCGTGCTGACCCGCGCCGAACGTATCGCCAAGCTTCGCGAGCAGGACCGCTGGAAAGAAGGCGACAGCCCGCTGGGTCTGCCGAAGGTCCGCGTCTACAAGATCACGGTCAAGAAGAAGAAAAAGCGGAAGGACGACGACGAGTCCTGATCCGGCTTCCCGGCCGGCTTGGCCCTGCGCCCGTGCTGCCGTTTCGCTTCTGCCGGGCCGCGTAGGCTGCAAGGTGCTGCCGCGCGCCAAATCTTCCTGCGCCTGGGCCTGAAGTCCCGGATCGCTGCGCAACCTGCAACGTTCTTGGCGGCTGCCCGTACCGGTACGGGGCTGAAAGGAGCCTCATGCGTTTCAAGCTCGAATATGGGCGGCACGGGCTCGAAGTCGAATTGCCGGAGCGGAACGTCGTCCGCTGCCTGGCCTATAAGGACGCAGCCCCCGAGGCGGATCCCGAGGCAGCCGTGGCGAACATGCTTCGCCACCCGATCGGTACGCCGTCGCTCGCTGAATTGGCCCGGGGCCGCAACAGCGCGTGCGTGCTGATCTGCGACATCACGCGGCCGGTTCCCAACCGGCTCATTCTGACGCCGCTGCTGGCCACGCTCGAAGCCGCCGGCATACCTCGCGACCAGATCACCATCCTGGTGGCCACGGGTTTGCATCGCCCCAACCTGGGCGACGAGTTGGTGGAGATGGTCGGTGAGGAGATCGTCCGCAACTATCGCATTGAGAACCACCACGGCAAGGAACTCTCCCAGCATGTATATCTGGGCGACAGTCCTCGCGGCGTGCCCATCTGGCTCGATCGGCGCTATATCGAAGCCGACCTGAAAATCACCACCGGCCTGATCGAACCGCACCTGATGGCCGGCTTCTCTGGCGGCCGCAAGGTAATCTGCCCCGGCATCGCGGCGCTGGAAACCATCAAGGTGTGGCACGGGCCAGCGTTTCTGGAGAATCCCAATGCCGATTGCGGCATTCTCGAGGGCAACCCCGTCCACGAAGAAAACACCTGGATCGCCCAGAAGGCCGGGTGCGACTTCATCGTCAACGTGGTGATCGACGCCCAGCGACGGTTGCTCAAGGTGGTAGCCGGCGACATGCTCCAGGCGTTTGACGAGGGCGTGCGGTTCTGCCGGAGCGTGGTGACCGACGTGCTGCCTGAGCCGGTGGACGTGGTCGTGACCAGTTGCGCCGGATATCCGCTCGATACCACGTTTTACCAGTCGATCAAGGGCATGACCGGCGCGCTGCCGGTGGTCAAACGGGGCGGAACCATCATCGTCGCCGCCAGCCTGACCGAGGGCATCGGCAGCCCCGAATTCGAGCGCCTGTTCCAGGAACACGCCAGCCTGGAAGCCTTCGTCGAGCGGATTTTGGGCAACGATTATTTTGTGATGGACCAGTGGCAGCTTGAAGAGATGGCCAAGGTCTGCCGCAAGGTGAAGGTGAAGATGGTGAGCGACGGCTTGCCGGCCGAGCGGCTCAACCGCCTGTTTGTGGAAGCGGCCGCTAGCGTGGAGCAGGCCGTGGCCGATTGCCTGGCCGAGTATGGTCCCGACGCCACCATCGCCGTCATTCCCAAAGGGCCTTACGTGCTGGCCCAGGTGGCCTAGCTGCGTTGGTAGCGGCTGGGTAAAGCTACGCGGCCACACCTTGGCATTCCCTTGGCCGCGCGGCACCGCTGCAATCGGTCGGCGCTCCAGGCCCTGCGATTCCTTTGAGAAAACGCGAGCCGCTCTCGGACTTCTGCCGATATAACCCTCAGGGCTGTACCTTCTGGCGTGCGCCCACCGTCCCGCCTCAAGGCTGGGCCCCGCGCCGCCTGTCGCAGCACCAGCTAGCAGTTGCAGCCGGCAACTTCGGGGGCCGAATACGCACGGAGGACATCATGCGGATCACGTTCTGGAGCCTGGTGGCGGCATGCCTGATAGGCCTGCTCGTTACGCCTGTGCAAGCCGGCAACTGGTTCAAGCAGGGGAAGCTGTCGTACCACCGCAACGCGGCCTGGCCCGAACCATTCAACTTCCCCGACCGCCAGGCTGTGCTGGCTCCCTTTGATGTGATGGTCGCCAAGGGTTGGCAACGGCAAAACACGCTGGCCAGCGATCACTTCGACGACGAAAAGGGAACCCTGGCTGAAGCAGGCCGCCGCAAGATCGATGTCATCATCACGCGAACGCCCCCTGCGCACCGCGTCATTTACGTGGAGCGGGGACCGACCTACGCGGCCACCGAAGCCAGGGTGATGGCGGTCAAACACGCCATTCGGCCGTATTTCCCCGCCGATCCCGACCCGCAGGTCAATGTCAGCATCCTGCCAGCGCCGGGCCATCCGGGCATGTACACTTCCGACGTGTACACCAAGTTCCGCGATACCACGCCGCCGCCGCGTTTGCCGGCGCCCACGCAACAGGGCCTCCAGTAACAAGAGGCTGAACTGCTGCGGACTTGCGAGTCCTGTAGCCCCCGTGGGCGTTGACGCTGCCGCCGGCGCAACCAATACTTACCGCAAGGTCGAACCTGGGCGACCAGGTTCGGCCTTTTTGTGTTGAGGCGCAGGCCAATGCCGTGGTCCAGCCAACGGCCGAACCCATCACTGGCCCGAAAGCGACCGTAGCATCGGCCATGCCGCCAGAATCGAGAGCTGACCGGCACACGCCGTGCTGGTTCGTGGCAGCCATTGACACTGCCTGGTTTGGTCCCCCCCATTGCGGACGACGGCGCCGGGGCCGGCGGCGCAACCTTCCTTTGCTCGCAGCAGCAACTCCACCGTGACTGTCGCCAGTTCACCGCTCGTTCAGCCTCAACGCGGCACGCTCCCGCTCGTGCTGCGACTGGCCGTGCCGGTGTTGATCGAGCAGTTTCTCTCGATGCTGGTGATGCTCTCCGATACGGCGCTGGCCGGACGATACCTGCAGCCGGCCCACATGGCCTCCATGAGCCTGCTGGCTTATGTCATGTGGCTGATTCCGTGCCTGTTTGGAGCTATCTCCATTGGGGCCACGGCGATGACGGCCCGCTTTGTGGGCGCCGGCGATTACGATACGGCCCGCCGCGTTACCAACCAGGCGGTGCTGCTGGGGGCCGTGCTGACGGTGGCCGTGATGGCCGGCATCCTGCTGTTCGGCCCGCACCTGCTGGCGCTGATGAACCTCAGCGCTGAATCGGCAGGGTACGCCATGCGGTACCTGGAACTGCTGGTCTGGGCCATGCCCGGGGTCATGCTGTGCCATATCGGGCCGGCCTGCCTCCGCGGTGCCGGCGATACCGTGACCGGGATGGTCGTGATGGGGCTGGTGAACTTCATCAACGTGACCCTGAGTTGGGCGCTAGTGCTGGGATGGTGGGGACTGCCTCAACTGGGTTGGGATGGGTTGGCGGTGGGAACCGCCGCCGGTTACGTCGTCGGCGGCATTTGCATGCTGGGGGTGCTGCTGCGCGGCAGGGCCGGCCTGGCGATTTGCCGGCGGCACCTGGCATTTCAACCTTCGCTGGTGCGGCGGATGCTCTGGATCGGCATCCCCGGCGGCAGCGACATGCTGGCCGTGGTGCTGTGCCACCTGTGGTTTGTCTCAATCATCTTCCAACTGGGCGATATCGCGGCGGCCGCCCACGGTGTGGCCGTCCGGATCGAAGCTTTGGCCTATTTGCCTGGCACGGCATTCCAGGTTGCCTCCACCACGCTCACCGGCCAGTTCTTGGGGGCAGGAAACGACGCCCGAGCCGCGCGCAGCACCACTGTCGCCGCCCTGCTAGGGCTGGCGGTGATGTCGACGGCCGGAGCCGTGCTGTTCTTTGCCGCCGAACCGCTGGTACGCTTGTTCGTCCGCAGCGATGCCGAGGAAGTCATCGCCCAAGCCGCACCGCTGCTGCGGATTGTCTCCTTCGCCATGCCGATGCTGGCCGTTTCCATGGTCCTGAGCGGAGCCCTGCGCGGGGCCGGCGATACCCGCTGGCCGTTTGTCTTCACGCTGACAAGCATGCTGGGTGTCCGCATCCCTGGCGCCTACCTGCTCACGCAGCCAGCCTGGGGACTGGGCGTTGCTGGAGCCTGGTATGCCATGATCGGCGAAATCTTCACCCGCGGCACGCTGGTGACCGTCCGCTTTCTGCAAGGCGGCTGGAAGAAGATCGAAGTGTAGCCAAGCAGCCCCCGGCGGGGGCAGGCTCTTGCGCGAGGGCGCATCTCGAATGCGAACCGGCCGCGCGGAAAGCCAACTTCCGGCGG
The DNA here is from genome assembly GCA_964511065.1 of uncultured Pirellulales bacterium. Taxonomy (GTDB): domain Bacteria; phylum Planctomycetota; class Planctomycetia; order Pirellulales; family S012-138; genus CALBRZ01. Next base: position 398 of record CAZEEG010000126.1, on the reverse strand, counting down.
CCGGTTGCTTGCATACGACTGGCTCGCGGTGGGCAGGCGTTAGCCTACGTTCTCCCCGAGGTAAGCATCGAGTTGCGCCTGGAGGTGTTCGCTGCCTGCCGACTCCTGGTACTGGCGAAGCAGCATCCGGCGGCCGGTTTCCGTCCAGACCCTGATCCGGCGAGTCGTTTCACCCGACTGCGGATCCACGAACACGACGGCGGTGGGGGTGACGCGTTCGATCTGCAAGCGGTTGCCATCGAGCTGATACTCGACCGACAACTCCACCTTGCGGTTATTCTCCTCGTCCTCCCAACTGGCCGTGCAATGTGCCATCGTCGTCACTCCCAAATTCGAGCGGAAAAAAAGTGGAATCTTCCACTCTAGGCTCGGCCAGCCATTTCCACCAGGGGAGTCGG
>CAZEEG010000125.1:3624-16305 GCA_964511065.1 uncultured Pirellulales bacterium | reverse complement strand
GCGACTCGTGATTGAACAGGATGCCCGAGCAGGCAAAGATGCCGTAGCTTTCGCTGTAGTTGACCGTGATCCACTGGGCGTAGACCTTGGCCACGCCATAGGGGCTGCGGGGCCAGAACGGCGTGCTTTCGTTCTGCGGTTCCTCCTGCACGCGGCCGAACATCTCGCTGCTGGAGGCCTGGTAGAACCGGATGCTGCGGTCCACCAGGCGAATGGCTTCGAGCATTCGGGTTACGCCCAGGGCGGTAAATTCGCCCGTCAGCAGCGGCTGGTTCCAGCTTGCCGGCACAAAGCTTTGGGCGGCCAGGTTGTAGATTTCGTGCGGCCGGACGTCGTCGACCAGACGGACGATCGAAAGCTGGTCGAGCAGATCGGCCTGGTGCAGTTGCAGCCGGTCCTGGATATCGTCGATCCGTTCGCAGTTTTCGGCACTGGAACGGCGGACCATGCCATGGACTTCGTAGCCTTGCTCAAGCAGAAAGCGAGCCAAGTAAGCGCCATCCTGGCCAGTAATCCCGGTAATTAACGCGCGTTTGGGGGTCACGATCAAGCAGATGCCAGGTAGGAGGAAAGTCGAACGGTGCCGCGGCGGTGGATGGCCGCGGCTGTGGCGGGCTGCCATGCGTCAAGGTCATCGGCTGGCGTCGTGCCGGCTGCCATGATGCGCCCCGCGGGGGGAATGCAGAAGGAACACCCGCGGCGCGACAGGCAACGCTGCCGCCGGCGGTTCGCCGGCGGCGATCGTTACCGGTTTACTCGGCTGCTTCGTCGGGGGTGGAATCCGGCTCGGCCGCCGCTTCGACGGCTTCTGCTTCGTCGGAGTCATCGGAGTCGTCGCGGGGGACACGAACCACGGCAGCCAGCGTATCGCCTTCGTCCAGCCCCATGATCCGCACGCCCTGCGTGTTGCGGCCGATGGTGCTGATCTCCCGGCAGGCGATTCGTTGAATCTTACCCCGGGCGGAGATCATCAGCACCTCGTCGTCGTCGTTCACCGAGACGATGCTGACCACTGGGCCGTTGCGCTTGGTGGTCTTGATGTCGCGGATGCCCTTGCCGCCGCGGCGCTGGGTGCGGTACCGCATGTTGGAACTGAGCTCGGCTCCTTCGTCGGATTCATCGGCTCCGTCGGCCTGGCCGTTGGATTCGACATCGCTGCCGTCGGCCGAATCGGTATCGATCTCGGCTTCGTCCAGCTCGTCGGCCGCGCCGTTCTCGCCGTTGGGACCAAACGGAGTCCGCTTGCCGTAACCGTTCTCGCAGACGGTGAGCAGCGTGGCATCGGGCTCGGCCACCACCATGCCCACCAGGCGGTCGCCCTTGCGGAGGCTGATCCCTTTCACGCCCGAGGTATTGCGGCCCATAGGGCGGGCATCGGCCTCATTGAAGCGGATCACCATGCCGGTGGCGGTGGCGAGCACCACTTCGTCGCCGGGTTCGGTCACCACCACGTCGACCACTTCGTCGCCCTCGCGGAGCTTGATGGCAATGATGCCGCCCCGCTGCGGCCGGCTGTAGGCTTCCAAAGGTGTTTTCTTCACCAGGCCCTGCCGGGTGGCCATCATCAGGAACCGGCCCTGCTCGAAGTTGCGGATCGCCCGGCAATCGGCAATCTTCTCGCCTTCGCTCAGGTTGAGCAGATTGACGACGGCCCGGCCGCGGCTATCGCGGGCCAGGTTGGGCAGGTCGTACACCTTCTGCCAGTACACCCGGCCGAAGTTCGTGAAGAACATCAGGTAGTCGTGCGTGCTGGCAACGAACAGGTGCTGGATCGGGTCCTCTTCCTCGGTCTTGGCGCCTTTCATGCCCTTGCCGCCGCGGCGCTGCGCGCGGTAGGTGCTGACCGGCGTCCGCTTGATGTAGCCCTGGTGGCTGATCGTGACCACCATGGACTCTTCGGGGATGAGGTCGCTGATATCGATGTTGCCGAGTTCTTCGTCGCTGATTTCGGTGCGGCGAGGGTCGGCGTACTTCTTTTTGATTTCGAGCAGGTCTTCGCGGATGATCGCCAGGATATTGGCGTCGTCGGAGAGAATCCGCTGGTACTCGCGGATGTTCTCCATCAGCTTGCGGAACTCGTCGGCCAGCTTTTCCTGTTCGAGGTTGACCAACTGGCCCAGCGTCATGCGGAGGATGGCATCGGCCTGGACCGGCGTGAGATAGTAGACGTCGGACGCGCCACGCTCCTCCTGGAAGATGGCAAAGCCTTCCTCGCCCAGCGCCCGCTGCATCATGGCGGCCGGGCACTCCACGCCCATCAACCGCTCCTTGGCCTCGGCCTGTGTGCTCGACGTGCGAATGATGCGGATGATTTCGTCGATATTGGCGTGCGCCAGCAGCAGTCCTTCCACGGTGTGCTTGCGTGCGAACGACCGGTTGAGCAGGAACCGCGTGCGCCGCCGGATGACCGTCAGGCGGTGGCGGATGAACTCATCGCACATCCCTTTGATGGACAGCTCGCGCGGTTTGCCGTCGACCAATGCCAGCAGGATGATCGAGAACGTATCCTGCAGCATGGAGTACTGGTAGAGCTGGTTCAGGACCACGTCGGGATCGACGTCGCCCTTGTCGGTACGCTTCTTCAGATCGACGACGATCTTCACCGGCTCGTTCAAATCGCTGAAGTCGCGCACGTCGTCGATGCCGACGATTCGCTTCTCGGATGCCAGTTGGGCGATTTTCTCGACCACCCGGTCCCGGCTTTGCTGGTACGGAATCTCGCTGATGACGATCCGGTACCGCCCCTTGTTTTCTTCGATGGCGCAGCGGGCGCGAACGACCACCGTCCCCCGCCCCGTGTGATAGGCCCGGCGAATGCCCGAGCGGCCGCAGATGATGCCGCCGGTGGGGAAGTCCGGGCCTTGGATGATCTCCAGCAATTCGTCGACGGACACGTTGGGCTCGTCGATCACCTTGACCAGGGCATCGCAGACTTCGCCCAGGTTGTGCGGCGGGATCGAGGTGGCCATCCCTACCGCGATTCCACCAGCTCCGTTCACCAGCAGGTTGGGGAACTTGCTGGGTAACACCGTGGGCTCGGTCCGCCGCTCGTCGTAGGTGGGCACATAGTCCACCGTATCGAGGTTCAAGTCCTCCAGCATCATCGCGGCAAACGGCGACATGCGGGCTTCGGTGTATCGCATGGCCGCCGGGGGCAAACCGGCGATCGAGCCGAAGTTCCCCTGCTTGTCCACCAGCACGTAGCGCATGTTCCACTCTTGGGCCATGCGGACCAGGGTGGGGTAAATGACCGCTTCGCCGTGAGGGTGGTAGTTACCGCTGGTGTCGCCAGAAATCTTCGCGCATTTGACGCGGCTGGCCCCGGGCGTGAGATTCAAGTCGTTCATCGCCACCAGAATCCGCCGCTGCGAGGGCTTCAAACCATCGCGCACGTCGGGCAGGGCACGGCTGACAATCACACTCATCGAGTACGTGAGGTAGCTTTCCTTCAGCTCGTCCTCGATGGAGCAGGCAATCGTCCGGCCATGCCCTTCACCATCCGATTCAGGCAATGAGGGGGGGCCGCCAGGAGGGTTGGAATCGGTTGACAAGGAGCGTCCTTTCCGAACAAAAATCGGACGGGGACGACGCGGCTTATGTTCAAAGCTTGCAAGAACTTAAAGCCGAATAGCCACCGTCAGTTCAAGACCTCCTTAGTATATCAGATTCGGGGTGCTGGAGAAAGCGGGGAACGTCCCCAGACGTGGGGATGCCGTGGCGGCCGCTCAACCCACATTTCGATTCGGCAAGTGCTTGCTGGCAAATAACTTAGGGATGACCCCTGGCCGGCCTCCGTACGACCGCGCCGGCGCCTCAGAGCGCTTCCCGGCGGACACGTCGGTCGCCATGGCAAATCGGCTGTTGCGGCGGCCGAAAGTTTGGGCCAGTTCGGCAGTTGCGCAGCGCACTGCCAGTGCCACTTCGGCAGACCTGCGCCCCGCCAACATCGCTCCCCTGCCATCGTTGCTGCCTGGCCGCTAGCACCGCCTTGTCAACAGCCAGCGCAGCAAAGCCTCTCTACAAAGCCCCTCTACGCTGCGCGGGGGGCTCTGCTTGGCTCTTGTGGATCGCGTCTGGAGGCGTGGCTTACTCCCAGACGCGCATCTGAACGCTCGGGCCATAGGTGCAGGAAAGCTGGTCGATTTCAGCGATGGCTTTGAGAATGGATCCCTCGGTGGTGCTGTGGGTCATGATGACCAGCGGCACTTGCGGGGCTTCGGCCGGTTGCGGTTCGTGCTGGATAATCGAAGCGATGGAGATACCTTGCCGCCCCAGGACTCCGGTGATCTCGGCCATGACACCGGGCCGGTCCTCGACCGTGAATCGCAAGTAATAGCGGCCAGGAACGTTATCGGGATTGGTGGGGCTCACCATCGCGTAGCGATCGGACCACAGTTCCAGCGTTCGGAAGGTAATCGCCGTGCGGCCCACTACGGTATCAATCAGGTCGGCCACGACGGCCGACGCCGTGGGCATTTGCCCTGCTCCCAGGCCGTGGAAGAACACCTGCCCGATGGCATCGCCCACCACGTTCACGGCGTTGTACGCGCTGCGGACCTCGGCCAGAGGAGTGCCGATTTTCACCAGCGTGGGCGATACGTGAAGTTCCAAGCCCTCTGGCACGAGCCTCGCCGCGGCCAACAACTTGATCCGGTAGCCCAACTGCCGGGCGTAGCCCATATCGGCCGGGTTAAGGTCCTGAATCCCGCGACGGGAAATCTCCCGCCATGGCACCCGGGCACCAAAGGCGAGGTGGGCCAGGATGGCCAGTTTTTGGGCGGCGTCGCTGCCGTCGACATCCATGGTGGGATCGGCCTCGGCGTAGCCCAACCGCTGCGCTTCGCGGACGGCATCGGCAAAGTCCATCCCCTCCTCTTCCATTTGGGTGAGGATGTAATTGCTGGTGCCGTTGAGGATGGCTTGGATGGAGTGAATTTGGTTGGCCGACAGGCACTGGCTGATGTTGGTGATGATGGGGATGCCGCCAGCCACCGCCGCTTCGAACGCGATCGAACGCCCCAGCTCCCGGGCCCGGTCGAACAGTTCCGGCCCATGCTCGGCCAGCAGGGCCTTGTTGGCGGTGACGATGTTCTTGCCGCTTTCCAGCAGCTTGAGCATGATGGTCCGCTCGGGTTCCAGGCCGCCGATGAGTTGGGCCACCGCCTCGATTTCGGGATTTTCGGTCACATCCTCCAAGCGGTCGGTCAGCACGCCGCGGGGCAGGTCCACGTCGCGGTGTTTCTTCAGATCGCGGACGACCACTTTTTCGAGCCACAAGGTACGCCCGGCGTGGCGCGCGGTGCGATCGCCATAATCCAAAAGTAGCCGAGCGACGCCAGTACCGACGGTTCCCAAACCGACGATGGCAACTTTGGTCTTTTCCATGCGGGGGGGCCGGCGCATGCCGGAAGCATCAAAGAAGGAGCGATGGCCTCAAGGCGGTGCTAAGCACGCCAGAATAGGTCGCCAGCCAAAGGGCCGTCAAGGTGCCCAACCGGGCAGCGTGTCACGACAACAATAGAAATGTCCCCTCTGGCAGCCTCCAGGGCTGCCATGGAGACGATTTCAATGAGTCGGCGCGAGCGGATGCGGCTGGAAGTGTTCAGCCGCGTGCGGCACGGCGACATAACCTTGACTCAGGCCAGCGAACTACGCGCCGTGAGTTACCGCCAGGTCAAACGGCTCTGGTCCCGGTATCGCCCCGAGGGATCGATTCAAGTTATCACACTAGGGATACCCCCCAGTCCGCATGCCAGTGAGCCCTGTGCGGGCGTGGCTATGCTCGCTGCGACGTGGCTACCCTCTGTGCGGTGTAGGTACCCCTCTGGCCCGCAGCCCGGCGTTGGGCGAGGGTTCTGCAAGTTGCGTGTAAGCCGGTTACTGGTCGTCGTGAGCCAGGGTTTCGAGCAGCGCCGTAAGTTCGGCAACTTCGCGCGGGTGCTGATCGGCCAGGTCGGACTGCTCCAACGGATCGGCCTTCAGGTTGAACAGTTCCACGCGGTTGCCGCCGCGGTGACGGATCAGCTTCCAGTCGCCTTTGCGCACGGCGGACCCCGAAGGCGTCTTCCAGTACATGGCCCGATCAGGTAGCGCGGGCGACTTGCCCTGCAAAGCCGACCACAGGTTGACCCCCTCGGCCATTTCAAGTTTTGCCGCGTCGCCCCCGGCCACCTGGAACAACGTGGGCAGCCAATCGACGGTGTGGGTCGGCAGATCGAAGACGCTACCCGCCGGCAGTTGCCCTGGCCAGTTGACGAAGGCGGGCACGCGGATCCCGCCTTCGTAGAGGTCGCCCTTGAAGCCCCGCAGCGGCTCGTTATTGCCCAGCGTGGTATGGGGTGGATAGCGCCCGTTGTACTCGCGCGGCGAGGCGTTCCACTGCCGCTGGCCGCCGTTGTCGGACGAGAAAACGATGAGCGTGTTTTCACGGCGGCCTGTCCGCTCGAGTGCTTCGACAATCCTTCCCACGGAGTCGTCCAAGTGGGTGACGGCCCCGGCGAAGTGCCGCCGCCACAGGTCGCCGATCGTGTTCTCGTAAGGCGCGATCCACTGCGGGGGTTCGTTCAACGGGTAGTGCGGCGAATGGTGAGCCACGTACAGGAAGAACGGCTTGTCCCCGGCCGACTCGATCACCCGAATGGCTTCCTTGGTGATCAGGTCGGTCACGTGACCATCTTCGTCGACGAATTGGTCATTGCGGTGCCAGGTGACATGGTCGCCGAATTTGTAGCGGTGCGTGTAGGGATCAATCTGGCCCCGGAGGTAGCCATACGAGGTATCAAAGCCATAGTTGAGCGGCCGATGCTCGGGCGTTTCGCCGATGTGCCACTTGCCGCTGATGTGAGTCTGGTAGCCCAGCTTTTGCAGGCTGCGGGGGAGCAGGGCATCCTCGCCGCGCATCTTCGTCGTGGCCCCCAGCGGCGCCAGGACGCCAAAACGGCTGGGAAACCGGCCCGATAACAGTGCGACCCGGGTGGGCGAGCAGGTGGGATAGACGTAATGCCGGTTCAATCGCACGCCAGCGGCCGCCAGCCGGTCCAGATTGGGCGTGCGAATGTCGGACTGGTGGTAGCCAATATCGGCCCAGCCCAAGTCGTCGGCCAGGATGAAGACGATGTTGGGAGGTCGCGCGTCGGGAGGCTGCGCGGCATGAGTGGACGAGGGCGCAATCCAGGCCAAGAGCACGGCCGCCAGCAGGGCAAGATGTTTCATGGCAGGATCTGAGCGGTGAGGACCGATTGGCAGGCCATCAAAACGTCAGGCAACACTTCAGGGCTGGCTGCGCAGCGAATGTCCGATTCACTTCGTGTTGAACCGCCGAGAGGCCGCTGATACTGCCGGGAAGCGGATCACTCGCAGCGCAAAACCGTTCGATGACCGGACATTGGCGGCGCGGGCGGTCCGTCACCGCTGGTCCTGGCACGTGCTGCCACCATGGCCCAATCGACTGCCAGTTTACTTGGGGTTGCGCGGCGGTTCAAAGTCGACCACCGCACCAATCTCGCTGGCATCCATGCGCGAGACAATGACCGTGCCGGCCCTGCCGTCGTCCAGCAGCAGTCGGTACTGGCGGTACATTTCCAGGCTCTCAAGCTGGTGCCGCGTCAGCTCCAACTGGCCGGCAAACCGCCATTCGGAAGAATCTGGCGAGGGTTCCTCCAGCTTCAATTGGCCGTGTAAGCGCCGGAACCGTTCGCCGCCGATCAGCAGATCACCTTGGAACAATTGCATTTTCCAATCCTCGCTAAGCATCCGGCGACCTTACTGTTAGAAGTTGAGGGCAGTCCCCCCACGGCTCGGGCCACAATGGGGTTGGCGCGAAGCCGGGGCGGGCGTTGTGGGGGGATTTCCGGGGGGTGCGTGACCGCAACCCATGGGAGCCTTTCCCGATGGAGCGAATGGCGTGCCGGCCAGTCGCAGTTGGCTTCTCCTTAGAGGCGCAGCAAGCGGTTTGGGTTCGGGACCAGCGGCGGCAACTTGGACCGGGTGCGGCTAGAACCGCTCGATCGGCCCTTCCTGCTCCAACGCCAACGCGGCCAATTCGTTTGGGTCGTACGGGTGCGGTTAGAACCGCTCGATCAGCCCTTCCTGCAGGGCCGCCATCAAGATTTCGCGGGTTGTGTGAATCTCGCTGCCGTCATCCAGCAGCACGATGGCCGGATCGACCGATTGCACCACACCGAGGATCCATCCCCTGGATTCCTTATACCGGATTCGCGTCCCCTCACCAAAGCGATCTGGTTGGGGCGCGGCGGTTTGATGCCCATTGGTTGACACTCGCGGTATGGAAGTTACGGGTTGGGGCGATTGTTCGGCCCGCTGCGCGGCTGACTGGGTAGCCTTGGCAGAAGGGGCACTGCCAGAAGATTGCGTTCGCGGAGTCTTGTCCCCGGCTTGCGCGGCTCGCAGAGCCGTGGCACTGGAAGCCGGCGCAGGCTGGGAGTGCGACTTTTTGCCGCGCAGGCCGGCCAACTCCTGGAGTACGTGCCAGTTTTCGAGGCGGTCCTGCCGCGCGCGGAGCAACGTTTCGCTGGGCTTGCCCTCGGCATCGAAATGCTTGGCGAACCGGCCTTCGCTGCGGGCGAAGTCGATGAAGTCGACCACTTCGCCCGTCTTGGGATGGACGAACCAATCATCGGTCAGGGCCGGGTTGCCTTGCAGGGTTAGCCGCTCGGCGATGGTATCTCCTTTGCGCGGATCGTAGATCAGCAGCGGGAACGCCCTGGTATCGACCGCCAGGCGGGCCTGGTCGGTGGCCATGTTATCGCCCACGCCGTGTTCGGGCTGGCACGTGGTGTAGCAGCACACCAGGGCCGGTCCGGGGAAATCCAGGGCATCGAGCACGGCCCGATAGAAATGGTTCGTATGCGCGCAGGTGGTCTGCGCCACGAACGTGTAGGGGTGCATCATGGCGATCTGGGCGATTTCCTTGCGGCGCTCCTGCTTGCCTGGCACCACTCTACCGTGGACGCTCATCTTGGTGTTCTGGCCGGTGTAGCTGGAAGTGGACGCCTGCCCGCCCGTGTTGGAGTACACCTGGGTATCGAGGACAAAGATCTTGATGTTGGCACCGCTGGCGAGCAACCGCGAGAGGGCCTGAAAGCCGATATCGAACATTGCGCCGTCGCCGCCGATGCACCACAGCGGCTTGTTCTGCCAGCCCAACTGGTCCCAGCGTGTTCGCACTCCCAGCGCCATGGCCGGCGCGTTTTCAAACAGCGAGTTGGTCCAGGGCACCAGGTAAGGATTGTAAGGGTAGGTCGAGGTGTAAACGGTGTTGCAGCCCGTGGCAGCGATGATCCCCCAGTCGTGGCCGTGGCGTGCTCCCGTGGCGGCGCAGAGCATCCGCAGCGCGGTCCCCTCGCCGCATCCGGCGCAACTGCCGGCCCCGCCGGTGTAGATGTGTGTCTGTTCCTTGAGCATCATGTCGATGAGCAGGTTGTCGTTGACGAACCGCTCGTCGGATGGCCCCGACTGCTTGAAGTACCGGTGGTGCTTGCGGACGCGGGTCATCACGTCCTCAGACTTGGGGATCATCTCCAGGGCCTGGTCGTCGCACACGGTAACGCACTCGGCGCAGCCCTTGCACTTGCTGGGGTCGATGATGATGGTGAACAGGCCGCCTTCGCCCTGTTTCTTGGCGGGTCCCTCGTAATACTTGCGCGTCTTGGCCCACTGCTGGCGGAAGGCTTCGCGGTCGGCCGGGTCTTCGATGGCGGCCAACCGCTCCTCAAACTGGCTCTCACCAATGACCTTGCCCAGGATGGCCGTATCGGGGCAGAGCGTTACGCAATCCATGCAGCCCGTGCAGTTCTGGGGGAGATACTCGGGAATGTCGGGCGCAATGTAGCTGAAGTCGCGCAGCGTGGCGGTGCCGGCGGGAATCAGCGACCGGGCCACGGAGAGATCGGCCGGCAGCCCTTTCTCGCCGCGGCCCTCTTCGTAGGCCCGGATGATGCGGTCGTTGAAATCGTCCACATCCAGGATCGGAAGGCTGACGCGGCGGTAATCATCGTCGACCAGCGTGCCGTAGCTGTTGTTGTTGTGAGGGTCGCGCTCGCTGGCGGCATTCATCGAAGCAACTCGCGTGTCCGTAGCCATAACCGACCTCCAAGTAAGGCAATGCAGCTTGGAAACGCTCGCTGGTGCGGCCGGTGTTCACGATGCGCCGTCCATACGGCGATATGGATGTGCCACTCAAGCGGCCGTGTCGGCACGCGCCCTGGCGAAACCGTTTCCAAGCGGGTTGATGCCTCCAGTGATTCAAACCGAGCCTGCCATCCTTGCGTGGTCTGCATTCAGTTTCCTGGAATGCAGCCTGTCACGACGCCATCTGTTCCGGCGGCACTTCGCGCAGTTCGCCGTAGCCGCGTTTCACACAGTTGAGATTGTCTTGCACCACGCGTTCGCCGCGCTTGCCGAAGTACTTGCGCAGCGCGCCTTCCACGCCCGCGTATACCTGCTCGTCGCTCATGCCGCGCTGGCTGGCGTAGGGTGTCAGCCGCAGGAAGGCGCCCAGCAGCACGATGCCCTGCATCCGCATTTGCAGGTCGGCGATGGAAGCCACCTCGCGGGCGATCTGCACCATGTCCAGGTAGTAAACCCGAATGCGGTTCTCCCGGATAAACCGCCGGTGATGGGCGGGAATCCGGTTCCAGACCTCCGCCGGATCGGCATGCGGCGATTGCATGACAATCGCCCCGCCGGCGACCAGACCCTTGAGCGGGTTGCCGGAAAACAGGGCCGTGGTGTCGTTGAGCACCACCAGGTCCACCTGTTCCAGCTCGCTATGCAAGCGGACATGGTGCTCGGAGATGGTCAGGTAATACGTGGTGGGCAGGCCCTTCTTTTCCGAACCGTACTTGGGATAGGCCTGCACGTCTTTTCCGAACACGTCGCCGGCAATGGTGGCGATCACCTTGTTGGTGGTGACCGAGCCGAACCCGCCGACGCTATGGCCGCGCATCGAAAAGCTGCCGGGCTCGCGGAGGTCGGGGTCTTCCGTCACCTGCAGCGCCAAGGGATGGTCGATGCCCACGCAGAAATAGCGCTGCCCGCCTTCGATCATGTTATCCACCGCGGCGATCATGTCGCCCGGCCGCACGTCGCGGCTTCCCAAGCCTGCCGAACCGCTGTAGATATGCGGGATGCGCAAGGGACCATCCGGGTCGGTCGCCGCATCGCAGAACGCGGCCTTGATTTCGCGGGTGAGATGGTTGCCGGTGGTCGACAGCGGGTCGTCCATCCGCTCCAGCACCGCGAAGGCGATGCAATCCTTCAGGGCCTCGACAATCTGCCGGGCAGGGAACGGCCGGAAACAGCAGACAGTTAACGCCCCCACGGCGATACCGCGCTGGTCGCGCAGGTAATCCACGGCGGCCTCGGCCGTCTCCATGTAACAACCGAGGCCCACGATCACATAGTGGGCGCCCTCGCAGCGGTACGGCATCACGAAGTCGTATTTCCGGCCGGTCTGCCGGGCAAACTGCTCGAACGCCTGGTGCAGGGCCGGTTCGATACGGTCGTAGTACCACCGCTGAGCGATCTTGCCCTTCATGTACGAATCCTGGTTCTGCACCACGCCGGACATCATGGGGTTGGCCGGATCGAGCAGGTTGACGAGTTTATCGGCGGGCGACCCGATGAATTCTTTCATGAACTGCGGTTCCGGGAGCCGTACTTTCTCCACCGTGTGCGTGGTGAGGAAACCATCCTGCACATTGAAGAACGGCGTGCAGGTGTCTTCGGCAACACGGCGGGCAAGCAGACAGAGGTCGCCGGCTTCTTGCGCGTTGCGGGCGAAGAGCATGCCCCAGCCACAGTCGGCGACGCTCATCAGGTCGTCGTGGCCGGCGTGGACGTTGAGCGAATGACTGGTCAGGGCGCGGGCCCCGATGTTCATCACCACCGGCAGGCGCTTGCCGCTGATGGTGTAGAGCACCTCTTTCATCAGCACCAGGCCCTGGCCGCTTGTGAAATTCGTCACACGGCCCCCGGCGGCGGCGAAGCCCTCGCAGAAGCTGGCCGCCGAGTGTTCACTCTCCGGCTCGAAGAAGGTGAGCGGGTCGCCCCAGAGGTTGGTCTTGCCGTTGGTGGCGGCCGCATTGAAGCCGCCGCCCATGGTGGTGGAACTGGTGATGGGATAGGCACCCGCTCCCTGGCTGATGTGGGTTTCGACATGGACCACGGCTTCGGCGCCATCGCAGGTGGTAGGGATGCCGGGATACTGGAACTTGGACTGCGACTCCCAAGGCTGCGGCGTGAAATCGCCCTCGCGGCCGGCGTCGCTGCGAGTTGAACCGTCCCGTTGCGCATCGCGCAGCGCAGCAGCCGAAGGAGTACTCATGGCAACTCTCGCATCGAAGAGAAGGGGGATTCGGTCGTCAGCGTCCGTGCCGCCAGGCAACGTGAACGGGTGGCATCCGCCATTCGTGCGAATGCTTCGACCTGAATACTGCTATCGAGAACCAGCGCGGGTTGTGCGCGTTAGATGGGAGCCGCGGTCATGATGGTCGCGTGCCTGAAACTGCCGCGGAGGCAATCCGCTGCGGATCACGCACTGGATCGACCGGCGTTGGAGCGGCAAGCGATGCGCATCAAAGAAGAGACGCCGGTTCACCATGCGGCCACGTTCACCATACCCAAGCCCGGCGAGGCTGTCAAAGAAAGTATGCGCCGCGC
>CAZEEG010000125.1:0-3524 GCA_964511065.1 uncultured Pirellulales bacterium | reverse complement strand
CGCTGCGGCAGAACGTCGCGAAGCGGCCGGCCGCTCAGTTCAGTTCCACGGCTTCTTCCCAATGTTCGTAGAGGTGTTGAAGCTGCTGTTCGACCTCTGCGATCTCCGCCTGGATTTCTTTGATGCGGCTGCCTTCGCGAAAGATGTCGGGCGAGGCCAGCCGGGCTTGCAGCTCCTGCAGGAGCTGCTCGCGCTGCTGAATTTCTGCTTCGAGGTCGTCGATCTTGCGATAGGGGAAACGGCGCTTGCGGCGGGCCGGCCTGGTAGCGGCGGATTTCTTGCCATCGCTGGCGGCGCTCTTGTTGCCGCCGGCGGTTGCCGCGGCGGTCACCGTTTCGCCGGGCTGCCCTCCGGCCATGCCTTGGGACACCAGGTGCAGGTAGGTGTCGTAGTTTCCTTCGATGACGCGGAACCGGTCGCCCTCCACCACCAGGAGATAGTCGGCCACCTGGTTGAGGAAGTAGCGGTCGTGGCTCACAAACAGCAGGGTCCCGTCGAAATTCCGCAAACCTTGTTCCAGGGCATCGCGGGCCCAGATATCCAGGTGGTTCGTCGGTTCGTCGAGGATCAGCACGTTGGAATCGCGGGCCGCCAGCCGTGCCAAGCCGGCCCGGCTGCGCTCGCCACCGCTGAGGCTGCCTACTTTCTGGAACACGGCGTCGCCGGTGATGCCGAATCGGGCAAGCAGGTCGCGCCGCTGCGGTTCGTGGAATTCTTTGTGATCCGGGCGGATGGCATCGACTACGGACTGTTCGAAATCGAGCCCGGCGGTCAACTGGTCGAGATAGCCGATCCGCACGCCGGTTCCCAGCTTGATTTCGCCCGCGTCGGCCTGGACTTCGCCCAGGATGCACCGCAGCAGTGTGGTCTTGCCGGTGCCGTTGGGCCCCAGGACGCCCCACCGCTGGCCGCGCTGGATGGTGAAGGAGAGGTCCTTGAACAGCGGGCGGTCGTACCGCTTGGCCAGCCCTTGGACCGTCACCACGACATCGCCGGTGCGGCTGGCGGGAGGAAACCCGATGGGTGGTGCGTGAATTTCGCGGGGCGGCGGCACGCGCTCAATCCGCTGGAGTTTCTTGCGGCGGTCCTCGGCTTGGGCGTGCTTCTGCCCGTAATGGTTGCGGCGGATGAAGTCTTCGGCCTTGGCGATCTCTAGCTGCTGTTTTTCGTAGGTCCGCCGCTGGACTTCCAGCCGCTCGGCCTTTTGTCGCCAGTACGCGGAGAAATTGCCCGAGTAGTGGTCCACCGTACCCTGGAACATTTCCAGCGTGCGGTTGGTCACTTTATCGAGGAAGTAGCGATCGTGGCTGACAACGATCACGGCCTTTTCCGTGCCGGCCAGGAAATTCTCCAGCCAGCGCGTCGATTCCAGGTCGAGGTGGTTGGAGGGCTCGTCGAGCAGCATCAAGTCGGGCAGTTCCAGCAGCAGCCTGGCCAGCATCAGCCGGTTCTGCTGGCCGCCGCTTAGCTGGTTGACCTGCTGGCTGTGGCTTTCGCGGGAAAAGCCCAAGCCATCCAGCACCCGCTGCACCTGGTGGTCGATCTGAAAGCCACCGCGCTGGGTCAGTTCGTGCTGAAGCCGGTCGAACCGCCGGGCGAGGCGGTCGTGCTCGGCCGGGTCGTCGGCCTGGGCCATGGCCTGGGCGGTGTTTTCCAACTCCTGTTGCATGGCGACGATGTCGGCCATGCCTTCCAGGGCGGCCTCCCAAAGCGTTTGGCCAGAGGGAAATTCCGGGTGCTGCTCCAGGTAGCCGATGGTGGCCGAGGGATGCAGTTCCACCGTGCCCGAGTCGGCCTCCTCGCGGCCGACCAGAATTTTCATCAGCGTGGTTTTTCCGCAGCCATTGGGGCCAACCAGCCCGATCCGCTGGCCGGGGCGCACGTCGAACGTGACGCCATCGAGGACCGGTTCGGGGCCAAAACGCTTGGTGACATTGGCAACATTCAGCAGGATCATGGGAGCGGGAACGTGGCGCTGCTTCTCTGGTTTAGGTGGTATGCTCGCGGCAGTGGCAGAGGAGGAAACGCCGGGTGGCTGCCGGGCTAGACCTTCATTCTACGCAAAAGGTGGTGCGTGTCGGCCCCCCGGCCTGCGGCGCCGGTTAATCGAGTATCCGGCCGGCAGCCAGTCCCAAGCCCACGGCGGCAAAGCCCAGGGTCAAGTGCAGGGCCACATTGGCGGCAGCCCAAAGCGGGTGCCCCCTGGCCGCCAAATCCCACGATTCAAAGGCAAACGTGCTGTATGTGGTAAACGCGCCGGCAAAACCCGTCAACAGCAGCAACCGCCAAGGACTGTCCGGGGCGATGCGGTCTTGAAAGGCGGCAAACACCAGCCCAAAGAAGAAACAGCCCAGCACGTTTACCGCCAGGGTTCCATACGGCCAGGCCGTCCCCAATATGCGATGGGTCAGACGGGAAACGCCCCAGCGAGCCACGGCCCCAGCGGCCCCGGCCACCGCGACACAAGTCATACGAAGCAGCACGTGGTCAGACATGGCAATGAGGGCGGCGGGTGTGGCCGGGCCAAGAGTGGCTTATGGCTCGCTTTGCTTCCGCTCTTCTGCTTTCTTGGCCGTGTACTCGGCCAGCACGCCCTCGGGATCGGCGTAGAAGTAATCGCGGCATCCGGTGCAGCACACATAATAGGTTTGGCCGTTGTGGGTGACGGCAATGGTGCCGGCCCCGCCCGTCACCACACATTCCTTGGCCATCCCGCCTTGGCCGAAGTTGCTTCCTTTGCGGGTGTATCCGATTTCGGCCATGCGCAGAAAGCGGTCGCTGTCGCCCAATCGCCGTTCGAGCAGTACCATCAGCCGGTCGCCGCCGGCTACGGTGCGGAAGGTCAGGCGTGCCGGGGCATCCCCGGGATCGTCTTGGGCGGTAAGGATCAGGTGGCCCGTTTCCTCCAGGCTGCCGGAGTAGCGCAGCGGCTTGGCCTGTTCTTCCCGGTGAACTTCCAGCAGATAGTCCCCTTCTTCCTTGCCAGGGATCAGCCGGCCCGACGTAAAGTACTTGGCCTTGGGAGCCTGGAACACCAAGGCGGCCGACCCGCTGTCAAACTGCCAGGCCCAATCGGCCTCTTCCAGCCACGAGCCCGCGGCCGAGCCGCGGCGAACCTGCCCCACGCCGCGCCAACTGCCGATCAAATGTTGGGCCGTTTGCAGGGCCTCCTTGGCCGCGGCCTGTTGTTGCTGCTGCTCGGGCGTTTGCTTTGCATCCGCGGTTGCGCCGCCGGATGCTGCCTTGCCCTCCTCTGCAGCCAACAGCGGCGCAGTCAGCCCCGCGGCTGCTGCCAGTGCAAACCAGGCTATCAAGATCGGCAACCGCAGGCGTGGAAGCATGTCGCCACCTCAGGATTGGGGAAGGCGTTTCATCGCCGAAAGTTCGTGCTACGGCAGGGCCGCTTAGTACCGGGCAATTTCCTTGGCCGCGGCCCCGGTCAGCGAGGCATGAATCTCTTGGGCCTTGTTGGTCATCATCTTCAGTTCGCTGCCGATGGCGATGAACTGCATGCCCTGCTCGGC
>CAZEEG010000124.1:6345-16437 GCA_964511065.1 uncultured Pirellulales bacterium | reverse complement strand
ACTTACGTAAGTGGGCGGTACAGGACTCAAACCTGTGACCTTCTGGGTGTAAACCAGACGCTCTAATCAACTGAGCTAACCGCCCTGGTGAGCGTACGCTCGATCATGGTGCGTTTCTCTTCCTGCACCTTGCGGGCAGGCCAATCGCGGTCAAGTTGTCCAGGCAACCTGGAGGGCATCCCGGCGGTGCCTGAGTTCGGCGGCTATCGCCGCCGCCGCTTGATCGCGCATTGGAGTGTTCGGAGTCCGTACAAGGCTTGCCAACAAACTCCAAGCCGCTGCACGCTTTGAGGCGCGATAACCTCGGCGCGAGAAAACGTCCGCCGGGGGGCACGCTCCGCGACCCTGCATGCTGCTTTGATCGTACAAGCGAATTGTGGGTAGTGTCAACGTGGCAGCGCAAACTGGCGGTGGTTCAATCGAACCATATCGTGTTGCCAGCAATCGCTCTCGCCAGAAGCCTGCCCGAGGCCGCACCTCAAACGGGGGGTCATCGGCGTGATGATGCCGATGCCACCTTTTGGGTGGGCTGCGAAATTCAGAGGCACGCATCCAACATTTCCATCGGCTCGGTGGAATCGCTGGGCTTATGAGTGGGGCTTCACGCCGCCGCCGTGAGTGCCGAAACAGGTTTCCACAGGCTGGGCGCGATCACGGGGTCGAGAGGAACGAAACCGCTTCGCGGCAGAAGGCTTCGGGCTGTTCAAAAGGCACCATGTGGCCGCATTCTTCCAGCACCTTCAGTTGGGCGCCAGGCAGGTGCGACGCGTAGAACTTGCCGTGTGCCAACGGTATCAATCGGTCGTGCCGCCCCCACAGCAGCAGCACCGGTTGCTCGATCCGATGCAAGTGCTGTTTGAGCTTGGGATCGTGCAGGTAAGGGTTCCAGCCGACCCGGGCCGTGGCCTCGCGTGCCCGAAGCAGCATCAGCATGCGTGGATCGTCGTAGCTGTCGGGCAGGGCGAGCGAAACATTGGGGCCGCTCGGGTCGTGAAACAGCAGCGGCTTCAGCTCCGCGAAATCTTCCACGAACAGTTCGGCCATGGGGGCCTCGTCCAGATGCAAACCGGCGGCAGCGGCCAGCACCATCCGCGAGAACAATTCCGGCCGCAGGATCGCCACCTCCATGGCCAGCCATGCCCCCAGCGAAAAACCCACCACCGGCATTCCCATCGGCAGTTGCAAGGCCCGATGCAGGTCCACGTAATGCCAGGCCATATCGTGGATGTCGTGGATGGTATCCAGTCCTTCGGAGAGGGCGAAGCCGGGATGGGCCGGCACATACACGGTGAACTGCCGGGCCAGTTCTTCGTGGAACGGCATCCAATCGGCTTCGCCGCCGGCGCTATGCAAGTATAGCAGCGGAGGGCCACTGCCGCCGCGGGTCACCTGGGTCTTGCGGCCGCCTGCGACTATGAATTCAACTTTCGGCTTCATCGGAGGCCAGCCCCCGTTTCATCAATAAGTATGATCATGTTTTGTAGCATGCGGCTCGGATGAATGTTTTTTATACATGGTTTATCATCCATCCACTGGGCAGAGCGTCATCGAGCGGCGATGCTTCATGCAGCGCATCAGGCTCCGGCGGGCGCGCCGCCCGGGGCTCCGTCGACGGCCTGCCGGACCGCCGGCATCACTTCCTGTGCGAACAGGGTCATATTCTTCCTGGTCAACTCGGCCGGCAGTGTTCCAAGCTGGAACAGGCCCAACAGATTGCCCACTCCCAGGTACTGAATGGCTTCGATCAGCCGGTCGCGGACGGTGGCAGGACTGCCTACCAGGGCATAGAGGCCTTCTTCCACCTGCTGGCGGGTTTCCAGCGACGACATGAATTTTTTGAGCGCGCCGGCGATGCGGGCCATCGACCGCGCACTGGTATAGCCGGGCGGAAAGATCAACAACCCTTTCAGCAGTTTGTGCGCAAAATACCAAAGGTGTTTTTCATATTCCTGCCACGCCTGCTCGTCTGATTCGGCCACGTAGATGGGCAGCAGCCAGCCGGTCTGTTCCGGGTGTGCCTGATAACCGTTTTTCTCGCAGGCTTCGCGGAAACCATCAAAGTTGCGTTTGAAAAACTCCAGGTGAAAATAGGGGATACCCATATAGCTGTAGCGGCGCTCGGCAACAAAGTCGATGGTTTCCTGGCTGCCGGCGCCAGGTACCCAGATAGGCGGATGCGGCTTCTGGATGGGCCGCGGCCAAGGATTGACGTTCCGCAGCTTATAGTGCTGACCGTAATGTTCAAACGGCCCGTCTTCTGTCCAGGCCCGGATGACCAGGTCGAGCGCTTCCTGGTACATGCTGCGGGCGAAGGTGGGATTGACGCTAAAGCTGTAGTACTCCGGCCCACCGCCCACGACCATGCCGGCAATCAGCCGCCCGCCGCTGATGCAGTCGATCATCGCGAACTCTTCGGCCACGCGGGTAGGCGGGTTGTAGAGCGGCAGGGCATTACCCACCACGGCGATTCTGACCCGCGACGTCTGCCGGGCCAGGATGGCCGCAATCAGGTTGGGGCTGGGCATCGTGCCGTAGGCATTCTGGTGATGCTCGTTCACGCACACACCGTCGAAGCCCAGTTGCTCGGCCAGGATCAGTTCGTCCAAGTAGCGGTTGTACAATTGGCCGCCGTGCTCGGGATCAAACAGCGCATTGGGCAGCCATGTCCAGGCCGAGCGGTAATGCTGCTCGAAGTCCTCCGGCAAGCGATCCCAGGGCATCAAATGGAAGCAGTAGAATTTCATGATCGCCGCCTGTCGAAGAAGGTGGGGCGGTGTTCGCGGGCGGTTGTGCGGATTGCCAGCGGTCCGGGGTAACACATTGCAAGAACCACTGGCGCGGCAATGGCGGTGCCATGCGCCCTGCGTTTATAGCCCGACGCGCGGGGCCTTATCAACTGAATCACGTCACTTTGTTGGTTGCCTGACCAGGTGACGGGCGCGCTCGCTGCCGTGTGGCCGATGATGCAAGCCGGATCGCCGCGCACCTGCGAAATGCGGCGAGGGCGGGCGGGAGGGCTGACCAGCGTCTTACAACTCTCGCAGCGCGGCGAGCAACTGTTCGATATGGTCGGCAGTATTGAACGGCCCGATGCTTACGCGCAGCGTGCCGCCCAAATCGAGCGTACCGAGGCTGCGGTGCATGCGGGGAGCGCAGTGGAGCCCGGCGCGGGTTTGGATACGGTAGGCGGCGTCGAGGCCGCCGGCCAGTTCTTGGGGATCATAGCCGGCCACGTTGAGGCTCACGACCCCCACCCGGCTTTCAGCCGATTCCGGCCCGTACAGCGTGATATTTGGCAGGTCGGCCAGGGATGCCAGCAGCATGGCGGTCAGTTCCTGCTGGTGCTGGCGAAGCTGTTCGATGCGTTGGGCGGCGAGCCAGGCGACGGCGGCCTCCAGCCCAACCAGGCCCGGCACGTTGTGGTTGCCCGATTCGTACCGGTCCGGCAGGTTAGCCGGTTGCGAATCCTCTTCGCTGCGGGTGCCGGTTCCGCCTTGGCGCAGCGGGATCAGGCGTTCTTCCAGGCCGGGTCGCAGGTAGAGGATGCCGGTTCCTAGCGGCCCCAGCAGTCCCTTATGGCCGGGCGCAGCCAACAGATCGACCTGGAGTTCGCGCACATTCAGCGGGATATCGCCCAAGGTCTGGGCCGCATCGAGCAGGTAGGCAATACCATGGTCATGCGCTAGTTGGCCGATTGCGGCCGCGGGCTGCAAGGCGCCGGTGACGTTAGAAGCATGCGTGAGGGCGATCAATTGCGTGTCGGGCCGGATCGCCCGGCGCACGTCGTCTGGATCAACCACGCCGCGGCCATCGCAGGGAATGTAGCTGACTTCCACAGCGTGGCGATCGGCATGCAACCGCAACGGGCGCAACACCGAGTTGTGCTCGGCATCGGTCGCGATCACATGGCCGGCTGGCCGAAGCAGGCCATGAATGGCCATGTTCAGGGCGTCGGTCCCGTTGAAGGCGAAAACAACCTGCTGGGGATTTTCCGCACCGATCAGCCGGGCAATGGCGGCCCGGGCTCGAACGATGGCCGCTTCCACCTCGGCCGCTTCGGCGTAGGCGCTGCGTCCGGCGGGGGCACCCAGTTCGCGGAAGTAGCGGTCCACGGCCTGGTAGACTTCTGGCGGCTTGGGCCAGGAGGTGGCGGCGTTGTCGAGGTAGATACGTTCCATCGTGCCGCAGGCGTTCACCCACCAATTTGAAACATGGCCCGCTCGGGTTTGACGAAGTCGGCCTGGTTGATGCCGTGGCCGGGGCGCTTGGCCAGCACGCATGCTCGGATCAAGTTGGCCAGCGCCACATCGCCCGAGGAGGTTTCACTGCTTTCGTCGCCCTGGAAGGCTGCGTTACGCAAGATCGCCCGCGCGTCCCATTCCTCGGTGCCAAACAGGCAATTGCGCAGTTTGCCGTCGGCTGTGATCCGCAGGCGGTTGCACTCGTGGCAGAACGGCTGACTGACGGGATTGATGAACCCGATCCGCCCGATGCCGTCGGCGAAGGCGTAATCGGTGGCAGGCTGGCTGGGATCGGAGCGCTGGGTGGGAACCAGGGGGACAATGGCTTCTTCGAGCATGGCCCTGATCTTTTCGCCCGGCAATACCTGATCGTTTTGCCAGGCGTTGTCGGCATCCAGCGGCATGAACTCAATAAACCGAACTTCGAGCTGGTGCTGCCGGGCGAAATGTCCAAACGGCACCACTTCCGCCTCGGTAATGCCAGCGATGGCGACGGCGTTGAGTTTGATCTTCTCGAAGCCGGCAGCTTGGGCGGCAAAGATGCCTTCCAGCACGCGCTCGAATCCTTCGCGGCGCGTGATCTGGCGAAAAGTTTCCGGATTGAGCGCGTCGAGGCTGATGTTGAGCCGGTGCAAACCGGCCGCCTTGAGCGCGGGGGCTTGTTCCGCCAGCAGAATACCGTTGGTGGTCAGGGCGATGTCGTCGATTCCCTGGATCGCGGCGAGTTTCTCGATGAGTAGCGGCAGGTCGGCCCGCACCAGCGGTTCGCCACCGGTCAGGCGCAACTTGTTCACGCCCAGCCGGGCTGCCACGCGGACAAAGCGTTCGATTTCCTCGAAGGTCAGAATCTCGGCGCGCGGTTTGAATCGCACGTTCTCCGCCGGCATGCAATAGAAGCAGCGGATGTTGCAGCGGTCGGTCACGCTGATCCGCAGGTTGTTGTGCCGCCGGCCAAACCGATCAACCAGCGGCGCGTACGTGCCGCCGGGCATGGCTGCTTCGTTCCCGGTCATCTGGCGGAGCGCGTCGGCGGCTTGGTGGGGGCCGGTGGTCATGGGGGGCGGTGGTATGCGATTTCAGCGCGGTGCGAGCGGTAACAGATGCCGCTGCGCCGCGATGGCTTCAGGAAGTCGATCGTTCAAGTAGACGGTGCTTAAGTAGTGGGTGGCTCAATTCGACGGTGATTCAATTCAACGGTGGTTCACAAAGGCGGTGGTTCACAAAGGCGGTGGCTCAGGATGACGGTGACTCAGGATGATGATGGCGGCGGGGCCGACGGCGTTTCCTCGCCAGGGTGGACCCATTCTTGGGTACCGTCGTCCCAATTTTCGCGTTTCCAGATCGGCACGACTTCCTTCAGCGTGTCGATCAGCCAGCGGCCGGCTTCAAAGGCGTCGCGGCGATGCGGCGTGCTCACGGCCACGGCCACGCTGGCTTCGGCCAGTTCCAGGCGTCCCAGCCGATGGACGATCCCGCAGTTGACGATGGGCCAACGCTGCCGGGCTTCGTCCTCGAGCTCCTGCATTTTCTTGCGGGCCATGCCTTCGTAGCACTCGTAATCCAGGGCCACGGTTCGCCGTCCCGCGGTGAACTCGCGGACCGTACCCAAGAACAGGACCACGGCACCAGCCTGGGGCGAATTGACCGCAGCCAACAGCGCGGCGGTGTCGATGGGGTCGTGCGTCAGTTCAACCATCAGGAGGCATTACAAGTAGGCGACAGCGGCTGGCAGAGAGGCAGGTGCAAGCGCGGCAGCGGCTTTTAGCGTTTGCTGTTCCGGTAAACGGCCCCGCGTCAATGGCCTCCCGACGGCAATGGCCATGCGCGTCAGTGACGTCGCGCGTCAGTGACGTCGCGCGTCAGTGACGTCGCGCATCAGTGACGTCGCGCGGTCGGCGCCGGTCAAGAGGCCGCTGGAAGGCTGCGAGCAGTACAGCCTGCACACCCCCTAGCCTATCGCGGCCGCACCGCTGCGACAAGCAAGCGGGCAGGCGATGCCCGCTCTTGCATCCGTCACTTAGGCAGCCCTACGATCGTGCCGTCGCGGCCTCCCAGGAGGACGCGGCTCCAGAACGGGTGTTGCCGATCGCCGCGGGTACGGGCGTCTTCCAGGAGTATCGCCAGGTCGGGTTGAATCTGGAGGGTTTCCGTGCGGCTGTTGACGTTCAGGCGGATAGGCTGGTCGAAGTTCACCACTTCGGGCGAGAGCCAGATGGCCACCCGGCCGCCACCGCCCCGGAAGAAGATATTGTTGTTCTCCAGAACCTTGCCATTGAACACCACGGCGCTGGTGCCGCGAGGGAATGGCCACTGGCTGGGATCAATAGTGGCAGCGCGGGGCATCTCGAGCACTTCCGCCCACCAGAAGTAGTTATCCCACTCGCGGAGCGTGCGGACTTCAAACTCCTTGGGGAAGAAGTTGCGGCGCTGCCGGCTCATCCAATCGAACAGGTTGAGGATTTCATCGGAGAAATGTTCGTGGCCCCGGCCGAGAAACTCCACGGCCGTGATGGGATAGCCACGCCGCATGTAGCGGTCGAGCGAGGAAGCGTTGCGGGCGGTCTTGTCGCCGTCGAACTCGCCGCTCACCACATACATGGGCAGGTTCGCCGCGTTTTCCCAGTACAGCTTGGGGAACCGGTCGCAGACGGCAACGATGGGTATCACGCCGGCCCACAGGTCGGGGTGGGCCAGGCCGATATCCCAAGCGGCGTCGCCGCCCATGGAGTGCCCGGAAAGGAACACGCGGTCGGTATCAATGGAGAACCGCCGGCAGGCGTCGCGCAGGCTATCCAGCACGGCCAGGTGTTCGCGCAGCGAGAACTGGTATTGCACCTGGTGCGGTTCGGCCCAAACCGGGGCGATCACGATATAACCGTGCCGCATGGCCTGGCCAAAGCGGGGCTTGCCTTCCTCGCGCCAGCCTGCCCACCAGTCCAACTGCATATCGGCCGAGGTCCGCCCGCCGTGCAGGGTGACGATGGCCGGGTAACGGCGGTACGGGTCGTATTCTGGCGGCAACTGCACGAGGTACCGCTGGGGCGGGCGGCCTTCCCCGCCCGGTATGTCGATCTCGTAGAAGCCGTCGGGATTGCTTTCGGTTTCCTTGGGCGGCTTCATGTGGGCCAGCAGCAACGCCACCTGCTGGGGCGTACTGCCTTCGAGTTTTTGCATGTCGCGGACCAGCAGCTCGCGATCCAGCACCAACTCGGCATTCATGTATTTGCGGATGAGGTTGCGCACCTCGTACAGCGACAGGCTCGTCGACAGGTTATCGGTGGCCGATCGCGGCCCCAGCAGCCAACCGCTGATGGCCAAGGCCAGTTTCTGGTCGAGCCCCGTTTGAGCATCGGCGGCAAACTGCTGGTAGGCCGCCATGCGGTCGAGCGTGTGAACAGTCAGTTCGCTGAAGATTTCGTCGCGGATTGCCTGGAGCTTCTCGCGAAGGGCCGAGTTCTCCTTGGTGTATTCGGCCAGGTGGGCGTCGAACTGTTCCAGCACGGATTTGCCCTGCACGTGCAACTGCTGTTGCTCGCGCAGCAACCGGGCAACCTCCTGCAAGGTTTCGCCGGCCACACCCTCGGAAGGGAAGCGGCTGAGCATGCTGTATACCAGGCGCGACTGCCCGGCCTGGTTGCGGATCCGCGCTTCGGCCAGCAGCAGCCGGGCGCTCAGTTGCGTCAAGTCGCGCAGGACGCGGCCGTATTCGTCCTTGGCTTCCGGAAAGTCTTCCAGAAGTTGAGTCAGTTCCTTGCGGGCCTGCTCAAACCAATCGCCTTGCAGATAGAACCGAACCAGCCGCATCCGCTGTTCGAGATTGTTCTTGTTGATCGCCTTCTCCAGAATCTGCTGGAGCGCTTCCTTGGGAATCGACGACGTGGCGATCCGCATGTCCCACTTGTACTGCCGCAGCGATGTCACCGTGGTATAGCGGGGCGTGATCTCGGTGATCCCCTGGATGATGTCGATCGGGCCCCGCTGCGTGTTCATCACGGCCGAGCGGCGGCCGTGCTCGTTCCAAGGGCTAACGTCGCTCAGCGGACCCACGGAGGCCACCGGCCTGCCACCGGGCGGCAACTTCTGCCAAATGCGGAACCGCTCCAGCGTTTCGCCGGCGCCTTCGTGGACTTCTTCAACCCGGCGCTTGGGGACAAACGTGCGGCGGAGATCGTCGTCGATCAGCAGGATGGGCGTGCCGCCCTCGTTGATGCCAGACGGATCGGCCAGCATGGAAGGGATCGGCGCGATGCGCCCCTCGATCACCCGGCCATCGCGCAGCACCACCTTCGCAGCCTGTACCGTGGATGCCAGCATGCAGGCGACCAGGAACGCCACCGCCGCCGTAAAACACCGCTTGCTGCCAGACCGGATATCCTGCATGAGCCGCACCTGCCGCGCGGACGGCATACCCGGCACAGGCGGCGCAACCCTCGCGGCAGCATGGTGTTGCCGTCCCTTGGGAGCTAGCTTCGCCAGGATCGTTCCGAGCATGGGTTGATGCATGGATGCTTTCCTGTGGGGACGTGAGGGAGGATTGCTCGACCGGCGGCGCCTATTCCCAAGACCGGCTTCCGGGGGAAACCTGCCGGTCGATGCCTGCCGCCGACGAATGGCCTTTACATGCCTCCCCTTGCGGCTTGGAAACGTTGCGGCTCGTACCGTCCTTTGGCAAACTCAGCGGATAATTAAGGGGCCCCCAAATGCCGCTCTGCGGCTTGGGTACGTTGCAGCCGCAATCGTCAATCCGTTGACGGTACCGGACGCACTCCCAGGCTACGGTCAACGCTGCGCCGTGGTTCGCGGTCAACCTGCCCGGTGTTCGTTGGATAGATAGGTAGTTCTATTGTCGCGCGCCACCTGGAGATGTCAACGAAATGCCTCCTCGCGCATGAAGCAACTGCGCCATCTGCACGTTTAAATGTATCTACCTTGGCGACGATTCCGCGCAGGGGGGGCCCTGGTGGACTGCTGGGCCGCTCCCCCGCCGGATATGCTGGCACCCACAGCATGCCCGCTCCGTTTTTCGCCGGGCAAATGTGGAATAAGTTCGGCCCGGTGTGCCGAATGACTGCTGCACAACTTTTCTGGTCGCAACCCGGCGCACGATTCGGGTGTGGCCGCTGCGGAGTTCCCGCATTCGGTGCGATTTTTGTTTGATCTCAGTCCGCTTCCTTTGCGACAATAAGCACCAATGTGGGGGGATCGAACACTGCCTTTCTCCTGTCGCCGTACTTCAGTTCGATCTGGCGAAGTGGACCGTTTTTCCACATGCTGTTGCTGAGTCCCGCGAGGGGGCATCGGCAACCGTAAGTATTTGCATATCAAGCAGTTGTCCATTGCGCGCGTTGCGTCGCCGATGCCCGGCCATTGAGGCGCTAAACGGAAAGCCTTTCGCGCCCTGGCATCAGTCGGCGAAATGGCGCGCAGGGAAACGGACCGTCGCCGCGCCGAAGAACCTGTCCCTCTTACGGCGCGACAATCGAAGCTGCGCTAGCAAACGAGGCCGCGTATGAGCCATCGCACCGATCACGATGCGCGACTTGCCGACCCGGCGCAAGGCGCACCTCCGGCGGCTTTCACTGGGAGTGGGCAAGACCGGCCGTCGGGCGTGCCGGCCTCATCGCGCAGCCCAGCGGCCAATGGTGCGCGACCTGCCCGCAAGATTCGACGCAAACGGCCACGCGCCCCCGAAGTCGCTGCGGCTAGTGGAACCGCGACCAATGGGAATGGGAGCAAGCCAGCTACCCCCGGCCTGGAAAGTGGCACGTCCGCCACAACTGCCACGCCCGCCACAACTGCCACGCCCGCCACAACTGCCACGCCCGCTACACCCGGCGCGGCCAACCAGGCC
>CAZEEG010000124.1:0-6245 GCA_964511065.1 uncultured Pirellulales bacterium | reverse complement strand
TGCCACGCCCGCCACAACTGCCACGCCCGCTACACCCGGCGCGGCCAACCAGGCCCCTGGCGTCCCCGAGGGGGCGCCGCGGCGGCGGCTTCGCAAGAAACGCCGCATCCGCCTGGGCCCCGACGGACAACCCATCAAAGTCAAGAAACGCCCAGACTCGGAAGCCGGAAACGGCGCACCCCTGGAGCATGGAGCGCCTGCCGACCCCGGGGACCATGGCGAGCGTCCCCGGCGAATGAAGAAACGCCGCCGCCGTCCGGCATCGGCCGAGGACACTGCTGCCTGCGCCCAGAGCGACACACGCCGCGCACCAGCGCCCGCTCCGCCGCCAGGGGCTCCCCCTGCTTCCCCCGGGGCAACCACTGCAACCGCGCCGCCCGTTGCCGCAGGGCGTTCGTCCGATCGAGCGGCCGATCAGCTTGCGCCCGTAACGGCCGACGCCGATCGGCTATTGATCGAGGCGGCCTCACCCCACAAGGAGAAGGTCCAGGCGCTGGGGGCGGTATCGCTTTCCATGATCGTGCATGCGGCGGTGCTGGTGGTGCTGGGATTAATCATGCTTCCCTTCGCAGCGCAATCCGATCCGCCAGAATTAGAGGCGCTTCAGGAGCGTCCGCAGGAGGAACTGCAGGAGATGCTCGAATACCGGCTCACGCCCTCGGAGTCGGCTTCGATGGTCAGTGCGCACGGCACCCTCAAGACGGGGCACAACTCGGCCATCGACGGCGCCACCAATCCCACGTTCAACCAGGAATTGCGCGAAACGCTCGATACTCCCACGGTCAACGTGGGCCCGATGGCCAGCCTTTCTGGCGTCCGCGGCAGCGACCTCGCACTGGACACGCCCGAGGAAACCAAGGGCGACCCCCACGCCATCGTCGACGGCTACGACGAAGCCATGGACCGCATCACGCAAGAGATCCTGGGCATGCTTCGCAAGGGCAAGGTGCTGGTGGTGTGGGTGTTCGACCAGTCCGAGAGCATGAAGGACGACCAGCAGGAGATTGCCGCCCGCATTGAAAAGGTCTACCAGGAGCTTGGCCTGCAAGGCGTCACCGAGGACGACGTGTTGCTTACGGCGGTCACCAGCTATGGCAGCGGTTTCAACGTCCATACGCCACGCCCCACCAGCAGCGTCGAGGCCATTCGTACCGCCATCCATGCGGTGCCCACCGATCCGTCGGGCCAGGAGATGATGTGCGATGCCGTGGGCGCGACGATCCAGCAATTCAAATCGGTGGCGGCCAACGGCCGGCGGCAGATGGCCATGATCCTGGTGACCGATGAAAGCGGCGACCCGCAATCCAATGTCACCAAGCTGGAAGCTGCGCTGTACGAGGCCCGGTCGGCCCGCTGCCGCATTTATGTACTGGGCCGCGAAGCCGTGTTTGGCTATCCGTTTGCGCATATGTTCTGGCGCCACCCACAGACCGGGCACATTCACTTGCTGCCGATCGATCGCGGGCCGGAAACCCCCTACGCCGAGCAGCTTCAAACCAGCGGCTTTCACCGCCGCACCGATGCCCACCCCAGCGGTTTTGGACCCTATGAGCAATGCCGGTTGGCCCGGGAAACCGGCGGCATCTTCTTCATGCTGCCCACCGTGGAGGCCAACCTGGTGCGTGAAGGCGAATCCATGCTGGTGGAGCAGTACCGCCGTAAGCAGATTACGAAAGAAGAATACCTGGCCAAGGTCGGCGAATATCGGCGCTATTCGCTCGAGGCGCTGCGGCCGTACCTGCCGTCGCTGGAGGCGCGGCCCGACTATGTGATGGAGCGCAACCGTAGCCGCCTTCGGGCAACCATTTGGAAGGTCATTAGCGATCTCAATCCGTACGATCCCCAGAAGTCCGAGGTGATCGAGGTCAGAACGAGCAACTTTTCACCCAACCCTCGCACGTTCGCCGGCCAGGCCCAGACAGAAATCGTCAAGGCGCAGCTTTACGTGCAGTACTTGCACGCGGCGGAACAGGCCATGGAAAGCCTTGCTGAAGACCGCCGCAAGGAACTCTATCCCCGCTGGCAGGCCAATTATGATTTGATCTATGCGCAGATTCTGGCGTACAAGGTGCGCATCTACGAATACATGGCCTACCTGCAGCATTTCATGAAGGAACCGAAGGTCGTTCCACTCCGCAAGGAAGACCCCAAGGGGATCGGCTGGTATCAACTGGCCCGCTGGCACATTGAGCACCGTCAAGAAACGATCACCGGCGAGCAAACGGCGGCGTACATCGAGCGCTCGCGGCAGATGTTCCAGAAGGTGATCGAGGAACATCCCGGTACGCCCTGGGCGGCCCGGGCCGAACTGGAGTTGGGCCGCGGCTTTGGGGTCGAACTGATGCCGGACTACGACTTCCGCGATCCCCGACCCCGCAAGCCGAGCAAGCCCCGGCCCCCGACCATCCCGGTGCCCAAGCTGTAGCTCCGCCCACCCGCTCGCGCTTGCATCCCCCTGCCCAGCCAGCCACACTAAAGGCGGAGTTGGGTCGAATATCTCCGCGAGTCGGGAGTGGTCTGCATGAGGTTGTTGCCTTTCAGCCAGCGTCGCCGTTGGTCGCTGGTTGCCGCTACGGCGTTCTCGCTTTGCCTGGCCGCCACTTGGCTGCATATTGCCGCGGTAGCGCCAGAGTCCGCCGCAGCCGCTGGCGAATCGACCGATCAAGCCGCCAGGCCAACGGCCGATCCTCATCCGTTGCAATCGGCCTTGGGGGGAAATCTCGACTACTGCGACGAATGGCTTTCCGGCTCGGATTTCAAATCGCTCAAGCAAACTGCCGAAGGCTTGTTGCTGCTGAGCGATCTGCTGTCGGCCCGGCAAGGCGATAGCCAATGGGGAACCGCGGCCGGCAACCTCCGCGGGGCAATCCAGCAGCTTGTCAAGGCGGCCGATGCCGAAGACGCCGACGCCTGCAAGGCGGCCATTGCCGCATGCCGCAAGGCATCCGGAGCCCTGACCGCGCTGGCATTCCCGGAGAAACCGGCTGCCCAGATACCGCGGCCTTCGGCCGGGTTGCACGCCATGATGGTGCTGCTCGATGGCACCCACGCCGACGCCAAGCGGGCTCTGCTGTTCGATGAACCCGACTCTGCCCGCCGGTCGGCCCAGGTGTTGGCCGAGCTTGGCCCGCTGCTTTCGGCATATCGCGGCGATGCGAACTGGAAGCGGCTGGCCGACGACTTCACAACGGTTTCGCATCAAACGGCAACCAACGCCCAAGCCGATGCCAGTCAACTGCGCGCCGGCTTGAGCGAGATTTACAATCGCTGCCAGGCCTGCCACGAACGGCGGTAAGTTGCCTCAGCCCGCAAAGCAGTTCCACCCAACTTGAATCCCCCCAAGGAGAATACCATGGCCCCGCACCGCCCGGATGCCTGCCCCGATTGTGCTTCGGCAGACGCATTGGATCGCCGCGAGTTTCTCCGCGTGGCCTCGGCCGCCACGGTGGCCGCGGGTCTGGCCCCGGCCGCCTTGGCCGGCGAGAAATCGGCCAGCAAGAAGCAGCCCGAAACGCTCGTCAAGCAGCTTTACGACTCGCTCGACGAAAAGCAGCGGAGCACGATCTGCTTCGACTGGGATCACACCGAGGAAGACCGCAAGCTGCTGCGGACCTTTGTTTCCAACAACTGGCACATCACCCAGCCTTCCATCGCCAGCGACTTCTACACCAAGGATCAGCAGGAGATCATCCGGGCCATTTTCGAGGGCCTGTATAATCCCCAGTGGCTGCCGCGCGTGGAAAAGCAGCTTCAAGACGATGCGGGTGGGTATGGCCGCCGGCAGAATATCGCCATCTTCGGCACGCCAGGCGACGGCAAGTTCGAACTGGTAATGACCGGCCGGCATCTCACCATCCGCTGCGATGGCGACTCGGCCGACCACGTGGCCTTCGGCGGGCCGATCTTCTACGGCCACCAGGCCAGCCGCGTGCGTGGGCTGCAGGAAGAAGATGGCCACCCCGGCAACGTGTACTGGCCGTTGGCCCTGGAAGCCAACAAGGTCTACGCCATGCTCGATGGCAAGCAGCGCCAAAAGGCCCTGCTGACGCGGCGGCCGGCCGAGTCGGCGGTCGGCTTCCGCGGCCCCGACGGCAAGTTCCCCGGCATCCCGGTCGAAGACCTCACCGCCGACCAGAAAGAGCACCTGCAACAGGTGCTGCTCAAGCTGCTGGAACCCTACCGCCAGGTGGACCAGGACGAAGCCCTGGCATGCCTCAAGAAGCAGGGCGGGCTCGACAAGTGCTCCCTGGCCTTCTACCAGGAAGGCGACATGGGCGACGACCAGGTTTGGGACAACTGGCGGCTCGAAGGCCCCTCGTTTGTGTGGTACTTCCGAGGCGAACCGCATGTCCACGTGTGGGTGAATATCGCCTCCAGCCACGAAGTGCCGCTCAACGCCCGAGGCTGATTTTCCCGGGCGAACCGCTGGGCCGGGGGTACCGTTGGATCACGCTGCACGTCCGGCGTGTGCCGCAAGCCACCGCCCAGCGCGCTACATGCACGCTAGCGGTTGTGCCCGGCCAGTGGATTCGACTTTTGCGCCGCCGGACGGCGAACCCCGGCCGGCGGCAAATTGTCCTTAAGTGCGGCGGCCGTTACGACCGATACCGTAAGTCCAAGCGGCACGGCTGCCGTACCCCGTCCACGGGCGAACAGGCGGTCGATTGGCCTGTCCGATCTTGACCGTTGAGGTGGAAGCCTTTATGCTTTCCGAGGAGATGGACCACCTCGGGGGCATGCGCGGTCCAGGCAGGTTTTGACGCCCTTGGCGGCCTGCGGGCCGTATCAGGCAGGGCCTGGATGCCGTGCAACCTGAGCAACCCGATTTTGGCGCTGTGGCCAAGTGGCTAAGGCAGCGGATTGCAAATCCGCCATCGCCGGTTCGAATCCGGCCAGCGCCTCTTAACATAAGCCGCGAGTCTGCGAAGACTTGCGGCTTTTTCTATGCGCGGCAGGCGGCACCCTCCGATCCAAGGGGCCAAAGGCGAACCATTCCGGCTCTCTTGGTTTCTTTGAAGTTGCAGAAGGCGGGCGAAGCTGTCGCCCATCGTGCCAATGATAGGGTGCCCACCTGCCCAGCGTGCCAGCCTGTGTCGCCGAGCCAGCTTGGACACGGCGATGCCGGCGGCCAGGATCCGCAGCGTGCGACGGACGAAGTTTGACACGGCTCTTCCGCAGCCTCTATTCTGGGTCGCCATGATGTTCACCGCTTGAGCGCCGCACTTCCCATCTGCTCGGCGGGGGGCTTTGTCTTGCCAATTGCACGTAGGCGCGGGGCATTGGTCTATCCGTTCATTCTTCGGTTCGCCAGGATTGCGCTACTGATTCCTGGGCTTCTGAGAAAGGACCGCGTTGGCAGATCCCAAGCGAGCAGCGAATAAGTTCCAGGGGGTATCACACAAGGGGCCGCACGTGAGGAAGAAAGCTGCACGTAAAGAGCATGCCAATCCCACGCTGCGGGTGTTGGGCTGGACATTGATCGTGGCCGCCGTTGCGATGCATTTTTCGGCGATCGAGTGGCGCATAGAGGGTAGCCACAGCCAGATATTCTTGTTCTTGCACGCCCGCGAACAATTCAAGTTAATTCCAGACAATGCGTATTCCGGCCCGTACGATGTGATGAAGGCCGGCTTTTTCGGGTTGGTCGTGCCGGTGTTGATCGCGGGGCAGGGCATCATCGCGCTTCAGCGCGCGAAATCCAAGGGAATGGAAGCGGCATCGGCACCAGAAGCGCCGCAGACTTGTGACTTGTCGCCGCCTCCTGCACACGGTCGGTTTCGTCCGTGCCCTGACTGCGACCGTGCCGTTTCCCGCAAGGCGACCAGTTGCCCCATTTGCGGCTGTCCCCTGGTACCCGAGGAGACTTGCACGGACTGCCAGCAGTTGGTGAGCAAAGACGATGTTCGATGCCCGACCTGCGGTTGCCCGCTGAAGCAGGAACGCAAGGCGCCAACGGAGCCGCCAGAATCACCCGGCAGCGAAGCGGCAACTCCGCCGGGTTTATGAGCATCGATTGTTGAGGACCATCGCACGACTTGTCTGGTTGTCGATGATGAACCGCAACTGAAGCGGTGGATCGGCGGCCCCGCACGGTTGCAGCTCCGCCCAACGGCTTCAACAAAACCAGAGTCGTTTTGGTTCGCAGAGCGGCCCCAACCATTAGCCGCGGGTGCGCCGTGGCGTTTACTGATTCGGCTTGTAGGAGCGGCCGATGCGCACGGCTTCTGTCACGCCGCCTGACACGC
>CAZEEG010000123.1:0-16655 GCA_964511065.1 uncultured Pirellulales bacterium | reverse complement strand
GTTACGGCAGGTTGTACGACTGGCCGTCGCTGCGGTGGCCGGCGTATTGCAGCGTGAGCGGCTCGACAAAGTTTTTAATGGCAACCACACGGCTGTCGCCGAACACAAACTGCGTCACGCCCGGGTGCCAACTGCCGAACATGGTGTATTTCGATTCGTACGAATCCCCCAGGTTTGAGAGCGATTCATCTGGAAGGGGATTCTCAAAGTCGAAGGCCGGATCATCGGGGCGCGGTGGCAACCCCAGGCCGATGATCTTGTTGGAGTGCCAGGCCGACGAGTCAGAGTACAGGCTGGCAGCATAGGGCGGGTAGTCAGCGCGGCTGTTCCCTAAAAAGCCCGAGGGCACGTGCTTCTCGCCGGCGATCAGCGTATAGGTCATGCCATCCGTGACGCCACCGATGGTGACGGCCGACGTCATTTGATAGGTGGTGATACCGCCATTGTTATGAACCGTCTCGCGGCGAATACCGACAATGGCGCCCATCAGATAGGGTTTGTCGGGATTGCTTGAACCGGCATACTTGGGTGAATTGCTGATCCAATCTGAAGCCCGATAGACAACCGATACCGGCAAGTAATCGACAGCTTGGCCGTAGATCGTTGGTTCGTCTGGCCGGCCCGAGTTTGCGCCGCTGATGCCTGCGGCCGTGGTGCGGAACCCGCGCGTGGGGCACAGCAGGACGTCGGAACGATAGCGAGCATGAATATATGCCTGCGTGACGCCATCAGCATTGAGCCGTGATGTGTCGTTGTCGGTAGCATGATATTGAAACATGAGCTTGGAGTATTGCGGTGCATTGTCCATCACCGGCCACATGAATGCGATCCAGCTATGATGACGCCGCGCACTGGGCGGCAACTGCTCTCCGTTACGCTCAGCATAGGTATTCACGCCAATAGCTAACTGCCGCAGGTTGCTGGAGCAGTTGGCCCGCCGGGCCGACTCCCGGGCGGCCTGGATCGCCGGCAATAGCATGGCGATCAAAATGCCGATGATGGCGATCACCACCAGCAGCTCCACGAGGGTGAAGCCAGAACGAAAACGGCTGCGCATGCGAATTCCTCCAAGAAATGAATAACGAATACACCGTAGTCCCACGACCGGGACTACGCCTACGCAGTTTGACTTCAGAATATGTGGCAGAGGCGTGTCCCGCCTCGCCGACATGACGTACGGGAACCGCCCAGCGCTGCATCAGGCCGCACCATCAAAGAGGAAGTGCGTCAAACGTAGAAGCGGCCTACGGAGCGTGTATCGATTTTGTGATAGTGATCGTTGGATTATCCGCCGGAAATTTTCAGGCGGCTATGTGAAACACATTGAAGTGTGTGGGCCGAATCGGGCCGCGTTCATGACATGGTGGACGGCGCTCATTCGGGTACGGAATTGCCCCCGATTGCGCCACGGTATTCCACCGCAGATGGCACAAAACCCAGCGGGCGACACCGGCCAACGGTGGTAGTATACGGATGCAGCACCCCGATGCAAGAAAATTTCAAATTAATACCAAACAATGGTGCCAGCCCTTTAATGGGGGGGGTGGGCGAGTGCCGTTTGGCGGTCACCTGGTGGCACACAAGGCCGAGAATGCGGCAAGCGAGGCGAGGCAAGGGGCTGATTCCGTCGTGTCCTGCGGCGCCCAGTCAAAAGAAAAAGCTCCGGCGCGCGGTCAGCCGCGCGCCGGAGCCATTAGGCAAGGATCAAAGTTGTGTGTACTGCGCGTTACGGCAGGTTGTACGACTGGCCATCGCTGCGGTGGCCGGCGTATTGCATCGTGAGCGGTTCCACAAAGTTCTTGATGGAGACGACGCGGCTATCGCCGTACACAAACTGGGTCACGCCCGGGTGCCAACTGCCGTACATGAGGTACTTGTCGAGCATCTGGTCGCCGGCAGTCTTGATGTTCTGGGGCGGAAGCGGATTGTCGAAAGCGTATTGCGGGTCGTTGGGCTGAAGTGGCAGCCCCAGGCCGATCACTCGGTTGACAAAAAAGTCATCGTAGCCCTCAAACACCGCGGCCCCGCGGGGATAGTCGGCATACGCGGTTCCGACGGCCCCCGACGACAGGTGCTTTTCGCCGGCGATCAGCGTGTAAGTCATGCCGTCGGTCACACCGCCGATGGTCACCGACGAGGTGATGCTGATGTTGATGACACCACCGTTATTGTGCGTCGTTGCGCGGCGCGGACCAACAATAGGTCCCATCAGGTAAGGCTCGGTGGGGTTCGATGAAAAGGCAGATTGTGTCCAGGTCGACGGGCGGTACACGATCGACACCGGCAAGTAATCCACCGCTTGGCCATTGATGGTCCCTTCGTCGGGGCGACCGGAATTGGCGCCGCTGACGCTCCCGGCCGTCGTGCGGAAGCCGCGCGTGGGGCAAACCAATACATCCGAGCGATACGAGTGGTGGATGTAAGAGTTGGTTAGGCCGTTGGCGTTGGTGTTGGTGTCGTCGAGGGCGGTGTACTGGAGCATAAGTTGCGAGTACTGCGGCGCGTTGTCCATCACCGGCCACATCAGCGCGACCCAACCGTGATAGTTGTACGTGGTGGGCGGCAACTGTTCTCCGTTGCGCTCTGCATACGTGTTCACACCAATGGCCAACTGCCGCAAGTTGCTGGAGCAGTTGGCGCGTCTTGCCGACTCGCGGGCAGCTTGGATGGCGGGTAGCAGCATGGCGATCAGGATGCCAATGATGGCGATCACCACCAGTAGCTCCACGAGCGTGAAGCCAGGACGTTGACGGTTGCGCATGGCAACTCCTCTCTGAAACGAAGAAGGAATGGATGAAATCCCTCAAATTGAAAATGCCGGCGCAATGGGGAGTGCATGGCAAGTCAGCAAGCGGCCTTTGCCGCATTGATCTGGCCAAGGGATTCCCACCACGCCGCGCCAAGCGACCAGTCAGGTTGGATCAATGCAGAAACGGTGGAGAGACGCTTTCAGGCGGGCATCCATCGGGACGGTGGCGATCGCACGTCTTGCGCGTCGGGTAATGACTGGCAGCCAGTGCAAGCGCTCAAGATTCAGGACGGATACCGCCGCGCAGACGCCGAAGCAGGAATGGCGGAGTGATGCGTAGGGAGACTTCGCTCCCCCGGGTAGCGATGCGGAGGCCCCCGCAGGGCGGGCTGATCGGCACATTTCAGCCCCCCGGAACTGTGCCGTCCAATGGTGGCAGTATAGGGCCATGCGGCCTGATTGCAATGAAATATCAGAATAAAATGGGTTTATTTTTACGCATCTTGATCGAGGGGCAGGCGGTGAAGGTCAAGTCGGCGATTCAGCCCCGCATGCGTCCTGCGACACGATTCGGCCTTACCCAATGCAAAAAGCTCCGGCGGGCGATGGGAATCGCCCGCCGGAGCTTTAGCAATCAATGTCAAGTGCGTTGGTTGTGTTCGCTGTTACGGCAGGTTGTACGACTGGCCATCGCTGCGGTGGCCGGCGTATTGCAACGTGAGCGGTTCCACAAAGTTCTTGATGGCCACCACGCGGCTGTCGCCGTACACGAACTGGGTCACGCCCGGGTGCCAACTGCCGAACATCAGGTACCTGTCGAGCATGGCGCTGCCCGCGGTATTGATGTTCTGAGGCGGCAGGGGGTTCTCGAAGGTGAATTCCGGAGCATCTGGCCGCAGGGGCAGGCCCACGCCGATCACTCGGTTGCAGAAGAAGTCGTCGTAAGCCTCGAACACGGCGGCCCCACGGGGATAATCGGCATACTTCGTGCCCACGGCACCAGGCGAGAGGTGCTTTTCCCCGGCGACCAGCGTGTAGGTCATGCCGTCGGTGACACCGCCGATGGTCACCGACGAGGTGATGCTGATATTGATGACGCCGCCGTTATTGTGTGTCGTCGCGCGGCGATGCCCGACAATGGGGCCCATCAGGTGTGCTCCGGTGGGGTTCGCGGTGTGTGCGAACTGGCCACCCCAACTGGATGGACGAAACACGATCGACACCGGCAGGTAGTCCACGGCCTGGCCGTAGCCTGTTCCTTCGCTCGGGCGGCCGGAATTGCTGCCGCTGATACCCCAATCGGTCGTCCGAAAGCCGCGGGTGGGGCAAATCATGACATCGGAGCGGTACCGCGAATGGAGGTACGCATTCGTGAGACCGTCGTGGTTGACTTCGGTGTTGCCGGAGTTGATATCAATCGCATCGTGCTGCAGCATCAGGCCGGCGTATTGCGGAACGTTGTCCATTACCGGCCACAACAGTGCGATCCAACCGTGATGCTTGTACGTGGTGGGCGGCAACTGCTCTCCGTTGCGCTCCGCATAGGTGTTCAGGCCGATGGCCAACTGCCGCAAGTTACTGGAGCAGTTGGCACGGCGTGCCGACTCGCGGGCGGCTTGGATGGCCGGCAACAGCATGGCGATCAGGATGCCAATGATGGCGATCACCACCAACAGCTCCACCAAGGTGAAGCCAAAACGATGACGGTTGCGCATGGCAACTCCTCTCTGAAACCAAGAAGGAATGGATGAAATCCTTTTTCCCAAAAACGCCTACGCAGTTTGATGGATTGGCAAGGTGCGGAGTAGAAACAAGCGTGTCCGCATAGCCAGTGGGCTTACCTTTGCGCTGCACCAAGCGGTGAATCCAATTGGAAGCGGCCGAAAGTAAAGGATGCTTTCGGCGAGCGCATCGGTTTCGTGGTGGTGATCCTGTACGTTGGACGCCAGGTATTGCTGGCGGCAACTGAAAACATCCGTGCCACAAGGAGGGATGCGGGCCGCGCTGGCGGCCAGGTGGGAAAGTTGGGCTGGTGTGCGGGGAGGTACTCCCGCTCGCGACGTCAGCAACCATGCCCCCTGCAGGGTCGATCCGACGGTATGGAACTGGCCCCCCCAAAGGCAACGCCTACCAATGGTGGTAGTATAAAACCGGGCCCAATCTTTGCAAGTATTTTTAATAACAAAGTGGATTTATTGTAGCGTCAGTTGAAAAAAATATAGCGCAGCGTGAAACCGCACTCGTCGTGATTCGTTCCCGGGGGGATGAGCGGGTACCGCCGCTTTTCGAACGTGCTGGGCGAAACAGGCGCCGGCGGAAACGAAGAAAGCTCCGCCGGGCGAGGGGCCGCCCGACGGAGCTTGGGGGGTTATCGGTCACGCTGTTTGCGGTTTGGCGTTACGGCAGATTGTACGACTGGCCATCGCTGCGGTGGCCAGCGTATTGCAGCGTGAGCGGTTCGACAAAGTTCTTGATGGAGACCACGCGGCTATCGCCGTACACAAACTGGGTCACGCCCGGATGCCAGCTCCCGAACATGAAGTACTTGTTGTGCATCGAATCGCCGCCGCTGGTACTGATGCTATTGGCCGGCAGCGGGTTGTCGAAGTTGTAAGCCGGATCATCGGGCCGCGGCGGCAAGCCCAAGCCGATAATCTTGTGGGAAGTCCAGTCCGCATAGCTTTCCAGCACCGCGGCGTAGCGGGGGTAATCGGCGTGCGAGTTGCCCAAGAAGCCTGAGGGTACGTGCTTTTCGCCGGCAATGAGCGTGTAGGTCATCCCGTCGGTGACGCCGCCGATGCTGACCGAGGAGGTAATGCTGACGGTCGTCGTGCCGCCGCTGGTGTGGGTCGTCGCCCGCCGGGCACCGACGATGGGGCCCATCAGGTACGGCCTGGACGGGTTTTCAGAATAGGCGTACTGGGGGCTGTTGCTGATCCAGTCCGAAGGCCGGTACACCATCGTCACCGGCATGTAATCGACGGCCTGCCCATACACCGTTCCTTCGTCGGGGCGGCCGGAATTGGTTCCGCTGATGCCGGAGGCCGTGGTGCGGAAACCGCGGGTGGGGCAAATCAGCACATCGGAACGATACCGGGAATGGACATAAGCGTTGGTGTAGCCGTTGGCATTGACCGGCGAGGCATCGTTATTGACGGCGTCGTGATACAGCATCAACTGGGCATACTGCGGCGCATTGTCCATGACCGGCCACATCAGCGCGATCCACCCGTGATGCTTGTAGGTGCTCGGCGGCAACTGCTCCGCATTGCGTTCGGAGTACGTATTGACGCCCAGCGCCAACTGCCGCAGGTTGCTCGAGCAGTTGGCTCGCCGGGCTGACTCGCGAGCGGCTTGGATCGCGGGCAGCAACATGGCGATCAGGATGCCGATAATGGCGATGACCACCAGCAGTTCCACGAGTGTGAAACCGGAACGATCGCGGTTGCGCATGGCAACTTCTCCATGAAGCGAAAACCAAGAAGATGACAAATCCCAAGCGGGATGAATTACGTTCACACAGAACGAGATGGGGCCATACCGGCCCGCCAGACCATGCTCGCCGATATGGATGAAACGAGCCTGCCGTATGACTCTGCTACGGGCCGCAAATCAAGGTGAAGTTTGCGGGAAGTGTGGGCGGCCTGGAGCGAGTTGATGACTTCAATGGGTTCGTAAAGTCGGGTTCTATTGAGGGTTGCGCCGCGAAGGTCCGATTGTCGAACGATCGGTGCCGCAAGACGTTCGGATCAAATCGCAATTGGCCACATTTCGGAGGGCCAGCACGAAAGTAAGCGGACATTCGCTGCGCAGTTGTCAATCACAGGGACGCTGCATCATCAAGGTCCGGAAGTCGAACACGCTGTGCTGCAAACCGCCCCCCCATCTCAATCCAAGGCACTTTGGGTGCATCGCCATGACATAAGGTGGACACCCTGCGCCCGGGAAACCAATCACGCCAATCATCCGCTGCGTTGAACGGACGGCCCCAGAAGGTATGCATACGGCGGTACGCGCTGTACCGCGCAGGCATGGGGAGGACAGGTGGCACGCCGCAAGGTCGGCATGCTCACCAGCATGAGGATGCGTGGACGCCCGACCGCAGGCCTCGGGGGCATTCGTTGCCGCCTCAAGCCTCGGTCAGAGCGCGTAGCGCAGTATAAGAGGAAGCGACCGAAGATCGCAAGAAAATTTCAGAATGAACTACGAAATTTGTGCTCCAACTTATCTCTGGCGCAAGTGGACGCAGCCGCCCAGTGCAGAAAGAGAGGTCGGCGGGTTTTCGGGGGGGACCCCAACGATATAAGCCCTGGCAAGCGGCTGGGGGCGCGCCTGCCAGGGCGGCTTGGACTTCTAAGTCATTAATTGTTGGTGGGTTACGGCAAGTTATAGGACTGGCCGTCGCTGCGATTCCCGGCGTACCGGAGCGTCAGCGGTTCCACAAAGTTCTTGATCGCGACCACGCGGCTGTCGCCGAATACGAATTGGGTCACGCCGGGGTGCCAACTGCCGAACATCAAGTACTTGCTCGCGAACGAGTCGCCGTGGTCCGTCAGCGGCAAGGTGGGCAGGCTGGTGTCGAAATTGTATGCCGGATCGTCGGGCCGCGGGGGCAGGCCCAGGCCGATGATCTTGTTGGAGTGCCAGTCGCCCCCGTTGTGGAAGGTCGCGGCCGACCACGGATGGTCAGCGTGGCTGTTCCCCAAGAACCCACTAGGCACGTGCTTCTCGCCAGCGATGACCGTGTAGGTCATGCCGTCGGTAACCCCGCCGATGCTGACTGCGGAGGTGATCTGTACGTTCTTGACGCCGCCGTTGGTATAGGTGGTTCCGCGGACGGCACCCACCAGCGGACCCATCAGGTAAGGCTTATTGGGAGCGGTCGAGCCTGCATACTGCGGAGAGTTGCTCAGCCAGTCCGAAACACGGTGCGTGAGCGCGACTGGCAGGTAGTCAACCGCCTGGCCATAGCCGGCGCCTTCGGTGGCATCGGTGTAGCTCCACGACGTGAGGCGGAAGCCGCGGGTGGGGCAGTAGAGCAGGTCGGAGCGGTAACGCGTGTGCAGGTAAGCGTTCGTTCTGCCTTCCGAGTTGGCATTGGCAGCGGTTGCGTCGGTGCCGCCGATGTCCAGCCTCAACTTGGAGTATTGTGGGGCATTGTCCATGACCGGCCACATCAGGGCGATCCAAGAGTGGTTGTTGTAGTTGTTGGGCGGCAACTGCTCGGCATTCCGCTCGGCGTAGGTATTCACGCCGATGGCCAACTGCCGCAGATTACTGGAGCAGGCAGAACGCCGGGCCGACTCCCGGGCCGCCTGGATGGCCGGCAGCAGCATTGCGATCAGGATGCCGATGATGGCAATCACCACCAGCAGCTCCACCAGGGTGAAGCCACGACGAGAACAGGTGCGCATGAAAGGCCTCTCCTCAGGACAAAAAATCAATCAAGGCGCCGCCTTACCGGAGTGCACAAGGCACACCGGTCGTGCAGGCATCAGTCAAACACGAAAGACAGATACCACGGGTACAGCGGTGGAGCGGGACCGTCGGGGTAGAAAGCAGACCGCTAGAAAACGGCCCAAGCTGCTTGCCAGAGTGACAAGTAGAACGCACGATCGATGACGTGCCGCACGCGAACCATCGCGGCAGCCCGTCCAAGCACGTGCGGCGCCTTGATAGCACCTGTTGCAATAAGCCCTGGGGCCGGGCACTGGAAGGCAATGGCCTGTGAAGCCAGCGCTTGCAGGCCACGCGCTCAGCATATCGAGGGGATTCTCAAATGTGCAAGAAAGTTCTCGAAAGAATCTTAAAATAATAAATAAACGTGCCATTTTGACGCGGCAGGCAGCACTGGGGCTCCGCCTGGCTGCGCGTCATAACGCATGATGTGGTAAGGTGTAACGCTGATGGCGTTCACCATCGCACGACTGAACTTCAGGAGAGAGGCACGCAAGAGCCGGATGTCATGGAGGCGAGCGGGGTGAACGGCTTCGGGACGGTTTCCGCCATCCGGTGCTCGTTTCAAGCGTCCACCGCGCTGGAGCGCTTGGCGTGTGGGAGGCGGGAGGTTTTTGCCGCGGGGCGAATGGATCCCAATTCCAGACTCCAGCCACCGGCACCGCACACACGGTGCTGCCCTACGTGGAACCGCCCACCCCAGTAAATCCACGGGATCAGGCTCCAGGGCACCTTCCGAAAAATGGCCGAGCCAAGGACGCCACGCAGTTCAAACCGCTGCC
This sequence comes from uncultured Pirellulales bacterium, assembly GCA_964511065.1. Classification (GTDB taxonomy): domain Bacteria; phylum Planctomycetota; class Planctomycetia; order Pirellulales; family S012-138; genus CALBRZ01. The sequence goes on along the minus strand of CAZEEG010000123.1, from coordinate 7,667 downwards.
GGGTTCGGTTGGAACTGCGTTGTTGCCGGAACTGGAAATAATCGCTCCGTTCGCAGCGCACTTGTTCGGCCGCGAACTTGAGAGCCCCGAAGTCCACTTGAAGCGGCTGTGCATACAACTCGAAGAGGGTCGCCAGGTTCCGCATGCTGGCCCGGAACAAGTCGGAGAATTCCGGTTGGGTCATGTGGCCGCGAGCGCCGTTGAGGCCGGGCGTCCGCAAGAATAGCGGACTGTTCAGGCGGATGGTCAGACGATCCATTACACCGCGACGCGCGTCCGGAAACGCCGGCAAACTTTCGGCAGCGACCAGGCCCTTCTCCGGTGGAGAAGTTTCCACCACTTCGAAGCGGAGGCCATCGAGGCCCAGCCCGCGTACTTCCCCGGCCTCGGCCAGGCTGTTGAGCACCTCAGCCCGGTGTGCCATGGCGGCCTCACCCACCAGCAACAGTTCGAAGGCCAGACGCCCGTCCCAGTGGCGGCGGTCGGGGATGATTTCCGGCGCCAGTACGATGGCGCGGCTGGCATGGTCGCGGCCAGAAAACTGCCGCTTGCCGGGTGGGTCGGGCTCGTAGGTCAGCCCGTAGGGGCACTGGGGCTGGTGGGGGCAACCGGTGCAGTATCGCCAGCGGGTGGCGCGTTCCACGGGCGGTTGCAGGCAGGTGTGTTCCTTGAGCGTGGCAGCCGTGACGCCGCGCAGCGCCGGACCTAACCAGGGCAACAATCGTCCTTGAGGTACTGTTTGCAGAATTCCTTGTTGCACGACAAAAGCAAGCATGCTTACTCCAATCGATGGAGTAGGAGCAAAGAACCGCCGGCGGCGCAGTCTGAGCTGCGCGGCAGATTCTCCGCTCACCGTGCGCGGTAATTGCACTGATAACGACAGAGGACGGTAACGTTCAGTGGCTACTCACCGAATCGACAACCTGGTTCGTTGCCGAAGCTCTGTGTTCAGCCCCCCACTTCAAGCTGCGCACACGTCATTCTTTGAGGGTTACATGGTTCGGTCCTTTCTTGCTTGGGACGCGCCGCCATAGGCCCCGCGGAGCGCAGCGCCAGAATGTGCGGTTCGCCCATGCCAACAGAATTTCGGGTACGGCTAAATCTGGCCGTCCGGTAACGTCTTAATCGGGTCGGACGAGCAGAGCGGAGTTAGCTCCCGCTGCGAGCGAAGTGGAAGTGATCCAGCGAGGACACTCAAAGGCGTCAAAAGCACTTGCCGCGCCGAAACAGGTTTGATGACGTGATAACGGATTTGGCTCAGCAAGTGACGGCCGACAAAGCACCAGGGCTGCGGGGCAGGTTGCCGTGGCGAGGTGCTGTTCGACGTTCGCCCCCCACCATACACGAATGGGGGAGTCAGTGAAAATCTTTTTTCAGTTTTTTACTTGAATGGCTCCCGCAAACCCAGCACTCCGCTGCGGGTCGCGTTTTGGAATCACGGAGAGTATGGTGGTGACGGCGCAGCCCGGGCAACCGATGCCGAGTTCAACGCCGGTTCCGGTGGGCAACGTTGCCTGGTAATGCGCTGCGACTCCGTGGAACCGATTGATGCGCCTTGTGGGAGTGATTCAGCATGCCTCAACCGATCACTATGGGCCAGTCTTCGCCGAACGTTGCATCTAATGGCACCTCCGCGCGTACGGCAGCCCCGGCACCCAAGGAGCGCGGCTTGGAACCGTCCCACGAGGCGATACTTGAACCGGTGCCTTGGTTGCCGATGGAACTTTCGCGGCGTGCCTGGTTGCGCGGTGCGGCCGTTGGCAGCCTGGGCACGGCATTGGCACAGTGCTGCCTGCGGGGCGACCTGGAAGCTGCTCAGGAAACCCTGGCGGCCCGCAATCGGTTCCCTCGCATGGTACAGGAATTTTTTGTCGAGCAGGTGCGCCGGGCGGAAGCGGAAGCCAATCGCCGTCGCCGTTCGCTGCAAACCAAGGAAGATGCCCAGCAGTACGTGGCGGAAGTCCAGGAAAAGATTCAGCAGAGCTTCGGGCCGTTTCCGGAAAAGACCCCTCTGGAGGTCCGCAAGACCGGCACCTTGAAACGCGATGCTTACCACATCGAGAACATCATCTACGAGAGCCGACCGGGATTTCTGGTAACGGCCAACTTGTACGTGCCGCGTGGGCGCAAGATGCCGCTGCCGGGTGTCGTGGGTGTGTGTGGCCACTCGACCAACGGCAAAGCGGCCGAGGCATACCAGGCATTTGCCCAGGGGCTGGCCCGGCAAGGTTACGTGGTGTTGATCCTCGACCCCATTGGCCAGGGCGAGCGACTGCAGTATCTCGACAAAGCGCTGAAGCCGACCGTTGGCATCGGCGTGGCCGAGCACTTGCACGGCGGCAATCAGCAGTTCCTGGTGGGCGAGTTCCTGGGAATCTGGCGGTGCTGGGACGCGATGCGCGGCCTGGACTACCTGCTGACCCGCGAGGAGGTCGATCCCAGGCACATCGGTATTACGGGCAACTCGGGCGGCGGCACCATGACAACATGGCTCTGCGGCGTGGAACGGCGGTGGACGATGGCGGCCCCCAGTTGCTTTGTCACCACGTTCCGCCGGAACATGGAAAACGAGCTTTCGGCCGACACCGAACAATGCCCTCCCAAGGCCATTGCGCTGGGCCTGGACCACAGCGATTTTCTGGCGGCCATGGCACCCAAGCCGGTGATTGTGCTGGCGAAGGAGAAGGATTACTTCGACGCCCGCGGTTCGGAGGAAGCCTTCGCACGGCTTCGCCAGTTGTACAAGCTGCTGGGCGCGGAGGACCGGGTCGGCCTGTTCATCGGTCCCACGACACACGGCTACTCGCAAGAGAACCGCGAGGCCATGTATCGCTGGTTCAACCGGTTCACGGGAGTTTCCGAAGCTTCGACCGAGCCGGAACTCACCATTGAGAAGGACGCAGACCTGTACTGCGCCCCGCAAGGGCAGGTCGCCACCCTCGAATCCAAGACCGCGTTTTCATTCACGCGGGCCAAGTCGCAGGCACTGGCCAAGGAGCGGGGTGAGGTTTCGGGAGCCGCGCTGCTTGAACGGGTGCCGGAAGTTCTCAAGCTGCCGCCACGCCGGGGCACGCCCGAATACCGTATCCTGCGCTCGCTCGGCCGGCGCGGCTATCCCCGGCCGGGCTCTACGCCGTATGCCGTGGAAACCGAGCGGGGAATTCAGGCCATTGTCTACCGCTTGAGCGATACGAGCCACGTTTCGCGACCGCCCAAGGTAGGTGGCAACGACCAGGGCCAGCCCGTGCTGCTCTACGTTTCGCATCACTCCAGCGATGCCGAATTGCGGGAGGATGCCTGGCTGCGCGAACTGATCGAAGCCCACTCCGGCGAGGTGTTCACGTGCGACGTCCGCGGTGTCGGCGAATCGCGGCCCGACACCGGCAATGCCAATTCGTTCCTCACGCCATATGGGAACGACTACTTTTATGCGGCCCATGCACTCATGCTCGATCGGCCATACGTGGGCCAGAAAACTCACGACGTGCTCCGCGTGCTGGACTGGATTCGCTCGTTTGGGCATCGGCAGGTACACCTGGTTGGCCGCGGTTGGGGCGCGCTGCCGGCAACGTTCGCCGCGCTGCTGCACCCGATGGTCCGGCAAGTGAGCTTGAAGAATGCACTCACCAGCTACTCGGAGGTGGCGGAGAGTGAGCTTTACGGCTGGCCGCTGTCGTGCCTGCTGCCCAACGTGCTGGCGAACTTCGACCTGCCGGATTGCTACCGCGCATTGGCCGATAAGAAGTTGAAGATCGTGGAGCCTTGGGGGGCCAATCCGCCGGGCACCCGCTTTGCCGACCACGATCACGGCCACGGCGGGTAAGTGACGATCGCGCGCAGGTGACGATCTGGATCACGCAGCCCGCCGCGGGGTGACGGCCGGTTGTGGTGGACCATCGCCGGCGGCAGTGCAGGCAGTGCGCGCGGACCATCGTTGCAGGCAGAAAGCGGGCCTCAAAGGGGCGGGCCATTGCCGGGGTGCCGCAGGCCGAGTGCAGCTTGTTTTCACAAAGCCCCCGGAGAAAACAAGGTTGAGTCCGCAAAATTTACTTGATCCCTGTTTAACAATGGTCGATGTCGTGATAGAGTACTATTGACATTTAGTGAAGCGCAGCAGGAAGCGATCATCTGGGTGCCGAGCGGGGCGGTAAAGGGGAGACGTCGGCGTGGATGTTGAGCTTAGTTTGACCACCCAACTGATCGACGAAGCTCCCATCGCCGAACCATTGACTGTAGGACCGGAGACGCCGGTACGCGATGTGCTGCGGCGGCTCCAGGAACTGCGTACGGGAAGTGTGCTCGTCTGCCGCGACGACCGGTTGGTCGGCATCTTTACAGAACGCGACGCACTCCAGTTGATGGCTCGTGCCTGCCGCGACGGCAGTGCTGTTTTCGACGAGCCGATTGAAACCGTGATGGTTTCCTCGCCGGTCACGCTGACGCAACAAGCCTCCATTGCTTCGGCCATTCGCAAAATGGCAGATGGCGGATATCGCCGGCTGCCCGTGGTCGATGGTGAAGGCCGCCCCCAAGGGATGCTCACGGTGTCGGGAATTGTTCACTTTCTCGTGGAGCACTTTCCCGAGACGGTGTACAACCTTCCGCCCGACCCCAAGCCCGCCCCGCAGGAGCGCGAAGGCGCCTAGCCCTGCCCCGCCCAGCCTACGAATAGCAACCCACGGCTCCCCGCCGCGCTTCCTTGTCGATCCAGCGACAAGCTCCATAATTCATTCCAGCCACGCTCCAACCTTCCGCATCCCACTGCACTCATCATGGCCACGACCACCCAGCCCGAAAAGCACGTCCGGGACCTGGAGGCGGCAACGGTCCGCTTCTGTGGCGACTCGGGCGACGGCATGCAGCTTGCCGGTACGCAGTTGACCAATACGTCGGCCCTGGTCGGGAACGACGTTGCAACCTTTCCCGACTTCCCCGCTGAAATCCGCGCTCCCCGCGGCACCAAGGCGGGCGTGAGCGGTTTTCAGATTCGCTTTTCCAGTACGGACATTCACACCCCCGGCGATCAGGTCGATGCGCTGGTGGCGATGAACCCGGCCGCCCTGGTGACGAACCTGCCGGATCTCGTTCCCGGCGGCATCCTGATCATCAATAGCGAATCCTTCGATAAGAAGGATCTGCGCCTGGCGGGTCTGGACGCCAACCCGCTGGAAGACGAGAGCCTCCAAGCCTACCAGGTATTCCTCGTCGAGATGACGCGGCTGACGCGCGAGGCCGTGAAGGACACCGGCCTGTCGGTCAAAGAGAGCGACCGCTGCAAGAACTTCTTCGCCATGGGCCTGGTGTTTTGGCTCTACGACCGCCCGCTGGACCCGACCTTGCGCTTCATCGAAGCCAAGTTCAAGGCTAAGCCAGAGGTGGCCGAAGCCAACCGCCGGGCGTTGATGGCCGGGTACAACTACGGCGAAACCACCGAGGCGTTCGCCAGCCAGTTTCGCGTGGGCAAAGCGAAGTTGCCGCCGGGGACGTACCGTAACATCACCGGCAACCAGGCGCTGGCCTGGGGACTGGTCGCCGCGGCCGAGTTGAGCGGGTGCGAACTGTTTTACGGCACGTACCCGATCACGCCGGCGAGCGATATTCTGCACGAATTGTCGCGCCACAAGAATTTCCGCGTGCGCACCTTCCAGGCCGAAGACGAAATCGCGGCCGTCACCGCCGCCCTGGGGGCCTCGTTTGGCGGTGCCATGGGCGTAACCGCCTCGTCGGGGCCGGGGATCGCCCTCAAGGGCGAAGCGATGGGGCTGGCCGTCATGACCGAGTTGCCGATGGTGATCGTCAACGTGCAGCGCGGCGGTCCCAGCACGGGCCTCCCCACCAAGACCGAACAGGCGGACCTGTTCCAGGCCGTCTTTGGCCGCAATGGCGAGTGCCCGATGCCGATCATTGCCGCTCGCAGCCCAGCCGACTGCTTCGATTGCGCGATCGAGGCCTGGCGGATCGCCACGCAGTTTATGGTGCCGGTCATGCTGCTGACCGACGGCTACCTGGCCAACGGTTCAGAGCCTTGGCGGCTGCCCGAGCTGAGCGATTTGCCGCGGATCCACATCAAGCATCCCGAGGCCAGGGAAAACGGCGACGGCGAGCCGTTCCGCCCGTATGCCCGCGATGAATACCTGGCGCGGCCCTGGGCCATTCCCGGCACCAAGGGGCTGATGCACCGCATCGGCGGCTTGGAGAAGCAGGACATCACTGGCAACGTCAGCTACGATCCGCTGAACCACCAGCACATGGTGGACACCCGGGCCAAGAAGTTGACCAACCTGGCTCAGACGCTTGAGCCGCAAAAGGTGGACGGGCCGGAAAGCGGCGATTTGCTGGTGGTGAGTTGGGGCGGCACCTTTGGTGCCTGCTCCACGGCCGTGGCCAACGCCCAGCGTCAAGGCCTGAGCGTGGCGCACTGCCATCTGCGGTACGTGTATCCGTTCCCGCCGAACTTGGGCCAGATTGTCCGCAACTACAAGAAGGTGCTCGTGCCCGAGCTGAACAAGGGCCAGTTGCGTTTTCTGTTGCGTGCCGAGTACCTGGTCGATGCCATCGGGTTCAACAAGGTTCAAGGTAAGCCGTTTGCCGTCTCTGAACTGGTCGAGCGCATCCAGCAAACGATCAACTCCTGATCGCGTGCGGGCCGCTGGGCCTTTGATGATCGTTTGATATATCGTCCGGATCTTTCCTCGCTGCTCCCGCCCCAAACAACGGGCCGCAAGTACCCATGAGCACTAATACTTCTTCCACGCCTGCGTCCCTCCCAGTTCTCACTCCTAACGATTTTGCCAGCGATCAGGACGTGCGCTGGTGCCCTGGCTGCGGCGATTATTCGATTCTGGCCCAAATGAAGAAGGTCCTGCCGACCTTGGGAATCCCCCGGGAGCAGACCGTGTTCATCTCGGGGATCGGCTGCTCGAGCCGCTTCCCGTATTACATGAACACCTACGGGTTTCACTCGATCCACGGCCGCGCCCCGGCCGTGGCGACGGGCTTGAAGGCGGCCCGGCCCGACCTGGCCGTGTGGGTCATCACCGGCGACGGCGACGCCCTCTCCATCGGCGGCAACCACCTGATGCACGCCATCCGCCGCAACGTCGACCTCAACATCGTGTTGTTCAAAAACCAGATTTACGGGCTCACCAAGGGGCAGTATTCGCCCACCAGCCCGCTGGGCAAGATCACCAAGAGCACGCCGATGGGGTCGGTGGACAATCCGCTTCACCCGCTGTCCATCGCCATCGGTTGCGAGGCCACGTTTGTGGCCCGCAGCATCGACGTCCACATCAAGCACCTGGGCGAGACGCTCCGCCGGGCGGCCGAACACCGCGGCACCTCGTTCGTGGAGGTGTACCAGAACTGCAACGTGTTCAACGATGGCGCGTACAGTTGGGCCACCGACCGCGAAACCAAGGCCGATAACATTGTCGAACTGGAGCACGGTAAGCCGTTGATCTTTGGCAAGAACCGCGACAAGGGCATCCGCCTCAACGGCATGGAGCCCGAGATCGTGGAGCTTGGCAAGGGCATCACCGAGGACGACCTGCTGTTCCACGACGAGAAGGCTCCCGAGCCGAGCCTGGCGTACCTGCTTAGCCGGATGCGCCATCCGGAGTTCCCCGAGCCGATCGGCGTATTCCGCGCTGTGGATCGCCCCGTGTACG
>CAZEEG010000122.1:0-16802 GCA_964511065.1 uncultured Pirellulales bacterium | reverse complement strand
TTCGGCTTGTAGGAGCGGCCGATGCGCACGGCTTCTGTCACGCCGCCTGACACGCCTCCATCGCCGCCCACGGCCAGGAACGTGAAACCCTGCGAGAGACGCTTTTCCACCTGGCTGGCGCCGCACAGCGTACCCAGCGGGATGCCGGTTTCCTTGGCGACTGCGACCACTTTCTCGATGGCTTCTTCAACCGCCGGATCGCCCAGCGGCACTCCCAGCGAGAAGGCCAGGTCCGATGGACCCACGAACAATCCACCCACGCCCGGCGTTTCGGCGATCGCCTTGCAATTCTCGACGCCCGCGGCCGATTCGATCATGACCCACAACACCAGTTCGCCTTGCGGGTCCAGCGGCCACAGGTCGGCCCGCTGGGCATACTCGCTGCCGGGCAGTCCCCAGTAGCGGGCGGCCCAACCGTAGCCCACGCCGCGCTTGCCTTGCGGTTCGTAATCCGCGGCACCTTTCAACTGCGGGAATCGGCTGGCCTGCACGGCGGCCCGGGCGTCTTCCGCCGTGTCCACGTGCGGCACCACCAGGCCCATCGGCCCCAGGTCCAGCACCTGCTTGATGATGAACTGTAACTGCTCGCGGCCACTGCTGGGAATCCGCACCAGCGGCGCGGTTCGCATCGGCAGGCCGTTGCGAGCGATCTCTCGCTTGTTGAGCATGCCCAACAGGTAGCCTTCCAGTCGCGAGGGATCGTAAGGCGAGTGCTCCAGGTCGATAATCACAAAGTCCAGCCCGCTGCTGGCCACGCTTGCGCCGGTGCGGGTGGAGAGATTGGATGAGAAGATGCCAAACGCCGGCTTCTTGTCTTCCATCAATTGGATAAACCGGTTGAGGCGAGGCTCTGACTCCTGGGCATCGAGGTACGTGCCGAGCGAAAGAAACAACAGTGCAGCCAATGCGGAAAGCTTGTGCGGCATCGTAAAGTCATCCCTCAAAATTGACTATATAAAACGCGACTGGATAAAAAGCATACATGACTGCGTCAGCAGGAACCTATATGCCCAGGCATCACCGTAACGCTACAATGTGTGGGGCCGACGCACGGCGATGCTGATGGTAGCGCCGGGAACATCACGCTGGCCAGCGGCCATGGGAACATCGGCGGGCAGTGGCCATTCGCCCTTCGGCTTCCGGCGCGCAGCCTGGTCCGGGGGCTCACTACAGGCGTGGGGAGCGTAAGCGGCGAATCTCCGACAACGCGGCCCTGGCTACAGGCTCCAGGGAGCGCGCATCTTGCGATCGAGCAGACCGTTTACCTCTTCGTCGGAGCTGATCTCCTTCTCCGGGTCCCAGGTGAACCGCCGCTTGGTGTACTGCGCGAGGGCGCCCAGGATGCACAGCGTGGCGGTGCTGTGCCCGACCTCGACCGGTTCAAGCGGATCGCGGCCTGCCTTCACGGCCAGCACGAAGTCGCGGGCGTGGTCAGCATCGACATCGTCGCGCTTGTGAACGGTATGCGCGGGGTTGCTTACCGGCAGATGAATTTCGTTGGGGCCAATCACCGAATCGGCCAGGTTCTCCGGATAGGTGACCAGCTTGCCGCCCAGCGTTACTTCCAAGCGGCCTTCGGTGCCTTCGAACTTGGTGGCCGCGCTGTTGCGGGTTTCGCAGATCAATTCAATACCGTTGGCGTAACGCGCCCGAAACGCCGTTTTGACGGCCGTATCGAACAGGTGGCCTTCAGGGAGAAACTCGGAGCCGGCGTCTTCGAACTCCACGGGCGTGGTGCCGTCCATTCCCAGGCCCCATTGGGCGATGTCGTTGGTATGGGCGCCGTAGTTAACGGTTTGGCCATTGGAGTAATCGCGGATATACCGCCAGCGGAAGAAGCAGCGCTCCATGTGGAAGGGTGCTTCAGGTGCGGGCCCTAGCCAGAAGTCGTAATCGAAGCCCTCGGGTACTGGTTGCGGCTGCCAGTCGGGGCCGGGGCTAGGGAAGCTATTGGGGGCCACCCACGTGCGAACCCGCTTGATCTCACCCAACCGGCCGTTACGGACCAGTTCGCACGCCTTGCGGATGGCGGGGCTGGAGCGGAACTGGGCGCCTGTCTGAAACACGCGGTTGTGATTCCGCACGGCATCGACCATGGCCCGGCTCTGGCGAATGGTATAAGCCAGCGGTTTCTCGCAGTACACATCCTTGCCGGCGGCGAGCGCGGCGGTGGCGATCAGGGCGTGCCAGTGGTCGGGTACGGCGATGATGACCGCGTCGATGTCGTCGCGGGCGATCAGGTCGCGAAAATCGCTGTACGTATCGCAGCCTTGGTACTTGCCGGAGCGCTTTTCCTCGGCGTAATGCTCTTCCACCCAGCGCTTGGCCGTTTCCCGGCCCAGCACCTGGTCGGGATAGTAATAGCCGATGCCGCTGCGCCGCACATCGCAGGCCGCGACGATCCGAGCTTCATCGTGGACCAGGAACGACGGAATCAACCGCTGGCTTTGATGCCCACAACCGATGATGCCGATGTTGACCCGATTGCTGGGCGCATTGGCCCCGAAAACGCGAGCAGGGACGATGGTCGGCGCCATGGCGGCCACGGCGGCAGCCCCGGTGGCCTTAAGCCAATCGCGGCGGTTCCAAGGATTGGATGCTGCCTGCGCGGGGCGGGCCGGTTCGTTCGGTTGGGCAGTCGCCATGGTTGTATCTCCTCTTCCGCAGCGGGGATAGCAAAGGTGCCGATCACGAATTTTCAAGGCAAGGCACGCCGGTTTCCGGACGTCGCACGCCCCTCGCCGCCTGGTTTATTTGCCAGCCGTGCAGCCACGTGCTTGCAATCTGGCCTTCGAGGAACGCCTGATGCGGACCGTGTGGATACCCTAACATGCCGCGGGGCAAACTGGCAAACCGAGGGCCATGCCGTCCCCCTGGTGTGCGGGAGCAGGCTGTGAAGCTGGGCGCGCTCGCGCCACGGGGTGGCGGATCACTACCGCAAGGGTTGGTACCGCGGCCGAAGATATCCGCTTCAGCCCCACAACCCTTGCAGCTTTTCTTCCGCCGGCATTTTGAGCGGAAACTGGGCACTGAAGGAATGGTCGGCGATGCCGGCGTGCTCGCGCAGCGCCTGGTGGATGTGCTGCGGCCGAACGCGAATGCCGTTTTCCGGGTCGCTGGCCAGTGTCTTGGGATTGAGCGGGACGTGCATTTGCCGCTCGTCGGTGGCACCGATCACCCGATTGCCGCGGATGCCGCGCCCCAGGAACATGATCGAACCGATTGACCAGTGGTCCTTACCGTTGCCCTTGTTGTAGTCGGGCGTGCGGCCCATCTCACTTTGCATGATGACCACGAGTTGGTCGCGGATTTTCAGCTCCTCCGCTCTGCGGATCAGGTAGGCAATGCCGGCCAGCAGTTCGGGAATAAGCCGCATCTGGTCGGCATCGTTGTTGGCATGGCTATCGAACTGGCCGATCGAGAGATTGGCCGACACGCACACGCCCGCCTTGAACGACGCCAGGGCGATATCCGCCTGCTGCGAAAGCCGCTCGCGGGGGAGTTTTTCAGGAATGTAAGGAATCACGCGCTGCAGCGCCTTGGAGTTGGTCTGTGCCGCGTACAGCATGTTCTCCGAGCGCTCAACCCGGGGCAATCGCGGTTGTACGGCCCGGGCCTGAAGCTGCTCGCGCAGCGCCTCTTCGATCCGGTCCAAGGCGAACGGATCGTGATACGGCCAACGGTCGCTGCCGCCGACATAATCGGCATTGGCAATCCTCTGGAGCGAACGCACATAGGGTACGCGCGACATCGGCACCAGGTTGCCCGTCGCCGAGTAATTGCCAAACGTGAGAAACGCCAGCGGGCAGGATGGTCCCCGGCACGCGGCCACCAGCGCGGCAAACGTGGGATAGGCGAGGCTATCCAGCTCCCCGGTCGCCATGTAGCGCGAGCAGGGCGCATGGTTATTGACGGAGTAATCCATGCCGTTGAGGACCAGCAGTTCTTCGCCGAACTCGGCGAAGAACTCCTCGTTGCTCATGCCATCCTGCTTGTGTTTGGCGGTGGGCGCGAAATGATGCGCACCATGGGTCTGAATGTCGCCCTGGCTGTAGAGCCGATTGATGCCGTTGACCCCTTTGGGGTCCATCAACAGCGTGGTATCCCAACCGCCCGAGGCATTGAACACCACGTAATAAGGACCGCCATAGGGTTCATCAGAAGCGGCCGCCTTGGCAGGGCGCGTGAAGCGAACGGGCAAAGCCAGGCTCAAGCCGGCCCAGGCACAGTATTTCAGGAAGTCGCGTCGCATGGTGAGGAAACCGCTGGGTGGTGTTGTTTTATCGGCTGCGGCTCAAACAGCAGGGGCAATCGCGCCCAGGCGTTTGGGCATTGTTCATGAATCGATCGCTCGCGGCTGACCGGCGAGTACCAGCACCCGTGACAATGCCCACTATTCATATAAAAACTCTTGTCGCCGCAGCAGGTACGTCACTACGGCCCGCCACGCACGAATGGTGTAATGCGGATCCAAGGGTGCATTTTCAATACTGCTGCGGCAGTTATAGGCTTCGCGCTGGTCGTACTTTCCCTGGGCCTGGGCATCGGCCACGACATGCGCAAACAATGTGAAGGTCCGGTTCACGTCGTCGGAATCAGCCTCGTCGTACTGGCCGAGAATCCGGTCGTGCAGGTGGACGATCGCCCGGCGGATGGCCGCATCGCCTTCGGCCGAAGTTCCCGGCACCACATCGGGCTCGATGTTCGGGAACAAGATACGCTCTGAGGGCGGCCGGGCAAAATCGCGCAGCGTGTGCTCGCATGCAACGTCGTTGGCCAGGATTCGCTGGATGGCCCCCATGGCCCCGCTCGGCTCGGTGGCCCGCTCCGTCACCGACGACGAATTGATGCCGCCGTAGAGCATGGCCAGTTGCTCGTCCATCTTGCCCCAGGGCTTGCCGAAGATGGCGGCCACTTTTCGCTCGATTTGTTCAGGTGCCAGGAGCCGGACCACGCCCACGTCGTCCAGTTCCTGGAGTCGGGCCGGATCGGAAACGGCGGTGGCCAGGCCATCCGCCCGGTAGAAGTCAGACAGAATCCAACTCTTGAAAGCGCTCTTGATATTGAAGTTTTCTTCCGTGAGCTGCTGGGCGATCTGCTCGATCACCCGGCGCTGCTCGCGGTAGGCCCTCAGCCTGGCCGGGTAGAGCGGATCATCGAGGTCCTGGGGAGCCAGCAGGACGTTGCGGCCAGTGAGAACATAGTACACGTGCTCTACCATCGTGGCGGCGAAGCGGGGATCGCTGGCCGTACGCTCGCCCAACCATTGCAAGGCCCGCCACTTTTGATCGTCGGGCAGGTCTTCGCCCTCGAAGCCCGGTGCAAAGGTGTCGGTGTACCAGCCATCGGGCCGCGGCCCGAACACGCCATTGGGCTTGTAGTAGTCTTGGAACAGCCCCGCGACGGGATCAATCACACGGTGGCAGACAGCACACTCCGACGCCTGCATGGTCGGTATTTCAAACTTGGCCGTCACGGCCGCTGAGTCGGATACCCGGGCCGCCAATGCCAGAGTATCCGTACCCAGGAAATGCTGATAAAACATCCGGGCGCGCAGCCGGTTGCGGTTGGTTTCGGTGTTGGGATAACGCCGCAAGTATTGAAACATGCTCAACAGGCCGGCATGCGGATAAAACCCCGTGGGCGAATGTTGATCTTGCGACCGCGCGCGGCCCTTCAACGCCTTGAGCTTCACCGGAATGTATTCGAAAGGATCGTCCGGATTCTTGAAGCGTGATTTGATTTCGTCATAAATCCCGTATCCGCGCGCGGTGTAGGGCGAAACCATGATGTAGTCGGCCGTGACGATCTCCGTAAACGGCCGGTCGTTGCGGACGATATGCTCCACCAGCCTCATCGGTTCGCCGCGCAACGCGGCCCGATAATCGTCGGCCAGCTTGTACCGGGCCTTCCGCTGCGCGTCTTCGTCGCCCACATGGCTGAGGTCGAACTTTTGATACCAAAGCCGGGTCGTACTGAAATGGTCGTATGCCAGCGCACTTTCCGCGCCTTCGTCGTAGCCTTCCGTCAGGAAAATATCGTTGTACGCTTCGCGGATGCGGTCGAAAAACGCCTCCTCCTGCAGCACGGCGTCCAGCAGCGCGGGCATTGCCTGGAGTCCGCCGCGTTTGACGGCTTCCAACTCCGCCGGCGTTGGCAGACGCCCGGCGAGCGACAGCGTGGCGCGGCGGAGCAATTGGCGGTCGTCGACCATGACGACGCCCTCGAAGAACGAGCGTTCGTTGGACAGGTCGATCTCGGGCACGTCCGAAGGTGGTGAGGATATCCGCCGCGCGAATTCCGCCAGGATGTGATACCCGGCCGAGCCAGGCTGAAGCACTTCGCCTCCACCGTGATCCAAGCCGCCCGTTACCTTGAGCAGAATCTTGGGTTCATCGCCCTGGGCCGGCAGGGCAACGCGGGCGAAAGCCTGAAGATTGTGCCGCAGCACCTGGTCTTGCGCTGCCCCTTGGCTCTTGCGCGGATCTTGCAGCACCAAGCCGCTTTTCTCGGCATCGCCGCCGGCCTGGTGACAGGTGAGGCATTTCTGCGAACCGATCTTCGTCCAAACCTCCTGCACGAAGAACCGCTCCGTCGACGGAGTGCAGCCCGGTTGCTGGCAGGGGGCCGGTTCTTGGGCCTTTAGTCCGGTCGTAAACAACAGGACGGTGGCGAGAGCAGCGGGGACAAGAGACGCGGGACTGGACATCGGAGCTTGCCTTCCACGCGGGTTGATTGATGGTTGCGCCGCCGATGTCCGGTTGCCAAACGATCGGTGCCGAGCATCTTGCGTCTATCAGCACAATCCGCGGCACTTAGGCGGACCCGCGTGACATGAAGCGGACATAGCTGCGCAGATGCCAATAACCACCGAACGTACCGGGATGCCGAAACGGGGGGCGGGCACGGGCGTCATTCTATCACCCCCTGCGCAGCGAACCAATGTTTTGCGGTACCGGCGGCGGCAGATACACATCTAAGGCCTTGCAAGCCGCAGCGGCGGCAAAATTGGCTTGCCTGGCCCCAATGCCGCTGGTGTAATAGCACCAGCTCGATTCGGGGGGCAGCGCTTGCCCATCTGCGGCCCCCCCACGCTTTCGCGTTCCTGTCTTCGAGGCACCTATCAGCCGAAAAGGAAGGGGTAGGATGTATCGACATGGCGACTTGCTGGTTGCACCCGTCAACCAGATCCCACGCGGTGCGCGTAAACTGCAACATCTCGTCTTGGCCGAGGGAGAGCTGACCGGGCATTCTCACCGGATCGCCGAGGCCGAGGCCGCCACGCTCTTCCGGGATCAGGACTCGCTCTACCTCCGCGTGACCGGGCCGCACGCCACCCTCGTGCATCAAGAGCATGGGCCGATCCAACTGCCCCGCGGAAGTTACCGCGTATGGCGGCAGCGCGAGTATTCGCCACAGAGTATCCGCATCGTCCGCGATTGATGGCGGCCGGTTATCGAGATACAGGTCGCGGCGCTGGCCGTGGCCCGGAGATACCCGGCACCTGCGATGCCCCACAGGACCACCCGGCAAACTGGCTCCCTTCCCAGCGTCGCGTTCGCCAGGTGCCGCCGCTGGTCGCGCCCCATGGTGTCACACAGGCGCGCATCCATCTTGCCCGAGCGGGCCATTGGCCGCGCGATGCGGGGAATCTGCGGGGGAAAAACTAATGGGGGATGATGTACCAGCAAAGATGGATCAGCGCCGCCGACATCGTAACGTGCATCGCCTTCAAGGTATTGCGATCTTCCATGCATTTGCTGCTCGATGGACACCGCGCGCATGGACTCAGCAGGACAACGGAGGATAGGCATTGTGAGCCCAACCACGGACTGTGTTTCTCCCGAGGTAGCGGTGCGCTTGATCCGCGCCGGCCATGCCGGGCCGCTGTCCGTACAAGGCGTGCTCGACCTGTCTGCTGACAGCGACGAAGTTGAGGACCCGCCTCGCACGTTTTTCGGCCTGAAACTGCCGGGTATCTTTGCCGGCGGCGAATCGGCCAACGGGCAGTTCCGCCTGCCCGCGGGGCTACATGCCGATGTACTCGACCTGCATGGTCAAACATGGCTGGATGAATTGCCAGCGGGCATCAAGGCATATGAATTGAACCTGGCCGGAACCGGTGTGCGAACGCTGCCCGGTGATCTGGAGGTCGAAAACCGGATCGACCTTACCCGCTGCGAGTATTTGGAATCGCTGCCGCCGGGGCTACGGGTGGGTTCGTTAATCCTCCGCAGTTGCACCTCGCTGGCGGCCCTTCCCGAAGACCTCGACGTGTGGTCGCTCGACCTGACCGGTTGCTGGGCGCTGTGCCGCTGGCCGGCCCGGGCAAAGATCCGCAGCGGCCGCCTGCTGCTGCGCGGTTGCACGGCGTTGACCGAACTGCCACCGTACCTGCAGAACCTGGCGGCCGTCGATGTGCGCGATTGCCCCAACCTGCGGCAACTGCCCGAGGGCCTGCGAATCTCCGGCTGGCTGGATATCGCGCACAGTGGGCTGGCCGAGGACGAGAACTTGCTGCCCAACAGTCTCGACGACGTTCAACTCCGCTGGGGCGGCATCCCCATCGAGCGGGAATATGCGTTCCACCCGGAACGGATGGACCCGCAAGCCATCCTGGCCGATACCAACGCCGAACGGCGGCGGGCCATGCTCGACCGCTACGGCTATCCCCGATTCATGCGCGACGTCGGCGCCGAAGTGCTCGATGAAGACACCGACCCGGGAGGGCAGCGGCAGTTGCTCCGGGTAAAAATCGAGGGCGATGAAAACCTCGTCGCCATGTCATGCTTCTGCCCTTCCACGGGCCGGCAATACATCATTCGCGTTCCGCCACAAACGCCTTCCTGCCGGCATGCCGCGGCCTGGATTGCCGGGTTCGACGATCCGCGCGATTACCAGCCCATCGTGGAAACCTGAAGCGCCGTGCCCCGCCGGCGATTGCTGCATCCAACGGTTCACAGTACTCGGGTCTAGCTGTCAAGGATCGCTCGTGTATACCAAACATATCGAAGAGTTTGCGGGAAAGAAGGTCGTGCAGTTCGAGGACGCATCGGCGTGGCAAGGGCCCGACGTTGCCTACCGGGTGGGTGTGGAATGGGAGGACGAGCACCCGTTCCAGGAGCGGCTGGCCGCTTTGCTGGCGCAGCCGGGCATCGACCAACTGACCCACCTGGTGATTGGCTTCTGGGACAGCGACTTTGAGGGCGCGGATTCTAGCGCGGTGGTTCAATCCCTGGTCGAACAGGCCTCGCGGCTCAGTAACCTCACGGCCCTGTTCCTGGGCGACGTTACCTACGAAGAACAAGAACTCTCGTGGATCGTGCAGTCGAATGTAACACCGCTGCTGAACGCGCTGCCCAAACTCCAGTGGTTCCAAATACGCGGTAGCAGCGAACTGTCGTTTGAGCGAACGTCGCACGCGGCGCTGAAAACACTGATTGTCGAAAGCGGCGGGCTGCCGCGCTCGGTGCTGCGGCAAATTGCCCTGTGCGATTTTCCCGCGCTGGAGCATCTGGAATTGCACCTGGGCGAGGAGAACTACGGTTGGGACGGCACGGTCGATGATCTTCAGCCGTTCCTCAGCGGCGAGCGCTACCCCAACTTGCGCTATTTGGGCCTCCGCGACAGCAACATCGTCGACGAGATTGCCGCCATGGTGGTCAATGCCCCCATCACAAGGCGAATCGAAGTCCTCGACCTTTCCTTGGGCAACATGAGCGAAAGTGGTGCCCGCTCGCTGATGTTGTTGCCGCGGGATGGGCAACTCAAGCGGCTCGATGTTTCGCACCATTACATCCCGGAGGATGTTGTTGCGGAGTTGAAGCAATCGCTGCCGTTTGAAGTGGTTGCCAACGACCCGCAAGACATGGAAGACGAGTGGCGCCCCATCATGCACGCTGAATGAATCCCATGGACCCATGTGCGATTGAGCGTGCTGGCAGCTCTCCTGGCAAACCAGCGCTGGAGCAAACTCCGCCGGAGCAAACCGCGCCGCGGCGGAAGGGCCTGCCCGAGGTGGTGGTGCTGGGCGATTCCGCGTCCAAGCGCGTGGCCCAGTTCTTGGCGGCGGCCAACAGCCTGGGCTATCGCACGGCGGTGTTGAGCTATCGCGACTATCTCGCCAGCGATCGGCCCATTACAGCCTATCTGCCGCCGCGGGCCATCCTGCGGATCGAGTCGCCCGGCGAAGATGCCGAGATTCATCGCCAGTTGCTCAAGCTGGGGATGGAGGGTCCGCCCGAGCTCGGCGCGCCCCTCGTGGCAGGCTCCGGTCCAGCGTCACGCCGCGAAATGGCGGCGCGCGCGGAATCGGCACCGCCAGCGTTTCGGCCCTTAAGCACCGGCAAAATTGACCGCCTCCGCTTTGAACGCGGCGCGATTCTGGCGCCGCGACAATGGTATGCCGGCCTCGCCCGGGCCATGTGCCGAATCGAAGCAGAACTGGCTGCAGGCCCCCACGTGCGGCTGATGGCCCATCCTGGCGATATTCCCATCCTGTTCGACAAGGGAATCTGCCAAACCATCTGGCAGCATGCGGGACTGGCCGTGCCGCCGTTCTGGCTCGATCTGCACAGTTACGACCAATTGCGGGCAGCATTCGCGGACGACCGCCATCAGAGGTTGTTCTTGAAGCTCCGCCACGGCTACTCGGCCATGGGGGCCATGGCGCTGCAGTGGCAAGGCGATCGCGTCCGGGCATTGGCCCCGCTGGAGATGGGCCGCGACGGGGGCACCAGGCGGTTGTATCTTTCCAAACGCGTCCAATCATTCACCGATGAACCTGTGATCGCCGAACTGGTCGATTGGCTGGGGCGCGAGGGATTGATCGTGGAATCGTGGATGCCCAAGGCCCGCATCGCCGACCGCAACTTCGACCTTCGGGCGGTGGTGATTGCCGGCCAGGTGCGGCACGTGGTGGGGCGCGCAAGCCACGGACCATTCACCAACCTGAACCTGGACGGTGTCCGTATTCCCGCAGACACTTTGCAATCCCGCCTGGGAAGCGACGCCTGGCAGCAGGCCATGCAGTTATGCGGCTCTGCGGCGGCCTGGTTTCCCAAGTCGCATTACCTGGGCATTGATCTGCTGGTGCGCAGCGGTGGCCGCGGATTCGCGCTGCTGGAAGGCAACGCCTTCGGCGATTACCTGCCGGGTCTGGTCGATGACGAGCATCGCACCACGTACGAGGCTGAATTGATCGCGCTATGCCGATCGGGAGCGGTGCCATGCGCGACATGAACCACCTGGTGGGCAGCGCCGATATCTTGATTATGACGTTCGACACGCTGCGCTACGACGTGGCCGCCAGCGCCCACGCGGCAGGCCGCACGCCATTTCTGACCCAACTGCTGCCCCGAGGCTGGGAGGCCCGCCATACGCCGGGCAATTTTACGCTGGCCGCGCATGCGGCTTTCTTTGCGGGGTTCTTCCCCACGCCGATTGACGAACACTCGGCTCCGCGGCCATTTGCCCTGCGGTTTCCAGGCAGTCGTTCTGTCAGCCCAGCCACATGCGTGCTGGAAGGCGCAACGATTGTCGAGGGGTTGCATGCCCACGGCTATCACAGTATTTGCATTGGCGGCGTGGGGTTCTTCAACAAGCAAACACCGCTGGGGCGCATGTTTCCGTCGCAGTTTATCGAGAGTTATTGGTCCCCTAAGCTGGGCGTGTCACACCCCGCATCGGCCGAGCATCAGGTGGAGCTGGCAGTACAGCGGTTGGAGCAGGCGCCGCCCGGGCCGGTGTTCTTGTTTGTGAATCTGTCGGCCTTGCACGCCCCCACCCATTTTTATTTGCCCGGCGCCCGGACCGAATCGGTCCAGTCGCAGGCGGCTGCCTTGGAATATGTCGATCAGCAATTGCCGCCGCTGTTCGATGCGCTGCGGCGGCGGGGGCGGCCGGGGATAGCATTTCTCATGTCCGACCACGGTACGGCGTATGGTGAAGACGGTTATCAAGGGCATCGGCTATCACACCCCGTCGTTTGGACCGTCCCCTATGGTGAATATTTTTGGGAGGGGCCATGATGACAACTGCCACGCCTGCGGCCATGGCTCGCCTGCCAGCGACCTATACGGCCTATTCCTATTCCTATCCTCATAAGTCGTACTATCGGCCGCTGGATCCGCCGGTCCCGATCGCCAAGGTATGGGTTGCCGAGCCGAAGAATGCCCTCTTTCTGTATATGCATATCCCGTTCTGCGAGATGCGGTGCGGCTTCTGCAATCTGTTTGCGCTCTCGCAGCCTGCGGGCCAGATGGTGGACAGCTACCTGGACCAACTGCAACGGCAAGCGGAGATCGTAAGCGAGGGCCTGGGACCGGCGCGCTTCGCCCGGTTCGCCGTCGGCGGCGGCACGCCCACGCTGCTCGCGCCACCCCAGTTGGAACGGCTGTTTAAGATTGGCGAACGGTTCGCCGCGGCTTCGCTGGCCGGCATCCCAGGCTCCGTGGAAACCTCGCCCGCCACGGCTTCGGCCGATCGGCTACAGGTACTGGCCGAGCGCGGCGTCAGCCGGATCAGCATCGGCGTGCAGACATTCTCACAGGCGGAAGCCGGCCAGTTGGGCCGGCCGCAGCACCTGGCCGACGTGTACGCGGCCCTGGATCGCATCCGCGAACTCGACTTTCCTTGCCTGAATATCGACCTGATCTATGGCAGCGTTGGCCAGTCGGAATCTTCTTGGCTGTTCTCGGTGCGCGAGGCGGCGCTCCGCTATCGGGCCGAGGAAATCTTTCTTTACCCGCTCTATGTGCGGCCCCAGACCGGGCTGGCCCAGCGCGGGCACCGGCGGCCCGGCGCGCATGCCACAACCGCGCATGCCACTGGATCCGCCAGAGCGCAGCGGCCATGGGGTGAACCAGCCGACACGCGGTTGGCGCTGTATCGTGCGGCCCGCGAACTGTTGCTGTCGGAAGGTTACGAGCAGGTTTCCATGCGGTGCTTCCGGCGGAAATCGGCGGCCATTGACGAGGGGCCCGCTTACTGCTGCCAGCAGGATGGCATGATCGGTCTGGGATGCGGAGCGCGGTCGTACACCGAGGCCCTGCACTACTCCACGCGGTTTGCGACCCACCAACCGGGCGTGCGCGACATTTTGAATACCTGGCTGGCGAGTCCCGAAGACGACTTTTCCCTGGCCACACACGGCGTTTGGCTGTGCGAGGAAGAACGCCGCCGCCGGTTTGTCATCCTCTCGCTGTTACAGACGCAAGGGCTCGATACGGCCGCTTATGCGGCACGGTTTGGCAGCGATCCGGTTGTGGACTTCCCGCTGTTGCCGGCACTGATCGAGGCTGGATTCGCCCGGCAGCTTGGGCAGCAACTGCAACTGACCGTGTCCGGTTTGGAACAGTCAGACGCGATTGGGCCGGCCCTGTATTCCGTGCCGGCCCGCGCCGCCTTGGAGGCCTTTATCGGTGAGTAACCTGGCCATTCTCTATCGCGGTCCGTTGGCCAGTTGCAACTACGGTTGCCGGTACTGCCCGTTTGCCAAGCGCCGCGATACGGCAGCGCAACTTCGGTACGACCGGCAATGCCTGGAACGCTTCACGGCTTGGATCGAGCAGCAGGCGGATCATATCTGGAGCCTGTTTTTCACACCCTGGGGCGAGGCGCTCATTCGCCGCTGGTACCGCCTGGCCGTGGAACAACTATCGTGGTTGCCCAATGTCCGCAAGGTAGCCGTGCAAACCAATCTGGCTTGCCCACTCCACTGGATCGACCGGTGCCGTGCCGATCGCTTGGGCATCTGGGCCACGTATCATCCCACCGAAGTCGCGCTCGATCGCTTCGTAGAAAAGGTCCTGTACCTTCGCCAGCGGAACATCTCGCTGAGCGTGGGCGTGGTCGGTGTGCCCGAGCATCGCGCGGTGATTGAGCAACTCCGGGCAGCGATCCCGCCAGACATTTACCTGTGGATCAACGCGCAAGGGCGGCGCACCCGCCAGTACGTGGATGACGAAGTGACGTTCTTCAAGACCATCGACCCGCTGTTTGAGGTGAACCTGGCGCGACATGCCAGCGGAGGCCGAGCCTGCCGCACCGGGGAAACGGTCTTCACGGTCGATGGCACGGGCGCCATGCGGCGGTGCCATTTCGTCGATACCGTAATCGGCAACATCTATCGCGACGATTGGCACCTGGCCCTCAAGCCGCGGCCGTGCCAGCGCAAGTTCTGCAACTGCCATATCGGGTATGTTCACCTGGAATATTTACAGCTCAATCGCATCTTTGGTGAGGGCCTCCTGGAGCGCAGCCTCAACCCGCGGAACCTGGCCGCCACGTACGCAGCAGCGCAGCAGTCTTGATGCACGTTGGAGCCCTATCGCAGCATCACATCCCAGCCCGTCGCGTCAGCGAGGGAAGTGCTCAGGATCCAATCCCTGCCGGATACGTCACAACATCGTGCAGGTGCCCCACATGGCGAGCGCCCGGCTTGCGCAAGTCTGCCGCAAAGTTGCCCGGCATCCTCGGGGACAATTTGCCGGCAGACTGCCATCAGTCGTTACGGGCAGAGATGAAATCCACGTCCACCGTCTCTCCAGGTCGTCCTGTCTCGACCGGATCAAAACGCAGCCGGCGGATCGTTCCTCGATATGCGGCTGACGAAGAAAGTTGGACCTGGTAGGTGCGAAACTTGCCATCCGCTATGACGGTGAACCTGATGCTTTGTTCGGGCCGAAACCCCGGTTTTTGAGTCGTTTCCCAGAGCAACTCAGCGGCCGTGTCTGTCGTTCGGTAAGCGGCTCGGACGAAGATCGTGGGGATATCTGCCGCATTCCAGCACCCTTCCGGCCCGATCAGTTGGGGATCGTCTTGCTCCACCTTCAAACGCAAGCGGCCCTTGATTGGAGCTCCGGCGTCCGACGCATTCACATACCACCAGTGCTGGCGATCACTCCTGAAACGAAAATCCGGGGCGGAAGTTGTCGGGCGCTGCTGGTAGGCTTCCTTGCGAATGTTCTGCAAGGAGTCCAGCACCAGCGAGTAGCGGTATTCGTACACGATCTTGTGGTCGAGGATTTCCTGGCGCACAGGGGAAACATAGCCGCAGGAATCATCGGCGGGACCGCCGGTGTTCGGCTCGCCATAGAAGCCGCCAATGAACCGGACCACGCCGGGATGAATGACTCCCAGCCCCCAGTCGTCATCGTCCACCAGCGCCGCCCAGTGCTCGCTGGCGAAAAACGTCGTCCAGGTCGGTTTGCTGTCCTTGGCCGGTTGTTTGGGAATCTCGGTGATTGGCTGGCCCGCAAAGGGCTTGTCGCCCGTGTAGGACATCAGTCGATGCAACTTGCCGATGGTATAGACGGCGGGCAACTCCTGGTCCATCGCCGGGTACTGGTTGTCGTCTTCGCGTTGATTCGTCAGGCGATTGCGTATGTGGGCTGTCCGATTGTCCAGCGTGATCCACGTTTCAAACTGGCAATCGCCCGGCACATTCATCAGCGCCCATTGCCTTGGGATCGACTTGACGTAGAGCGTTTTTCCGTCATTCTTCGCCTCGATCAACTTCGAGGGGTTCCCATAGACATCCCCTGCACTGACCGGATTCCACGGCCAATGCTTCCAGTTGGGATGGGGTGCGCCGAAAGGTAGGGGGCCCGAGTAATAGGACTGTCCGATCCAACGGCCGAGATCATGGACGTTCACGATGTTGCGTCCCTGCTGGACATCCGCGAGGAAACCGATGCTTCCACCCCGGTCGAGATTCACGCCTACCTTGATGATGCCATTATCCAGATAGGCCATGCGGGAATCCCGCCCCACTGGACGATCTTCGTCGCCCAAACACTGCGGCACCACTCCGATGGTCAAGAGCAACAGCATCCGAACAACACACATGCATGGCACCCTTTGCGGCTTGGATTGATGGTTGCGCCGCCAATGCCCCGGCTGCCGAGCGATTACTGCCGGAAGTCTTCCGTTTTTCAGCGCAATCCGCGGCAATTGAATGAACCAGTGTGAAATGAAGCGGTGATTCGCTGCGCAGGCGCCAATCATATCGCGCCGCGCGGCGGTTACGTTTCCGCGGTGCTCTTCACATTCTCCAACCGCTGTGCCGGCGGCAGGCCGGTGACTTCCAGAATCTCCTGTTCGTCGAGCGTTTCGCGTTCGAGCAGGGCCGAGGCCAGGGTGTCCAGTTCGCGGCGGTGCACGGTCAGTAGCCGTCGGGCCTCATTGTGGCACTCGTCGAGGATGCGGAGAATCTCGGCGTCGATTGCCTTGGCGGTTTCTTCGCTGAACGGTTTTTCTGTGGGAAATGTGTTCACGCCCGACAGGTAAGGGTTCTCCCTGGGCGCCAACTGCACCATGCCGAGCTTGTCGCTCATGCCCCAGCGGGTGACCATGTTGCGGGCGAGGTACGTGGCCTGTTCGATATCGTTCTCCGCGCCGGTGGTCTTGGTGCCAAAGACGATTTCTTCGGCGGTCCGCCCACCCAACATGCCGATGATCCTGGCTCGCAAGTAAGGCTCGGAGAAGTTGTAGCGGTCGGCTTCGGGTCGCTGGTAGGTGACGCCCAGCGCGCGGCCGCGGGGAACAATGGTAACGCGATTCACCGGGTCGGCACCGGGAACCACCAGGCCCAGGATGGCGTGCCCCGCTTCGTGGTAGGCGATGCGTTCGCGGTCCTGGTCGCTCAACACGAGCGAACGTTCGGGTCCGAGGATGATCTTTTCCAGCGCGTCGAGAAAATCCTTCTGCCGGACGGTGGTTTGATCGCGGCGGGCGGCCATCAGCGCAGCCTCGTTCACCAGGTTGCGCAACTCGGCGCCCGAAAGCCCCGGCGTGGCCGA
>CAZEEG010000121.1:713-16855 GCA_964511065.1 uncultured Pirellulales bacterium | reverse complement strand
CAAGGCAAGGGCATGGGAGAAGGTGAAGGCCAAGGACAAGGCAAGGGCATGGGGGAAGGTGAAGGCCAGGGACAAGGCAAGGGCATGGGAGAAGGTGAAGGCCAAGGACAAGGCAAGGGCATGGGGGAAGGTGAAGGCCAGGGGCAGGGACAAGGACAGGGACAGGGAGAAGGAGAGGGAGAGGGTGGCGATGGCGGTCAGTCTCCTTCTGCCGATGATCCCATCCAAAACACGATTCAACGCATCCAGGAAGCTCAACAGCGGATGCAGGAAGCCAAACAGCGGCTCGAAAAGGCCCAACGGGAAGGCGCGTTGGAAGCCGAAAAGCAGGCCCTCGAAGAACTCCGCCAGATCGAGAAGGAACTGGAAGAGTTGCTTCGTCAGCTTCGCGAAGAAGAAATGAAGCGGCTGTTGGAGTACCTCGAGGCCCGCTTCAAGAAAATGCTCGAAATGCAAATCGCGGTCTACGAAGGCACCTTGCGGCTGGACCGTGTGCCGGAGGACGAACGCGGGCGCGGCGAAGAAATCCAGTCGGGCCGGTTAAGCCGCCAGGAATCGCTCATCCTGCTGGAATGCGACAAGGCCCTGCAACTGCTCCGCGAGGACGGTTCAGCGGTCGCACTGCCCGAGGCCGTCGGCCAGATGCGGGAAGACATTCAGCAGGTAACGGTCTGGCTCTCGCAGATGAAGATCGGCGCGATGACGCAGGGCGTGGAAGAGGACATCATTACGGCGCTGGAAGAGATCATCGCCGCCCTTCAGAAGGCCCAGCAGGACCTTGAACAGCAGCAGCAGAGCCCACCGCCCCCGCCCATGCAAGGTCAGCCGCAGGAGCCACCGCTGATCGACATGTTGGCCGAGTTGAAGATGCTTCGGTCGCTGCAGCTTCGGGTGAACAACCGCACGGTGCGTTACTCCCAGCAGTTGGAGAATCCGGCCGACGAGGTTGGACAGGCCCAGCAGGATCAACTGGTTGAAGCCCTGAAGAACCTGGCCGAGCGGGAGCAGCGCATTTTCGAAGCCACCCGCGACATCGTCACTGGCCGCAACCGTTAACAAGGAGAATGGCCCATGAAGCGCTCGTGGAACCGGTTGTTGGCTGCGGCCGTACTGAGCATCGGTGTGTTGGGTGCAGCCGCACCAGCGGTCGCCCAAACGGACGACGCCTTTGGTAAGGATCGGCGTTATCAACTGGCCGCCGTCGAAAACGTGCAACAACAGGTCGAATCCTGGCTGGAAGCATCCGTTTCTGATGAGAGCCAGCGCCAGCGGATCCGGGAATTGTGGAAGGACGTGCCCGACGACATGACCGGTCCCGACCTGGTTGAGCGGATGTGCCGCTCGTTTGGGGTCGCCGATCCGCGGATTGCCGAACTGGTCGAACTGTGCAGCCAGCAGCGCGAATCGTTCACGCTGCCCGATACCGCTTTTCTAGCGGGCGAGGAATTGCCGCCGCTGGTTCGCCACCACGTTCGTCTGCACTATGGCCGGTGGTTGTGCCAGGAACGCTTGTACGACAACGCGGCCGATATGCTCGAAGGCCTCAAGCCCAATGATGTGATCGACCCCGCCACGCTGCTGTTTTACCAGGGGGTGGCATACCATCGTCTGCTCAACAAAGAGCGGGGGTTGGAGGCGATTGGCCAGTTGCTCGACGAGGTATCGGGCAGCCCGAAGCGGTATGTCTCGTTGGCCGGCATGATGCAGGACGATCTGCGGGCCTTAAAGGAGGATTCGCTGGACCACATTTCGCGCCGCATGGAAGATGTGGAGCGTCGGCTCGACCTGGCTCAGGCCGGCAAGAAAGTGCGCGACATCGAGGACAGCATCATCGAATCGCTCGACAAGATGATTGAGGAACTCGAGCAGCAACAGCAACAACAGCAGCAGCAACAACAATCCTCCGGTGGTGGGCAGCAGCGCTCGACTCAGCCGGCCCAGGACAGCCGCATCCTGGGTGGCCAAGGGCCAGGGCAGGTGGATCCCAAGGACGTGGCCCAAGGCGGCGCCTGGGGTCAACTCCCCCCGAAGAAGCGGCAAGAAGCGTTACAACAGATTGGCAAAGAGTTTCCGTCGCATTATCGTGAAGTGGTGGAGCAGTATTTCCGCAAGCTGGCTGCCGAATCGCAGACGCCGCGGTAACTCGGAAACCGCCCCCGGCGGTGGGCATGTCGGCACTCTGGTTGCTCCGTCCCCTCTCCTGCACTGTGGCGGTTGTTGATCCGGGTGGCCCCCCCTTTCAGACAATATCAAGGGGTGAAACCGCACCGCCGTGGGCACGTCGCCGAGGGGAGCGGCATCACGGTTCCCGACCGTCCCCACACGCATTGGCAGCAAAACGACCAAATGGAGTGCATGGCCCGATGAGATTGGTGTCCGTATATGCCGCGCAGCCCCCGCACGCGCCTGGTCCATCGGTAGCGTCGGCCCTTCACCTGGTGGCGCGGCTTGCGAGGCCCATTAAGATGCGTGTCCTCAAATTCGGGCTGGCCGCATTTATCGCAGCAGGCGTGTGCGCGTTAGCTCCCGCGGAAGTGCAGGCCGCGGAAGTCTCCGTGGCGGTGGCCACGCTCGACGGCAAAGCACTCAGCGGCAAGCTTCAGGCGATCACGGCCGAGGCCTTACAGCTACAAACGGCCGATGGGCCGCAAACTATCCCAGTCGCGAACCTGCTTTCCGTTGTTCCCGAAGATCCTCCCGAGAAGGCTGCGGCAGAATCGCCGCTTCGCGTGGAACTGACCGACGGATCGATATTGGTGGTCGGCAGCTATACGGCGTCGGGCGGAACTGCCAAGTTCGCCTTTGCAGGCAACCCGGCGGAGCTTCGCACGCGGCGCTTGGCCGCGGTGCGCTTCCAGGAGCCCACGCCCGCCATTGAGGAACAGTGGCGCAAGATACGCGCCGAATCGGGTGCGACGGGCGATCTGGTACTGATCCGCAAGGGCGATGCCATCGACCACGTGGAAGGCATCCTCGGCGAAGTCACCGAAGAGAACGTGGAACTGGACCTCGACGGCAGCAAGATTCCCGTCAAGCGAACGCGGGTCGATGGCCTGGTCTATTTCCATCGCCAAAGTGAAGATTCGGCCGATCCGATGGCGCTGGTGCTGCTGGCCGATGGTTCGCAACTGGCCGCAGCCAAATTGGCGACCACCGATGCGAGCCTGGCCGTGGAAACGCTGGCAGGTTTCAAGACCGAAGTTCCCTGGCAGCAGTTGCGGAAGCTGGATTTCTCGGCCGGCAAGATTCAGTATCTGAACGTGGCCCTGGGCGCGTCCGATGGCGCGCTGCTGCCCGATGAAGAAAAGGTCACCGAGTTTCTGCAGCTCAAGGGCGCCTTCCCGGCAATCCGCGAGTTCTACCGCCCCCGTTCCAACAGTTGGGGTGTGCGGCGCCCCTTGAAACTGCAAGGGCAAGTGTATGAGCGGGGGTTGGCGCTGCGCAGCCGCACCGAGTTGGTGTACCGCATCCGCGGCAAGTATCGGCGGTTCCAAGCGATCGCGGGCGTGGATGAATCAGTGGCCGGCCAATCGAACAATCTGCGGCTGACGATCTCCGGCGACGGCCGCACGCTGCTGGACGAACTGATCCACGGCACCGATGAACCCCGCGAACTGGACCTCGACATCTCGGGTGTCAGCCGTCTGGAAATCAAGGTCGATTACGGCGACGACGGACTCGATGCGGCCGACCTCCTCAACCTTTGTGAAGCAAGGGTCACCAAATGAAGCAACCAGTCGCACTCTGCCTTTGCACGGTGGCTCTGCTGGCCTTTCAGCTTGCATCCCCGGCCACGGCTCAAGTGCCCGATGAGGTGCTCCAGGCCCAGGCCAAGCGGATCGAAATGCTCAAGAAAGCCGGCGCGGCCACGGTCGCTATTTTCGGCAAAGGCGGGCAAGGCGGCGGCTCTGGCGTGTGCATTTCGCCCGACGGATACGTGCTGAGCAACTTCCACGTGACCAGCGCCAACCCACACTTGCAGGTCGGCATGGCCGACGGCCAGTTGTACGACGCCGTGCTGGTGGGCCTGGACCCCACCGGCGACGTTTCGCTCATCAAGCTGCTGGGCCGCGATGATTTCCCCTACGCGCCGCTGGCCGACAGCGACCTGGTGCGCGTGGGCGATAGTTGCTTTGCCATCGGCAACCCGTTCCTGCTGGCGACCGATTTCCAGCCCACGGTGACGTTTGGGATCGTTTCGGGTGTCCATCGCTACCAATACCCGGCCGGCACCCTGCTGGAGTATGCCGACTGCATCCAGGCCGACGCGGCGATCAACCCTGGTAACTCGGGCGGCCCGCTCTTCAACGACCAGGGTGAAGTAATCGGCATCAACGGCCGCGGCTCGTTTGAGAAACGAGGCCGGGTCAACGTGGGCGTCGGCTACGCAATCTCGATCAACCAGATCAAGAACTTCATGGGCTATCTCAAGAGCGGCCGGATCGTGGACCATGCCACGGTCGGCGCCCAAGTCGCCACCAGCGACGATGGCCGCGTGCTGGTCACCAACATCCTCGAAAGCTCCGACGCCTACCGGCGAGGGCTGCGATACGGCGACGAGATCGAGAGCTTCGGCGGCCGCCGTGTCCGTACGACCAACGCCTTCAAGAACGTGTTGGGCATCTTCCCCAAGGGCTGGCGTGTGCCGCTGGCTTTCCGCCACGACGGCAAGCTGTACGAAACCTACGTGCGGCTGGACGGCGTGCACCGCGAAGGCGAATTGGCTTCGATGGTGGCTGGATCCGGGCGGCCGCAGCGCGTGCCGGTTCCGCAACCTCGCCCCGGCGATGAGAACCCTCGCCCGGCCCCCGGCGAGGAAGAACCCGACCAGGAACAACCTCGCCAGGACGATGAACCCGGCGATGGCGATCAACCGCAACAGCGCGGTAACATTCACCGGAGTGCGGCCCAGCAGAAGCTGCCGGATATCGTCGACAAAGTCTACGAAGCCCGCGAAGGCTACGCCAATTACTACTTCAATCGGGTCAACCAGGAACGCATCTGGGACAAGCTCGTCTCGCACGGCGACTTCACCGGGCTGCAAGGCCGCTGGACCCTCAAAGCGGAAGCTGCCGGCGGCTTGGAGAGTATCTTCGAGCTGACCGATACGCTGGTCACGGCTACGCTGCCCGGCGGAAAAGCAGAAATGCCGATCGACCCCAAGAACCCCAGCTTAGGGACGACCCTCGATCCGCTCGGCAGCGGCGGGCTGTTTTCAAGCCTGTACCTGTGGCGACGGTTCCTCACGCAGGGCCTCAATGAGTTCGGCAACGTTTATTACCGAGGCACCGTACCCGTCCCCGGACACGAAGGGCTGTACGACTGCCTGGTGGGAATCCACGGCGGTGTCGAATGTCATTTTCTGTTCGATCCGCAACTGGGGCGACTGGCCGTACTGGAAATGTTCCCCGCCGGCAACGTCGATCCGTGCGAGCTTCATTTCCTGGAATATCAGGAAAAGGACGGGCGGCAGGTGCCGGCCCGGATCGAAGTCCGCCACGGCGACGCCGTGTATCAAGTATATAAAGTAAACGAGTTTACATTCACCAAGGCTTCGGAGAGCTGACCGCTGGCTCCCCAGGTCGCCGTGCATCCTGCCCGCCATGATCCGTGGCCGCAGCGAATGCCCGTTTGGTTTCCGGCCGATCCATGCGAATGGCCGCTGATTTGGTTCGAGAACCAATAACTGACCGCACGGCTCGCTTCGACGACCGGGCAGGCAGGTAACGTCAACATTCCCCCAAAGACCGACAATACGTATCGCCACCATCCACTTCCCGACGGTTCCAATCGACGTGCCGCATATGACTCCAAGCACGGTTTTACATTGCCCCTTCAGCGGGAAATCGCGCAGCCTGCGTGCCTGGCCGGGTGTTTGGCTGCTGATCGCCGTGGCTGCCATGCTGGCCAGTCGGCCTCACATGGCCCGGGCGAATGACCTGCCACAGGTGATTCAAACGGTGCAGCCCAAGATGGTGAAGATTTACGGGGCGGGCGGTTTCCAGGGCCTGGAAAGCTACCAGAGTGGTTTTCTGATTTCGGCCGAAGGTCACATACTGACCATCTGGAGCTATGTACTGGACACCAGCTATATCACCGTTCACCTGGATAACGGTACACGGCTCAAGGCCGAGTTGGTCGGTGCCGATCCCCGGCTGGAAGTGGCCGTACTCAAGATTCAAGGTGAAGGGCTCGATCACTTCGATCTCAGCGCGGCGGTTGAAGCGGATGCCGGAACCCAGGTTTTGGCGTTCAGCAATCTGTATGGCGTCGCCACTGGCGACGAACCGGCCAGCGTGCAGCATGGCGTGATCAGTGTGAAGACCCGGCTGGAAGCGCGCCGTGGCGTGTTCGAAACACCGTATGGCGGCCCTGTGTATGTGATTGATGCCGTCACCAATAACCCCGGCGCCGGAGGCGGTGCCCTCGTCAATCGCCGGGGCCAGTTGCTGGGGATGCTAGGGAAAGAACTGCGGAACGCCCGCGACAATACCTGGCTCAACTATGCTGTGCCCATCGGCGAACTGGAGCCCACGGTCACCGACATCATCGACGGCAAGTACGTTCCCACGGAGCTGGGCGATCCTCGCCCCAAGGCGGAGCAGCCGCACGACTTGGCGCGGCTGGGCATCGTGCTGGTGCCCGATGTCTTGGCGCGCACGCCGCCGTTCGTCGACGAGGTACGCAGCGGCTCGCCGGCCGCGGAGGCGGGCCTTCGCCCCGACGACCTGGTGCTGTTTGTCAACGATGAGCGGCTCATCCAATCGTGCAAGGCGCTCAGGGAGGAGTTGGGCTATATCGACCGCGACGACCCCGTGAAACTCACCGTCATTCGCGGTCAGGAACTGCTGGAGTTTGTCTTGCAGCCGCGGTGACGCCCCGTGCCGCCCCACACGCCGAGGCCCCGGCTACCGCTGAACGCCGCGGCGGCCCCCGCCAGACTCGACTTCAACCCGCTTGATGCCGGATTGCTTGCCATGACACGTTTTCGCTTCCACGCGCTGTTTGGTCTGGTGGCCCTCTGCACGGCACTGGCCGCCCCCTGCCCGGCGCAGGCGCCACTGTCGGCACTGGAAGAGGCCGCGTTCAAAGCGGCCGTTCAACGGGCGGCGCCTTCCGTGGTGCGGATCGAAACCGTGGGTGGGCTGGAACAGGTGGGGCAACTGCTCGTCGGCACGGGCCCAACCTCGGGCGTGATCGTGGGCGAGGACGGGTACGTCATTTCCAGCGCGTTCAACTTTGCCAACAAGCCGGCCACCATTCTGGTTGGCCTTCCCGATGGTTCTCGCGCTCCGGCCCGGATTGTCGCCACCGACCATTCCCGGATGCTGGTGCTGCTCAAGGTCGACGTCCAGGAAAAGCTGCCGGTGCCGGAGGTCGTCCCCCAAGACCAATTGCAAGTTGGCCAGTGGGCCATTGCCGTGGGCCGCACCTTCGACAGCAGCCACCCCAACATGTCGGTGGGGATTATCAGCGCGCTGAATCGCATTTATGGCCGAGCCCTCCAAACCGACGCTAAAATCTCCCCCAATAACTATGGCGGTGCCCTGATCGACGTGCATGGCCGGGTGCAAGGCGTGCTGGTACCGCTTTCGCCCAGCGGCAGCGATAAGGTGTCGGGCGTGGAGTGGTACGACTCGGGTATTGGCTTTGCCGTGCCCATGGACCACGTCATGCGGACCCTGCCGCGACTCAAAGAAGGCCAAGACCTGCACCCGGGAATCATGGGTGTCACCCTCCGCGGGCGCGACCAGTTTGGCGAACCGGCGGTGGCCGGCGTGCGTGCGAACTCGCCGGCCTACGATGTCGGCATGAAGCAGGGCGACATTATCGTGGAACTGGCCGGAAAGCCGGTTGCCCGGCAATCGCAAGTGAAAGAAGCGCTGGGACCGCTGTATGCCGGGGATAAGGTCGCGGTGGCGTTTAAACGCGACGACGAAATCATCCGCGGTGAAATGACGCTCGTGGATAAGCTGGAACCTTATTCGCGGCCATTCCTCGGCATCCTCCCCATGCGCGTGGCCACTGCAGGGCCTGCCGGCCAGCAGGGGGAAGGCGAAGAGCAGCCGCCAGCCGAACCTGATGAAAACGGCGTGGTGATTCGATTTGTGTATCCCGGCAGCCCCGCCTTGGAGGCTGGCCTGGAAGCGGGCGACCGCATCGACAAGGTCAACGGTGAGCCGGTACGCAGCCGCGCCGCGCTGCGCAGCCTGATCGCCAACCTTGAGATGAAGGACAAGGTCGAGTTGACGGTTTCGCGGGGCGATTCCGAACTCACTCTCACGGCCTCGCTGGCCCAGCAGCCCGAATCCGTGCCGGACAAGCTTCCCGCGGCGATGGCCGGCCGCAAACCGTATCTGGGCCAGCAACCGCCAGTAGGGGTGCAGCCCCGCAAGGTAGCCGAGTTCGCCAACGAGGCCACCATCTACGTGCCCGAAGGCTACGACCCGGCCGTGGCGCACGGCATGGTGATCTGGTTCCACGGTGCTGGCGAGTTGCAGAAGCCTGAGGATGTCGAAGCGCTGATCGATCGCTGGAAAGGCCACTGCGATGCACACGACTTGATCCTGGTGATCCCTCGTGCCGAGGACGCCTCGCGATGGGTACCAGCTAAGGAGCTCCCTTTCGCAACCAAGCTGGCCGCCGACGTAAGAGCCACGTACCAGGTGGATGATACCCGGGTGGTCGCCGCTGGCTATCGGGCGGGTGCCGCGATGGCCTGGGCCTTCGCCAATAACGAGCGGGAGTTGTTGCGGGCGGTGGCCGCAGTGGATATTCCGCCGATCACCAGTCGGCCGCCAGAGAATGATCCCCTGCACCCGCTTTCGCTGTTGGTGACCAAGGCCAAGGACGGCCGGGCCAAGCCCGAGCAACTGGAACGCGCCGTCGAAGTGATCCGGAACATGAAGCACCCGGTGACGGTGATCGAACAGGGCGAAAACAGCCGGCATCTCAACGACGCGGAGTTGCAACAACTCGTCCGCTGGATCGACAGCCTGGACCGCATCTGACCTCCCATCATCGGTTCAACTGGTTCATTAGGGCAATTGGCCGCCGGCATTACCGCTGCCGCATCTGGCGGTGACTTTCCTTTCCAGCCGGATCGCGCCGCGGCCATAGCCGGAGCTACGGTGAAACGCACGTAGCGCCAGCGCCGGGAATGGCGGGAAACGCACCTTTCAACCTGGATCGCATCCGGTATTGGCGGGGCCTTGGGCATACCGCTTCCGGGCGTGGCAATTGAACCTTCGCCGATTTTCGCTAAGATGCTCCCCCAAACAGCGAGGACAAGTCGCGCCATTGCCGGCTTGGCTCACGTTCGTTTGGCAGACCGAAGGACCATTCAATCGGGGGCGGACTGCGTTTTCGCCCTCCTTGCAAGCGAGAGGAACCGCACACCCATGACCGTTACCCACAGTCGCGGCAGCAATGCGTTCGGCGAAGGCTGGGACCGGATCTTTGGCAACAAGAAGTCGGCCAAGAAGGCTACGAAGAAGGCCGCGGCCAAGAAGGCAGGCAAGAAAGCGGCATCGCCCAAGCCCGCCGTGGCCCAGAAGAAGAGCGCGAAGAAGGTGGCCAAGAAATCCACCAAGAAGGTCGCCAAGAAACGCTAGCTCGACCGCCAGTTCGCAAGAATCAAGGCGCGATGCGAGGTAGCGCGATCGGTGTCTGGTGCGCTATTTTACAGGCGGCAACTGGACGAGGGGCGGCCAATGGGCGTCCCCCACGCGGTGAGCTTGGAGCACATTCCCGCAATCGGTTGATTGGCCAGACCTTCAGCAAACCTTTCGAGCCGCAGGGGCGATCATCCGGCACAGGGCATCTGGCTCTGGGAATCAGGCCCCGGGACTCCACTCCGGGTGCGGCTCATTGAACACGGTCGGCGGTTGCTGACCTTGGAGTTGTTCAATGGTCGCGCCGGCCGCTTCCACCTCCGGGGCCCCGTTGTAAACCTCGAAGGCAAGTTCGAACCGCAGCGACTGGCCTGGCGTGAGTTGACGCGCGCGACCTTTCTCCCGTTCAAAGCCATTGGGATTGGGCAGATTGAGAGCGGGTTCGAGCCCGGTCACGTATCCGTCCTCCGGCATGCGCATGTTTTTCCACAGCACAAACCAGGGCAACTGCTGGACATTGAACTTCAGCCCTACTCCCGTGGCTTCTTCGGCATCGTGCAGCAGAACTTGGGTTTGCCCGGCGTCGTCGGCCGCCAATTGGGTATAGAACACCTGCTCGGCATGGTTGGCCTGGGGCCCTTGGCACCGCTGCCACGACGATAGCCCCTTTACGGCCGCGGCATCCCGCGGTGCGATGGCCCGCAACGGCAGCTTCACCTGGCTACCGGGTTCCAGCCATGGCGATCCGATATTGATGTGGTACAGCAGCGACAGCCACGAAGGCTCGGCCGAGAAATTTTCTACCTCGTCGATCAGGGTGAAGCCCGCCTCGCCCAGCCGTGTGCGGAGCGTGGTCCGCATCCGTAGCGAGTTATGAAACAGCCGCGCTTCTACGGTTTCTCCGCACAGTTCGATCACTCCCTGGTCGGCGTCGATCATCAGCTTAACCGTCTGTGCGGGCGTGTTGGCGATCCGGCCATGCAACGGGTGGATCAAGCGATTGGCGCTATCAAAAACGGGTGGTCCGTTGGATTCCAGCCCACACCGGCATAGCAGCTCATCGAAGCCAAATAGCCAGCCCAGGCCGCCGGGCTCCATCAGCGGCACCAACCGCGGATGGACAGGGCCGGCCACCGGCGACTGCCAACCCAGCCGCACAGAACCGGCCTCGGCGCGATGGATGCCCATCCCGCGCGTAGGAAGCACGTTGATCTGGCAGTGCCCGTTATCAATCTCAACCAGGTCGATGCCGTCGGCTGGACCTCCCTGTAACCGCCGGAACCTCACCCGGAACGGCTGATTGGCGCCGGTTGAATCGGGCAGTCCCACGTCGGCCGGGCCCGCCGTGAATCCGGTGGCATAGATGTCATTTGCCGAGTCCAACAATGTCCACGTAGCGGCCATCGGTCATCCCCCCCACTCTCGAAACGTACCGACCAGAAATCGCTCGCGATGCACGGTCGATCCCCTGAGTGATGGTCGGTTTGCTGTGCGATCACACCGCCCGGGCCGGCAGCATCCGCCCACGGCATCGGGCGCCATCAGGGGCGCACACCCCGCGTTGCCGGCCGCATTGCGGACGATCTGCACAGGTTGATGCTGTTTACCTACCGCACGAAGTGACCGCAGGAGGCGGCTGCGGAGCAGAGGGATCGTCACGAACCCAAGTTGCACATCTTGCTTGAACCCGTTGGCCCGCTCACAGGCATTGCCCAGTGCCATCTGCCCGCTTCATCAATTCTGGAACGTGTCGTCGGCGGGTGCCGCACTAGCGCAGCGGATGGAACCAATGGCGTCGCTCCTGACGAGATTGCGATGCCAGCATGATGCACTTCGCGGCCTCTCCCCTGTTCTGCGGCAGCCGTCGAGCGTGCGCTTGCTGCTCGTCCCGTAGCTAGCTCAACAGCTTAAACCCTCTGCACGGCGAAGCAAGCCGGGAATTCTCGTTACCAACGTGAAGCAGCATGGGAGGCCCTGTTGAGGCCCCCCATGTCGTGTGACAAAGCCCAACGGCGGGTAGCGGGATCGCTTGGGCGATGGCTGGCAAGCGCGGCCGATCAGCCCTTGATGCAAACCATCGGCTTGAGCCGAGCCACCTTTCGCGACAAGCCAGCGGCATCGGCCGCGTCCACCACGGCATTCACGTCCTTGTAAGCCCCGGGAGCTTCTTCGGCCACACCGCGCGAAGAAGGGCTGCGAACGACGATCCCCTGTTCGGCTAACTGGTCCACCAGTTGGCGGCCGCGCCACTGTTTGAGCGCTTGCCGGCGGCTCATGCTGCGCCCGGCCCCGTGGCACGACGAACTGAGCGACAACTCCTCCGCCTCGGTGGTACCCACCAGGATATACGACTCGGTGCCCATCGAACCGCCGATCAGCACCGGTTGGCCGACCTCGCGGAGGCCCTCGGGCAACTCGGGATGGCCCGGCCCAAGCGCCCGAGTCGCCCCTTTGCGATGCACGAATAGTGTCATGGGGCGCCCGGCGATCTCGTGCTCCTCCACCTTGCAGGTGTTGTGCGAGACATCGTACAGCAGCACCAGCTTGGCTTCCTGCAGCACTTCGGCAAATGCCTGCCGTGCAAGGTGGGTG
Source organism: uncultured Pirellulales bacterium (assembly GCA_964511065.1). GTDB lineage: Bacteria > Planctomycetota > Planctomycetia > Pirellulales > S012-138 > CALBRZ01. The sequence continues at coordinate 4,649 of CAZEEG010000121.1, read as the reverse complement.
ATGATTTCGCGATTGGCCAGCGCGCAGTTGATCGCCGCGCGCATCGCTCCCAGGTACGATTGCCCAACCGGCGAATCGATGGGCGCGCAAGCCAGTTCGCGGTCGGGAATGTTCAGGCCGTACTCTTTACCGGCAATCGCCATCGCCTTGAGGAACTCCGTCCCGATCTGGTGCCCCAGGCCTCGCGAGCCGCAATGGATGCTGACCACCACGTCGCCAGGCCGGATGCCGAAGGCCTCGGCCGTGGGCTCGTCGTAGACATCGGCAACGTACTGCACCTCCAGGTAATGGTTACCCGATCCCAGCGTTCCCATCTGGTTACGTTGGCGCTGCTTGGCACGGTCTGAAACGGCTTCGGGCTGCGCGCCGGCCATGCAGCCGCGTTCTTCGATCCGCTCCAGGTCTTCCGGCAGGCCCCAGCCCTGTTCTACGGCCCAACGAGCACCGCCGCGAAGCATATCTTCCATCTCGCTGTCCGAGAGGCTGATCTGCCCTTCGCTGCCTACCCCCACGGGCACCGTGGCATATAGCCGGTCGGCCAGCGCCCGCTTGTGCGGTTCAACGTCTTCGCGTTTCAGACCGGTGAGCAGGCACCGCACTCCGCACGAAATATCGAAACCGACACCACCCGCCGAGATCACCCCGCCCTGCTCGGGATCAAACGCCGCCACACCGCCAATGGGAAATCCATAGCCCCAGTGTGCATCGGGCATGGCGAACGACGCCTTTACGACGCCGGGCAAGGTGGCCACGTTGGACACCTGTTCAAAAACCTTGTAATCCATTCCCTCAATCAATGCCTCGTCGGCAAAGATGACCCCGGGAACGCGCATCTCGCCCGTGGGAGGAATCCACCACTCGTAATCCGACTTGCGTTCCAGCATGCTGACGTCCATGGCCGAATCTCCTTCGTCAAACATCAACGACGCATTGGGCCAACCACTGCCCTGTGCTGTTTTGTTCCACACGTGCGCTGGTTAGCGTCGCCCCTTTGACTTCAACCGCCGGTTGGTGCCTGGATACGTCGACGCGTTCGCCCCAAGCCCGAGCCGATAACTGCTCACCGTTGAGCCGCACCTCGAACCGGCTGAACAGCAACAGCCGCGTCGCCATCTCAAAGATCAGTGCGTTCAGCCATTCCACCAGGAGAAGTTCGTCATCGGGTGCATCGCAGTGAATTTCAACGGACTCCGAAGCATTCAGGCCGGCCGGATCGGTAATCACCGCCGTCATGGCCAGGGCGGCCTGCTCGAATGCTTCGTCCTTGGTCGCACCGATGCCGCGGACACCGATATCCGCGTCGTGCTCGAAATGTTCCCAGCGAGCAGTTTCCATAACAGCCTCCCAGGAAATGGACCGCGGTTATCCCCCTTAGGCCGATCGCGCCCCGACCGGCTGGTGAGCGTTCCTTGGACAAACCGTGGCGACGGTAGGGCGCTCCAGAGTGGCCCACTGCCTGTAGAAAATTATCTGTGCTGCCACTTGCCTCACGGGCTTCCTCATTGCCCGGTGCCGTGAAAACCGGTTCCGCAGTGCTGATCCAATTGGCACCGCAACGTGCCCTTGGTTCGCTGCTTCAATGGGTTACGCAACCGAATGGCGGCGATGTGTGACCGATCGACCATCGAATTGCGGCCATGGTTCTGCGCAATCCCGCAACCGGGCCAGCGTGTCCACCGCCCAGGCGCGAGGTCCGACTTCAGCACACGCCCCGTGCATTTTTTATGCCACAGGGTGGGGGAGGCGGCACGCTGACCGAGCACCAAAGATGCTCAAGAATGACGGCCATGCGAAGAACGGCGGTACGCCACCCATCCCGCCAAAGTTGGCTCGTCGAACGACCCGCGCGCAGGGCTTCCTTTTTCCCGCCCAAACATAGGCTTTCTGGCAGGCTGGCATTCCGGCAGACTGGCAGAAAATGAAGTGGCCGTTCGCCGCGCAGCCAGCAAAAGAAACCGCCCGCGGTAGGCGCACTACCGCGGGCGGGCTGGTCGATGAACCAAGAGGTGCCGTTTCGGCGCCACTACCCCGACAGGGAGGCGCACACCTCGCCTGTTGGACTATTTCAACAGCAGCGGGCCAGCGTACAGGGCACCGCCGCCCAACTGCTCCTCGATGCGGAGCAACTGGTTGTACTTACAGATCCGGTCGGTACGCGAGGCCGAGCCCGTCTTGATCTGCCCGGTGCCCAGCGCCACGGCCAGGTCGGCAATCGTGGTGTCCTCGGTTTCGCCACTGCGGTGGCTGGTTACCGCGGTGTAGTGGTTGCGATGGGCCAACTCGATGGCGTCGATGGTCTCGGTCAGGCTGCCAATCTGATTCACCTTGATCAGGATGCTGTTGGCGATGCCCTTCTCGATACCTTGGCGCAACCGCTCGGTATTGGTGACGAACAGATCGTCGCCAACCAGTTGCACGCGGCTACCCAACCGCTCGGTGAGCAGTTTCCAGCCGTCCCAATCGTCCTCGGAGCAACCATCTTCGATCGAGCAGATGGGATACTTGTCGGCCCAACTGGCCAGCAGATCGACCATGCCGGCGGAATCCAGTTGCCGGCCTTCGACCGTATAGACCTTCTTGTCGGCGTCGTAGAACTCGGTAGCGGCCACGTCGAGAGCCAGGCGCACTTGCGACCCCAATTCGTAGCCCGCCTTCTTGACAGCCTGCGCAATGTAATCCAAAGCCTGGGCATTGCTTTCGAGGTTGGGAGCGAAACCGCCTTCGTCGCCCACGGCCGTATTGAGCCCGGCCGCGCTGAGCACCTTCTTGAGGTGGTGGAAAATCTCCACACCGCACCGCAGGGCATCGCTGAAGGTTTCAAACCCCAGCGGCATCACCATGAACTCCTGCACATCGACCGCGTTGTCGGCGTGCTGGCCGCCGTTGACGATATTCATCATGGGTGCGGGAAGCAACCGGGCGTTGGAGCCCCCCAGGTAGCGGTACAGCGGCAAGTCGCAGTAGTCGGCCGCGGCCTTGGCCACCGCCAGCGACACGCCCAGGATGGCATTGGCGCCAAAGTTTTGCTTATTGGGAGTGCCGTCGGCGTCGATCATCCGCTGGTCGACGGCCACCTGATCCAGGCCGTCCATCCCCAGCACGACCTCGGCCAGTTCCTGGTTCACGTGATCGACGGCCTTGGTGACGCCTTTGCCTAAGTAAGCTTCGCCGCCATCGCGCAGTTCCAAGGCTTCGTGCTGTCCGGTGCTGGCTCCGCTGGGCACCGCAGCCCGCCCTACCGAGCCATTCTCCAGCCGAACTTCGACCTCCACCGTGGGATTGCCGCGGCTATCCAGGATTTGCCGTCCCAGCACGTCGATAATTGCAGAACTCATCGCTCGCTCAGCCTTCTTGATTGCTTAGGGGAACATTTTCGTTGATTGGCTCTGACGTGCCGCATTGTGCCCGATTGCAGGCCAATCGCCTAGTGGCCTGCATCCCTGGGCCCTCTGGTTTGCTGCCTCCCACCAGTTGGCGTGGAGGCCCTGGCGGTCCATCCAGTTGCCTCCTTTCCTGTCCTGGAGTTGTGGTGGGGAGCACCTCCCCTTGAATCCCTTGCCCGTTGCGGCAAGGATTCAGTTTGGACGGTGCCCACGGCAGCCAGCGCGCGCCGCCACCGCGGCCATTGCTTTTCCGGAACCCTCGGACTTTTGTGATTTCCACTTCCGGGCAGCTCGAGAGTGGATGGCGCCGGCGAAGCGATGCGACGCGACCCACCTTAACTGCTCGCGCGCGGTGCGAACAAATCCCCGCGGCCAGCGCCGTCTGAAACTGGCCTCCTTGAAGACCGCGGCATCCGCGCGGTATTCTCTAGCGATTTTACCCGAATCCGGAGCCGCGCCCGCGCCTGCTCCTTCCCCACAGCCCCACCACCTATGCCTCGCCGCGACGACCTTAAGAAAATTCTCCTGATCGGTTCCGGCCCCATCGTCATCG
>CAZEEG010000121.1:0-703 GCA_964511065.1 uncultured Pirellulales bacterium | reverse complement strand
ATTCCGGCACCCAGGCGTGCAAGGCGCTCCGCGAGGAGGGCTACGAAGTGGTGCTGGTGAACTCCAATCCGGCCACGATCATGACCGATCCCAACATGGCTGCGCGGACCTATATCGAGCCGCTCACCTGGGAGATGGTCGCCAAGGTCATCGAGAACGAGCGTCCGGACGCCCTGCTGCCCACCCTGGGGGGTCAAACCGGGCTGAATGTCGCGATGGACCTGCATCACCACGGCGTGCTCGAAAAGTTCAACGTGGAGATGCTCGGAGCCAAGCCCCACGTGATCGACAAGGCCGAAACGCGGCACCTGTTCAAAGAGGCGATGGAACGCATCGGCCTGGAGGTTTGCCGCGGCGATACGGTCAACACGGTCGAAGAAGCCCGAAAGTTGCTCGACCGCATCGGCCTGCCGGCAGTGGTGCGCCCCAGCTTTACGCTCGGCGGCAGCGGTTCCTCCATCGCCTACAATCGCGACGAATTCGACAGCCTGGTGCGGCGGGGATTGGACCTCTCGCCGATCAGCGAAGTCCTGATCGAAGAATCGATCATTGGCTGGAAAGAGTTCGAGATGGAGGTCATGCGCGATGCCGACGACAACGTTGTCATCGTCTGCTCGATCGAGAACTTCGACCCCATGGGCGTGCATACCGGCGACAGCATCACCGTCGCCCCGGCACAAACGCTCACCGATAAGGAATACCA
>CAZEEG010000120.1:0-17293 GCA_964511065.1 uncultured Pirellulales bacterium | reverse complement strand
CATCCGTCGGCAGCACAAAACTGACCCGAACCAGCGGTTGGCGGAACTCCTCGATCTGGCCAGCGTCGGGCACCTGCTGCGGGTTGTTGATCAACAGGGTTTCGCCCTGGCGGGTGACGACTTCGTAAGTGACGTTGGGCGCGGTTTGCACCAGGTCCAGGTCGGCCTCTTTTTCCAGCCGCTGCTGGATGATCTCCATGTGCAGCAGGCCCAGGAAGCCGCAGCGGAACCCAAACCCCAGGGCGTCGCTGGTTTCTGGAGTGTACTCAAAGCTGGGATCGTTGATGGACAGCTTCTGCAGCGCGTCGCGCAGTTCTTCAAAGTCCTCACCGTCAGCCGGATACAGCCCACAATAGACCATCCGCTTGGGCGGCTCGTAGCCGGGCAGAGCCAGCGTAGTGCCGGCATCGGCGGCGGCCACGGTATCGCCAATGTGAACATCGCTGATCGACTTGATGTTGCAGATCAGGTAGCCCACCTGGCCGGCTTGAAGCGTCTCGCACGGCTGCCGAAGCGGCGTGAACTGGCCCAACTCCAGGACTTCGTGCGTCGCCCCCACCTTGAGGAATTTGATCTTCTGCCCTTTGCGGACCGTGCCGTTCATCACCCGAACATAGGTGATGGCGCCACGGAACTCGTCGTAGTGCGAATCGAACACCATGGCCTGGAGCGGGGCCTCGGGGTCGCCCGTCGGCGGCGGAATCCGCTCGACAATCGCCTCCAACAATTCGGACACGCCCACCCCGGTTTTGGCGCTCACCAGCAAGGCTTCGGTGGCGTCGATGCCCAGGCTGGACTCGATTTCTTCCAGCACCTCGGGCACCCGGGCATGCTTGAGGTCAATCTTGTTGATGACCGGCAGGATTGCCAGGTCGTGCTCCAAGGCGGCGTAGCAATTGGCCACCGTTTGGGCCTCGACCCCCTGGAAGGCATCGACCAACAGCAGCGCGCCTTCGCAGCAGGCGAGACTGCGGGAAACTTCGTAGTGAAAATCGACGTGCCCTGGGGTGTCGATCAGGTTCAGTTCGTAGGTTTCACCCTTGTGCTGGCAATGCAGGCGGACGGCCCTGGCCTTGATGGTGATGCCGCGCTGCCGCTCCAGTTCCATGTCGTCCAGGAGTTGCTCGCGCTGCTCGCGCTGGCTGACCGCACCGGTCAAATGCAGCAGGCGGTCGGCCAAAGTACTCTTGCCGTGGTCAATATGGGCAACGATGGAGAAATTGCGAATATGCTGACAGTCGATCTTCATGGAGGGAGGCGCGGACGCAGCCGCTAGTTGTAACTGGTTCGCACGCAAAAGGTTAAGGGAGGTTGCTGCCGGCCAGCGAGGCAGGGTCACAACCGCCGGGCGGAAGTCACACCCTGCGGCTACGGTGGCGTTGCCGCAGCCGACAACAAAAGGCGGAGGCAGGGCCAGGGCTGGAACACCCTTCCCCTAAGGCATTGATCGATCAAGGCTTAGAGCCACTGCCCCCTAGGCAGGCCAGCCTGGGGTGGCACAGTATACCCCAAAGGCAGCTTTGCGGGGCCCGGGGCCGCACGTTGTATCATTCTTCCCGGTGTCGGCCGCGCATTCCATCCCAAGTCTTGAGCATAATTTCTTCCTGGGGTGGCGCATACGTGGAAAAATGCCACCTTGGGGAGAAGTCGCCCGGAGCCAGGCCCGGACAGGGGGCCGGCGCCGCGGCAAGGTATCACGCCAGATCGCGGTATTCCCGCCGCGAGAAGATCAACGCTCCCAGCAGCAGTCCCCCCACGGCGATGGCCACCAAGGCCCAGGCAGAAGTCACCAACGGCAGGGACTCAAATACCGTCGGTTCTTCCAGGAACTGATCGCCCACGTGGCGGTACATCATCGACCGGCCATAAAAACTCACGGCCACGCGCTTGATGACCCCCGGCATATTGCCCAGCAACGCCTCCATGAACAGGGCATACACCAGGGCCGTGATCGTGGCGTGGCGGAACATCACCGCAAACAGGTGGAACAGCGAGACGTAAGCCAGGGTCATCAAGAAAACTGGCGGCAAGTAGGTGCGGAACACCTCGGTTCCACTGCCCGGCAAAGCCAGGTGGCAGTAAAAATAAAAGCTGCCCAGCACCAGCGCCAGCACAATCGGCAACGTGGCCGACCACTTGGCAAACAGGATCAGCCAGCGAGGGATCGGCCGCACCAGCAGAAACAGCAGCGTGCGGTCTTCGCGGTCGCCACCGATGCTGCTGGTGGCGTAAGCCAGGGCGCAGATGGGCAGCAGAAACAGTGTGAAAATTGGCACCACGAACACTTCGCTGAACCGGCTGAAGGCGTCCTGCGAAGGCATGGCATCGAGCCAGCGGCGCCAGCGGACGATGAACAGCGCCGCGCCGGCCAGCGGAAACAGCACCATGAAGGTGTTCAGCGACCAGAACAGCCGCCGGAACGACAGCCAAACCAGCGTGGTCCAGGCCCGAAGCAGCTTCATCCCCGCGGCTCCAAGTAGGCGAAAACGGCGTCGGCACTGGCATCGAGTGTTTCCAGCCGCGTCAGCTCGATACCTTCGTCCACCACCAGCGCATTGAGGTCCGGAAAGAACCGGGCCGGCTGATGCACGCGGACCGTCAGCAGTTCGTCGCGCACGTCCACTGAGGTCACGCTGTCCATGTTGATCAGCAGGCTCGCCAGGCGGCGCGACTGCGTGGCGGAAAGCCCCACCGTGAGCGGCTCATCGGCCAGCAGTCCGCGAATTTCCGCCAGCGTGCCGGAAGCCAGCACCCGGCCCCGGGCCATCATCAGGATGGAGCTGGCCAGGTCCTCCACCTCTGAGAGCAGATGCGTGGAGACCAGCACGGTCTTGCCCCCTTCCGCCAACCGACGCAGCAGGTCGTGAATCTCACGGCGGCCGCCGGGATCGATGCCCGTCAGCGGTTCGTCAAGCAGGTAAATGGGCGGGTCGTTGACCATGGCCTGGGCCAGCTTGATCCGCTGCCGCATGCCGTGGCTGTAGCCGGCAATCCGGCGATGTGCCCGCTCAGTCATGTTCACTTCGGCCAGGGCCGCTTCGGCCCGCTCCCTGGCATCGCGCCGCGAGTAACCATAGAGCCGGGTCATCACGTATACGAACTCCCGGCCGCTCATCTCCTCGTAGAAGGAGTTGATGTCGGGGCAGTAGCCGATGTCGCGCTTCGCCCGGGCACTCCAGGCCGAATGCTCGCCGATCCGCACTTGGCCCAGCGTGGGCCGCAACTGCCCGCTGGCCAGTTTCATCAGCGTGGACTTGCCGGCGCCGTTGGTGCCAAACAGCGCGGTGATGCCGGGCCCGATCCGGAAGCTGACGTCGTTGACGCCAATCACCGGTCCGTAGAACTTGGTCACTTGCTCGAAGGTGAGTTCCATACCTTTCGAGCGTAACACCTGGCGTGCCGCCGCGGGAGGGGGCGTTGCTTTGGCGGTCCCCCCCGGAATGTTTGCCTGCGGCCACCTGCTCTGCGGCCATCCAACGGCGGCTCGGCCGTCGACCCCAAGCAGGCGACGACGAGCGGCTATTTCTTCCCGGTACGAAGCCATTGCAGCATCACGCTGCCCACCTTGCCCAGGCTTTCGGCGGAACAGCGTTCTGGCAAGTCCTGTTCGGTGTGCCAGTAGGGATAGTCGAAGTCGATGATGTTGCAGGTGGGGATGCGGGCAATCTGGTTGAGCGGCACATGATCGTCGCGGATTTCATACTTGGGCCGGGCGATGAATTCGTGAACCCGAATCTGCCGTGCCGTCTCCCAGATCGACTGAACCAGCGGTCGCACGTTCCGAAAGCTCAGGCTGATCCGCTCCTGGAAAATCTGCAAATCAGCATCGCCCACCATATCGAGCAGGATACCCCAGCGGTAACGAACGTCGCCATTGGCAGCCCGGGCATATTCCCGGGCAAAGTGTTCCGAACCCAGGAAGTAGGGGTCGGATTCGCGGTACACGAGTTCTTCGCCATCGAACAGCACAAAATCCACGCCGAGCTCGCCGGGCAGGTCGGCCATGAACCGGCCAAGTTCCATCAGCACGGCGACGCCGCTGGCACCGTCGTTGGCACCAATGAACGTGCCCAGCGGATTGCGGCGGTCGCGATCGGGATAGGGCCGAGTGTCGTAATGGGCACAGAGCAGAATGCGTTCGCGGCGGTCCGGATGAAACTCGATGACCAAGTTGGCCATCAACACCGGGTTGCCGGTCAGCGGGTGACGCGCTCGGAACTCCTGCCGGGTCACCTTGGCCCCCAGCCCTTCAAAGTGCTTCTTGAGCAGGTCCTGCTGCTGGGCCATGCCGGGCGAACCGCTGTAGCGGGGGCCGATCTCGCAAATCGCCTTGAGATAGCCGTAGGCCCGCTCGCCATCGAACGCCGACTCTGCGGCGCCGGCCGCTGGCGCCTGCGCGGCTAGGGGGGACGGCCAGCCCCAGGCGATTACCATCAACATGGGCACCATTAACATGGGCACCACGAACCCCGCCACGAACATGTTAGATACGGGCACTGTGACGGTCGCTCCGCGCCATCGGGCAAAGAATCCAGGCACGGCGGAATCCATTCCAGAAACGGAGCGCAGTGTTCGTCCGAGAGCGTGGCGCGGCATACCGGGGCCATCCTCGCATTCGAGTGGCGAGCGCTGCCGCGGCGGGCGCCCGCGGCTTGAGTCGGAAACGGCAGCCGAGCGTTACGGCGTTTCGCGAATAATCAGTTCGCGGTAAGGCACCACGTCCAGCTTCATCAGGGCGCCGATATACGGCTGAGCGTTGCCTCGCAGCGCGCGGCTCCAGGGGAAGCCCAGCGCGATCATCTTGCCGGTGGTCAGCTCGGCTACGTACAGCACGCTATTGCCCATCTGCACGCCGCCAGCGCCTCGGCGGAAATTCTGGCTGCCGGTAACCATCACGTACTTGGGGCTCTTGGTGGCGTCGACCCCCAGATCGCGCACCACGTTGTACTGGAAGCCCGCGGTGAACGTCCCGGTGGTTGGATTGAGGATCCAGCCCTTCACGTCGCCGCTGAGGGCGTCAAGGATGAACACGGCTTCGCCGTCGCCATCCACTGCACCGGTAGCGATCACCAGGTTATCCAACTGCGAAGAAGCAGTAGCGTTGGCGGGGGAGTGTGGCAGCACCCCGCCGACAGCCAGACCCATCATCAGGCCAACGCCCAGCCAGAGCACACGATTGCCATACAAATGTTGAAACATGAAGCGGCTCCTGCGCTGCAATGGGACAATGCGACTGGAGCCACGGCCTTCAACTCGCCGCACTGCCGGCCAACGCATCGCGCGAACCGACACGTGCGGCGGCGGCAGGCACACGCTTCTCCAATCGCCACGAAATGATCGCATTGGGGGGGCCGGCTTGAGGACGCCGGTCATCCACCCAGCAGACACCAGACGCCACCGCCCACCACCGTTCGACATGGCCCCGTTCATCGTACCTGAACGAAGATACCGATTCCAGGCGAATCGGCTCCGTTTGCCAGGGCTGCCGCCAGCGCGATACGTCCGGCGGCCGATTCAGAAATCGAAGTTGTCCGGGTCCGGGCCGACACGCCGCCCCTGGTCCAGGGCATCGATGGCGGCCATCTCTTCGCCGGTCAACGCAAAATCGAACACCTGCGCATTGCTTTCAATGTTACTCCGCCGCGACGACTTGGGAATCGTCGCCAGCCCCTGTTGCAACTGCCACCGCAGTGTTACCTGGCCGGGTGACTTGCCATACCGCCGGCCGATCTCCTGGAGCGGTTGCACGGAGAACACCTCGCCCTTCATCAGCGGGCTCCAGCACTGCACCTGGATGCGTTGCTGCTGGCAGTACTCGATCAACTCAGGCTGCTGCAAATGAGGGTGATGCTCGAGCTGGTTCACCACCGGCAACCGATTGGCCGTGGCCAGCAGTTCGTCCAAGTGATGCCGCAAGAAGTTGCTGACCCCAATGGAACGCACCAGGCCATCCTGGTGAAGCCGCTCCAATGCTCGCCACGTATCGGGAAACTTCCCGGCCACCGGCCAGTGGACGAGATACAGGTCAACGTACTCGAGGCCCAACCGGGCGAGACTGTCGCGGGCAGCTTCAAGGGTGCTGTCGTACCCCTGGTCGGAGTTCCAAACCTTCGTCGTGACGAAAACCTGTTCGCGGGCAAGGCCGCTGTCGGCAATGGCGCGGCCGACACCGGACTCATTGCCGTAGATACTGGCCGTGTCGATCAGTCGATATCCCAATTCCAGGGCCACTCGAACGGCCTCTTCGACTTCGCCACCTTCTTGCGATTTCCAGGTGCCCAGGCCCAGGCGGGGCATCTGGTTACCATCGGCCAGGGCTACGGTATCTGCCAGTGAATCGATCATGCGGTCGGTCCCCCCGTGCTGGGCTTGGGCTGCTGGACATGGAACATCTGTTTTACCGAGTTCCCACACGTCCGCCAGCCGTGCGAATGATGTGCCGCGGCACGATTCGCAGCTAGCATGGCGCGACACCACGATAACGATGCGCTACGGAGGCACACGGCCTGGCCGGGCAGATTCTGGCGCATTGGGAACGGAAGTGGGCGTTAGCGAAAGACCTTCCACCGCCGGGGCGGCCAATACCGGCAACTTACCACGCCAACGATGTGATCCGCCGGTACCCCTCCCCAATCGCGCGAGTCGTACGATCGCTGGCTGAAATCGCCCAGTACGAAGTATTCGTGCGATGACAGCTTAAAGCCATCGGCCGGAAGCCCCTGGTAATACCGCAAGCCCTCCAGCGGTGGCGGCGGTGTCAGACGGCGGCCGTCCACCCACAAAGCACCGTCCTTGATCTCGATCAACTCGCCGGGCAGTCCTACAAGCCGCTTCACGTACAGCGTGCCGGGATCGCGCGGATAGCGAAACACGATCACATCCCATCGCCGCGGCGATGCCGTCTTGTCGACCAGAAAACGATCGGACGGTGGGATTTCGTGCCGCCCAGCGGGACGCTGCAACTCCGGTAACTCGGCCGTTTCCCAGGTGCGCTGGCAGCCTTCACAAATGCCGGCGGGCACCATCAGGTCCATCAGATCAACGTGGACAGAGAGCGGAACCATCACCGCTTGCCCACATTGTGGGCAGGCAAGTTGAAGGTGCTGGCCTACCAAGGTGGGAGCCATGCTCCCGTCGGAAACCATGTACGACTCGACGAGGTACGGCCGGCAAACCAGCAGCGCCAAGAGAAGAGAGGGCATGATACTGGCCACGTAGACCAGGCCCGATTTGATCGAGCCAAGCTGCATGCACCACCGCACGATGGCGACGGCGAAAACCATTCCCATGAGCAATACTGCCCACACGGATGCGATTACCGCGGCGTTTGGGAGCGATCCCCTGATGCGCTCGGTTCCCATCACCGCGTAGATTCCGGCGAGCACTCCGTTGAGGACCAGCAGCAATGCAACGGCCCCCAAGGCGCGGCGGAAAGTCGGCTTGGCGGCCCCCAGCCATCGCGCGCCCTGCCAGATCACCAGCACCTGCAACAGACAACCCACCAGGGCAAAAAGCATCAGGTAAATCAACGCGGCCATGGCCCCCCCCTGCCCTGTCAGCAAGCCTGCCCTGTCAGCAAGCCTGCCCTGTCAGCAAGCCCGGTGTGCCATCAGAACTGGCAGGCTGGACTCCAGCCCCAGCCCTCGCGGCCATTATGGACGATGAAAATAACCACAGCCAGAAAGATTGCCGGCGGGGTTGCTTTCAAGGGAAGGAGAGGGGTCGCGTGGGCCGGGCTAATGCGCCTCGGGGGAAGCCTTCACCACGTGCTCGTGGGTTTGACCATCAACGGCGGCCGGTTGACGCTCCAGTAGCCAGTCTTCCAGGATCACGTGCTCAACATACGGTGCGCGGAGGAGCGCACTTTTCGAGCTAACCCAGCGGGCAACCCAGGGCCGCCAGATGTTGCGCACCGCGCGCAGCCCCAGGGTATTGAGCCAACCACCGGCCAGTTGGGCCTTGACGTTTTCGCTCAAGCGGCGGAAGGTGGCCGGCACCAGGTTTGGCTCGGGCCCCACGTGGATCACGGTATCGGCGCCGTCGGCCAATACGGCATAGATGGCGTCCCACAGCCGCTGCGGTTCGTCGATCCAGCGGTGGAGCAGTTCGCGGGCGTTGTGGTCGTTGTAATCGAGCTTGCCGGTCACCAGCGACAGCACGCGCGGCACGGGGGCCGTGAGACCGCCCCCCATCTTCCGCATCAGCACACCTGCCCGGCAAGGGATGTCGCGATCCCAAAGCAACGGCGTATGCAGTGGCGGCCAGGCACCCTGGTGCTTGCGGAGAAAGACGTGGTCGCCCAAGACTTCGCGGTATCGCAGCTTGAACCGGTCGACGGTGTCCTGCTGTCCCAGCACCAGCACGGTATTGGGCGAGAGGATGGACGAAACGGCAATCGCACCGCGGCCTTCTTGAGTGAGCTCCACGCAAAGCCGCGTGACGGCGTCGATCTTCAGTTCGGCATCGCGCGAGAACACGATCCCCATGGTGACACCGCGGCCCAAGCTGGCCGAATCGTCGGCCATGGCCGCCAGCGGCAGATAAACGTCGCGGAGCGAGAACACGCCACTGCACACCAGCGCGGCGATCTCACCCAGGCTATAACCAAAGGCGAACCGGGCAGACCGGTAGTCCACATCCCAAACGGTTTTCAGAGCTTCGATCTGGGCGATCGACGAAGCGAGAACCACGCCGATATCTTCCGCGAACGACGAAAGCTCGGTCGGGTCGCCCTGCTGGACGCGCCGCACCAGGTTCGTGCCGCGGCCGGTTGCTTCGCGGAGCACCGAAGACGCTTCGGCAAGCAGCGACTCGAGGATCGGTCCGTACTGGGGGTGCGCCAACAGTTCAGCGCTGCGGCCCAGGTTCGTTTGGTTGTATCCGCGAAACGCGAAAACGCTCGTTCCTACTCGCTGCTTAAGATCGTGCTCCATGAATACCGCCAGTGTGATTCGCCCCCGGCGCGCAGAGCCCCACCGGGCACCGCACCGCGGGCGACCCCTTTAGCGCAGCGGCCGCGGTTCCACAATCCCGCGAAATCACCGCCAAACGCCAAGGAATTGTACGCCGCGGAACGCGGCGCGGCCGCTGTTGGCACCCCCCCGCCCGGCGGTAAGAACAGGCATGGGGCGAGCGTCTGGCCCACGGGTGCGGCCAGGGCCCCCCGCATTGGCGTACCGCCATCGGAGGCGAGCCGCCACCTGGGCTCTTGGCAGCCATGGCCTGAGCCAGCGCAGCGTTTGCCGCCGGCGTACCGCTTTTCAGAGGGCGCGACGGCCCAAACTGCCTGGATCGGGGGACACTCTGCCGCCCTGCCGCGATTTCGCGGGTGCGCGGGCATTTAGCGGGTGTGCGGGGGTGGCGACTACGTGATCGAAACCCAGAACACCCAGCCCAGCACTCCGGCATTGACGGCCAGCATCACCCAATCGGAAAACCTGACTTTGCGCATCGAACTTCTCCCTGTGCGGACGCTCCTGCGACGAGCAACGGTTTCATGGCCGCGCACGCGACCGTTCGCACCGCACCTGGTGGAACAACCATTTGCAAGCCGTATGCCGAGGCGTACCGCGACGACCCCACGGTCGGACAACTTGATGTGACGTTGGGACTTAAACCTGGCGATCGTTCGGCGGCAGAACTGCCATCCGAGAAACGGCGCCATCAGAAGGGCTACAATGGCAACTCTATCGAACAACCGCCCGGGATGCCGGCCAAAAGCTGCCGTGGCCGCAGATTTTACCCAGCCCGCAGGCGTTACCTCCGCTGCAATCTCTTTCACCCGCGGTGCATGCCGTGGCCGGCAAGGTTGATAGGGCTTGCAGGCTCCGCGCGGCGCCCTCCCGCGCCCTGCGGTCTACGTTTAGAATGAAGGCGTTGTGCGCTGTTATCCGCCGCGCAACAGTCTTTGCTGTTGCAACCGTTTCTCAGTCCTCGATTGCCGGGATTGCACGTGAACCTGGGTCTGATTGGATACCGCGGCACAGGCAAGACCACCGTCGCCCAACTCCTGGCCGAGATGCTGAACTGGGACTGGGTCGATCTGGACCAGCAGATTGAACTGGCGGCGGGCCGCTCGATTGCCGAAATCTTTCAGGCCGATGGCGAACCGGAGTTCCGCCGAATCGAAAGCCAGGTGCTCGCCGACCACTGCGGTTGCCATCGTACGGTTCTGGCCACCGGCGGTGGAATCGTGCTGGCCGCGGAAAATCGCCAGCGGTTAACCCAACTGTCGGCCGTCGTGTGGCTCACGGCTTCGCCCCGGACACTCTGGCAACGCATCCAGCGCGATGCCGGCACGGGTAGCCGCCGCCCCAACCTCACCGCTACCGGCGGGCTGGCCGAGGTCGAACGGCTTTTGCAAGTACGCGCTCCCCTGTATCGCCAATGTGCCACGCTTGAAGTGGATACCGAGAACCGTTCGCCCCGGGAAGTGGCGGAGGTGATCCAGCGACAATTGAACCTTCCAGCCTCTCGGGAGCCGGCGTGAACTTGATCCTCGCCACGCCGCTGGGGTTGCGGCTATTGCTGTTGTTTGTGCTGGGGACGGCCCTGGGAGCGGCGGTCAACCTGGCCGTGGACCGTTTGCGCTACGATTCCCCCCGGCTCAACCCTTGGCATGCCTGGCTCAACCGCCTGCTCGGTCGGCGCGGCGACAGACCGGCCCCCACGCCGCGCCGCAGCAAGAAAGGCAAAGCCCCCGCGGTCGCACCGCGCACCTGGGCCGACCGCTTGCCGGTTGTCGGCTGGATGCGGCTACGCCGCGAAGTGCCGCTACACGGACACAGCTTCTGGGTTCGCCCGCTGCTCGTGGAAGTGCTGTTGGGCCTGCTGGCCGCCTGGCTCTACTGGTGGGAAGTGGAGCAACTGGCGACGGTGCCGTTCCTGGGGATTTCGCTGGAGCGGTCGCAGGTCGACCTTACCGCCATTCACCTGCAATACGCTCGGCATCTGCTGCTGCTGTCGCTGATGCTGGCGGCCACGCTGATCGACCTCGATGAATGGTTCATCCCCGACGCCATCACGGTTACCGGCACGCTCGCGGCCCTGGTGCTGGCCTTGTGGCCACAATCGCTGCTGGCCACCGCCACCGATGAGCGGCTGCCCGAGATGACCTATCTCCACGCGGCATCCCCTCACGACTGGCCAGGCGGCCTGGCCGCCGGCACGGGAGCAGGGCTGGCCGTGGCGCTGGGCTGCTGGTGGCTGTGGTGCTTTGCCTTGATGCCGCGCATCTTGCGCGTGCGGCGTGGCTGGAGGGTGGGCTGGGCCATCTTCTGGCGGCGCTGGTATGGCTCGCCGGCCACGTGGTGGATTGCCGCGATGGGCGCGGCGGGCACCGCAGTACTGGTGGCCCTTTGGTATGCCGGCATCCAAGCCTGGCCAGCGGTCGTCAGTTCCCTGCTGGGACTGGCCGCCGGCCTGCTGATGGTCTGGATGGTGCGCATCGCGGGAACGCTGATCCTCCGTCGCGAAGCGATGGGCTTTGGCGACGTGACCCTGCTGGGCATGATCGGCGCCTTCCTCGGATGGCAGCCCGTGCTGATGGTGTTCTTTATTGGCCCGTTCTTCGGACTATTGCCGGCATTGGCACAACTGCTGCTCCGTCGCCCTCATCAATTCGAACTGCCTTATGGACCTTACCTGTGCGCCGGCGCGCTCACCGTCCTGGTGTTTTGGGCCCCCCTTTGGGAATGGGGCGAAGCCATGTTCTCCATCACCTGGCTTGTACCGGCCGTGCTGGCGATCTGCGTACCGCTCTTGGTCGTGTTGCTGCTGATGATGCAACTGATCAAACGCCTGGTGCGCGGCAGCAACAGGTAAACGTGCCCTAGTGGCTGTGTGGCACTTGCCCAACGGACAGGAAGCCCACCATGATCTACCTCACCGAGCACGACGTTCACCAGCGGCTAACCATGGCCGACACCGTTCGCCTGGTGGAAGAAGCGTTCCGCCAGTTGGCTGCCGGGGCCGCCGACAATGTTCCCCGCAATCGGTGCCGCGCTCCCGGCTTTGTGCTGCATAGCATGAGTGCGGCCGCGGCCTACCTGGGACTGGCCGGCTGGAAGAACTACAGCACCACCCGCTCGGGCGCCAAGTTCCACGTCGGTCTGTACGACACGGCCACCGGCACCTTGCAGGCGATGATCGAGGCCGACCGCTTGGGACAGATGCGCACCGGCGCTACCACCGGCGTAGCTGTGCGCTACCTGACTCCAGCCGACATCGATCGCGTCGGCCTGTTCGGAACGGGCTGGCAGGCGGAATCGCAACTGGCGGCCGTGGTGGAGGTTCGGCCGATCCGCCAGGCCATCGTCTACAGCCGCAATCCCGACAAGCGGCAAGCGTTCGCCCAGCGAATGGCCCAAGAACTGAACATCGAAGTGGTAGCAGCCCATTCGCCCGAGCAGGCTGCGGCCTCGCTGCCTCTTGTGGTCACAGCCACCAGTAGCCGCGAACCGGTGCTGCAAGCCTCGTGGCTGGCACCCGGCGCGATGGTCGCCGCCATGGGCTCCAACTGGCTGGAGAAAAGCGAACTGGATGTCGCCACCGTGGCCCAGGCCACCCGAGTGGTGTGCGACGACATCCCATGCTGCCGCCGGGAAGCCGGGGACTTGCATCAGGCCGCCGAGCAGGGCGCGTTCGATTGGGCCAGCGCGGAGAACCTGGCCGCCGTGGTGGCCGCGGGTGAAAATCCTCCCAGTGGCCAAGGCGGACTGACCCTCTTCAAATCGGTCGGCATGGCGATCGAAGACGTGGCCGTGGCTGCCTGGGTGGCGCGCAATGAACTTCGGGCCGCAGGGGTTGCCGTGCCGCCGCTGGGACCGGACGACCATTAACGACCAAAGCGCATGGCGCGGTTCCAGCGAGGCTGAAGTCGCACCCGCCATCAAAGCATAAGACCGGCAAGCGCAAGACTGGCCGCTGCCGTGCGGGCGCGGAAAAGAGGCAGCCTAGTTGCCATCGGCGGGAGATGCTTCGCCGGCCTTCCCCGCCTCGGGCGGTAGTTCTTGGCGGCCCGCGAAACCGGCATCCAACTCATGCCAGTACTGCACGGCAGGTTCGCCGTACTGCCAGCACAGGTAGACAATACGGCCGTCCATCATGCAGGGGAAGTCGATCAGGCCGGCTGGGCCGCTCTTGGGTTCCACGCCCAATTCGCGCAATTCTTCGACATACGCTTCCAGTTGGGCGGCATCGCGCTCCAACTCATCCTGCATCTGTTGAAGCTCTTCGGTGTAGACGTCGGCCGTGCCGTTACCCCGGGCCGCCAGCAGCACCGCCAACCGCTGCCGACGTTGGATCACATCCTGCGAAAGCTGCACCAGGTCGGTGGTGATGGCGCGCACCAGCGGCAGCGCCGCGTTGGCTTCGGCGGGCGTGAACAACTTCTGCGGGAGGTATGTTTCGTGTGTCATATCATCACCTGGTGGCTACCACTCGACCGGCCATGCGAGTTAAGCAAAGTTGCTTTATGTGTTTACAGCGAATGGCCGAGGGCAGCACCCGTTGCACACTACCCCCGAAAAACCCATAAATCATCGAAAAACGGCTCTTAAAGTATCGTGACAAGCCACCTGCTGGTGGTCAAGTAGCCATGGCCCGAGTACTCGCTTCCGTTGCGTAAGCGTTCACCACATGCCATGGGGCTTGCCGGTGCTAACCGGTCGCTGCTTGACCGTCCTTTCCAGCGATGCAGCCCCGCGCGGCAGCATGTGCGCCCTGGACACTCGCACCCGAGCTACCTTCCATGCTGCATGACGGCTCCATTCAATCGTAGCGCCGCGGCCAGTCGAGGCCATGGAGAAGTTGAACATTTGATCTGCGGCGCTGGTTCGCGCCAGGGTTTATGAACTTGAACGTGGGGCATGGTAGCTGGTGATCAGGTTCCGATATGCCGGCAGGTGGTTCGAGAACAACGTACCGAGGCCCTCGATGTCGTTTCGCCAGTCGCGATGCAGTTCGCAGGCGATGCCAAACCAGGTCATCAGTTGGGCACCCGCCGCCGCCATCCGCGACCAGGCCGCCTGGCGGGTCGTGTGATTGAAGGTCCCCGATGCGTCGGCGGCTACGAACACCTCGTACCCTTCCTCCAACGCCGAAAGTGCCGGGAAGGCGACGCATACCTCCGTCACCACGCCCGCGATGATCAGTTGTTGCTTGCCCGTCGCTTTGACGGCTTTGACGAAGTCCTCGTTATCCCAAGCGTTGATCTGCCCCGGACGCGCGATATAGGGAGCATCCGGAAACAGTTCCTTAAGCTCGGGCACCAACGGACCGTTCGGGCCGTCTTCAAAACTCGTGGTCAGGATCGTTGGCAGCTTGAAGTATTTCGCCGCGTGGGCCAGAGCCAGCACGTTGTTCTTGAAGTCGTCCGGGGAAAAGTCGCCGACGATGTTGCACAAACCCGACTGATGATCGACCAGTAATACGGCCGCGTCGTTCTTGTCCAAGCGGCGGTATTGAAAGCTGGTGTTCATTGTTTTTCCTTTTGGTTGTGAATGGTCAGCCTTAAGCGGTATGGAATGCATCGCCCAAACCATCAAGTCCCAGCTTGTGATTGATGGTTGCGCCGCCAATGTCCGGTTGCCGAACCATCGGCGCCGAGAATATTCCGTTTTCCAGCACCATCCGCGGCACCGAGGCGGACCAGCGTGAAACGAAGCGGACATTCGCTGCGCGGGCACCAATAGATTGACACCTCCGCAGCTTATGTCCGCTCACTTTCTTGCTAATTCTTGCTAACCCTCTGAATTACGGTCGATTCACGCTCATCGTAAAACGGCCGTATCTCGGACCCAAATTTCCTGATTGGCGCCTATTGGGCCTGCCGATATAGTTTCCTAGGAAACCATCTGGCGAAGGGAACATGGCTGCGAAGCAATCGACAAGCAATCTGGAAGACCACCTCGGGTATTGGTTGCGATACGTCTCCAACCACGTCTCGCACGCTTTCGCGAGAAAGGTCGAGGCCCAAGACGTCACGGTAGCCGAGTGGGTTCTCCTCCGCGAATTGTTCAGCATGGGAAGTGCCAACCCCAGTCAACTTGCGCAGAAAGTGGGCATGACGCGAGGGGCCGTCTCCAAGCTCGTAGGGCGACTTTGCCGTAAGGAACTGGCCCAGCGTTCGTCAACGGGCGAAGACCGGCGCTATCAAACCGTTCAACTCACGGCGGCGGGAAGGCGGTTAGTGCCCCACCTGGCTCAGCTTGCCGATGAGAACGACCGCGAATTCTTCGGCCATCTTACGGCGGAAGAAAAGTCCAAGCTCATCGATCTCTTCCGGGACATCGTTCGTCGGCACGGATGGAAAGACGTGCCAGTTGATTGATTCACCTATCAAGGAGCGGCTATGAACGCTGAACAGGTACAAACGATTCAAGCATGTGCCCAAGGAGCGCTGGCGGGCGAGCTTGCCTTTCCTGAGATTGTCAGGAGGCTTGCTGAAAGCGGCATCGAGCGTTACCACGCCGACTATAGTCGTCAGGAAATCACCTATTATTTCCCGGACGGTGATTCACTGGTCGTCGCCGCGCCCCATCCCTCGCACCCCACTGCGGCCGAGTTTTCTCCATCAGCAGTAGAAACCGCGATTCGCCAAAGCCAGCGGAACGAGCACACCTATCTCGATTTCATCCGCAAGACAAAGGCCGCCGGCTGCGTGGGATACTTCGTCCAAATCACTGGCCGCCGCGCGCTTTATTTCGGACGCAACGGCGAATTCCATATCGAACACTTCCCGCCTGCACTGGCGAACACCACAACAACATAACTGCACTGCGGATGTGATAACGCCCCCGATCATGCGCACAATCCCTCAAGAGCAGTTCTGGGGTTAGTAGCGAGGGGGCTAACCTTTCACCGCTACCCTCCCCAGGGGACGGCTCATGCAGAAAGTTGGCGTAAGCCCTACCGGCTAGCGATGGTTGGTATGCTCCTCGGCGGCGCACTTGCTCTTAAGATGGTCCGAGGGCGGGGCGGTCAAGCGCCGGAGAGTGATCCGCACACGGCGCAGTCCGGATTGCGGGCGAGCGACACCGTCTGCGTCGTCATATCGCGGAGGTCGAGCCGCAACATCCGGTTAAACAGCGGCTGGCCAAAGCCGGCAATCAGCTTGATGGCTTCCATCGCCGCCAGGCAGCCGACCGTGCCCGATACCGCGCCGAACACCGGGAACTGCCGTTTCCACATCGAGGGCACGCTGGGACACCAGCAAGCCAGGCAGGGCGTGGTACCCGGCTGAACGGTGGTGATCGTAGCTTCCAAATCGAACATGGCGCACTCGACCAGCGGCTTGCGTTGCAGTACCGCTTGGCGGTTCATCGCGAACCTCTCCTCGAACATCGGGGCGCAATCCACGACGACGTCGGCCTGCTCGACCAGCCCGGCCGCATTGTCCTCATGAATATTTTCGCCAACGGCCACAATTTCGAGGCGAGGGTTGAGGTCCAGCAAACGCTGCGTCATGGTGCCGATGCGGGGTTTGCCCAGCGAAGCATAGGTGACCAGCAGTTGGCGGTTCAAATCACTGGGCCGGGCGTTGCCCCCGTGTGCCAGGACGAGCTTGCCCACGCCGGCTGCGGCCAGTTCGTAGGCTACGACGCCGCCCAGCCCTCCGCAGCGCGAAATCAGCACCGAGGCGTTCTTCAGTCGCTGCTGGCCTTCCTCGCCAAAGTCACGCACCCAGATTTGCCATTCGTAGATGGCGCGCTCTTCATCGGTCAACGGTTGAAACGGTGCGTTCATGGCAGGCGTGGGGCAAGAAAGGCGGGAAGGAAGGGGAGCACAGCCAGCGGACACTCGGGCGTGTCAGCCGCCGCTGATCGGCTGGAGGATCACCACCTCGTCGCCATCGGCCAATTCCTGGCGGGTGCCGGCGGGAACCTGCCGGTTGTTGACCACCAGCATCAAGGTGGGCTGGGCGTTGCCGTCGTCATCGACAAAGAACCGCCGCGCGCTGTTGTCGTGCCTCTGCGCCACAGCGCGCACCAGTTCATCCAACGTGGCGCCCTCGGGCAGTTCGAGGCGTTCATCATCGCGGCCCACGGCCAGCTTGAGTTGCCCGCTGTATTGGATCGTCACTTGCATGATGGAATCTCGTGGGAATCGAGGCTGCCCGGCTTGAGCGGGTACTCGACCACCTGGCCATTCTCCAACCGCAGCAGGCGGTCGGCAAGGTGATCGGCGTCTTCACGGTTGTGCGAAATGTGCAGCACCGTTACGTGCTCGTGCCGCTGGGCCAGTTTCAGCAGATCGTACATCTGAAAGCGTGTTTCATCATCCAGGGCACTGA
>CAZEEG010000119.1:2419-17429 GCA_964511065.1 uncultured Pirellulales bacterium | reverse complement strand
CCACATTTTCGGGCAGTTCTACCGCCATCGAAAAACTCCCTTCTTCCAGTCGTAAGCGAAGCCCAACACCAACAGGCCGGTGAATACCATCACTCCGGCAAACACCAGCCCGCGCCCACTGATCAAATCCGCGCCGACGGCCCAGTCGACACCTTCGGCGGCGCCATCGGCCTGGTCGCGGCTAGCCACGGCCCAGGGATACAGAAACAGCAGTTCGACGTCGAACACCAAAAAGGCGATCGCTACGAGATGGAACCGAATATCAAATCTCCGCCGCGTGCCGTGGATCGGGTCCATGCCGCTTTCATATGGCATTTCCTTCACGGCCCCATCGCGCTTGGGACCGAGCAGCTTGCCCAGCAGCAACATGCCTACCGGCAAAGCCGTGGCCAAAATGACAAACAGGGCGATGGGCAGCATGGCCGATGGTGTTTGCATGGCTGGCCCGGGGCGGGAGGGTGGAGTGCCGTAACTCTGATCCCAAAAAGAGGTTGCGGCACGGAGCAACGACTTTGTGAATCGTTTCACAAACTGGGGTCAACAAAAAGCTCGATGTAACATCGAGCGTTCATTTAGCATCGTATCGGTTGCAGGATTACTGTCAAGGACGCTTGTCCAACCCACCCGGCTACGCTCGATTACCAGGCGGCCGCGGCGCCTGGAGCGCTTATGTAACAGCAACTTGCGCGCCTCATCCCGTCGTAGTCCACACGCTTGGTTCCCATTCAACAGCACGGCAGTACCGTCCACCTGAATGGGTAGCTAATGGAAATTCATTTTCCATAGGGTGCCGATCGTGCCCGGCCACCTTCTAAACATGGCCGGGCTAACCTGATGCGCAAAGTCGCCGCCCATCGGCTGCGGCAAGCTGAAGATCAAAGCTGTTGCGGAGCGCGCCGGTTCTGCTGGCTGCGCGTCCCTGCTACAAGGTGGCAAGAACGCGGTTGTCGAGCGAGGCGCCATAGTGTTGGCGGTATTCCACCTTGCGCTCCAAGGCCCGGACCACGTAGCTGGGGAAGTCCACGTTGGTGAGCGTGGAGGCGCTGTGCAGCCCGCCGGGACTAAAGACGTTAATCTCCATGAGCTTGTCGTACACGATGTCCAGTCCCACCAGGAACATGCCGTCGCGTACCAACTTGGGCCGCACGGCGTCGACCAGCTTGAGCATCTCCGCGGTCACCTCCACGGCTTCGCTCTTGCCGCCCGAGTGCATGTTGCTCCGCATGTCGCCCGAGGTGCTCACGCGGCGGAACGCCGCATACTGCCCCTTGTACATCAGCGGCCGGCCGTTCATCACAAACAGGCGTACATCGCCATCGGCCGCATGCGGTAGATACTCTTGGGCGATGCAGTAGCCATCGCGGAGGACGGCCTCAATCATCTGATTGACGTTGGGAGATTCTTCCTCGCGAATCAGGAACACGCTTTGCCCGCCCGAGCCTTGAAGCGGCTTAATCACCACCTTGCCTTTCTGATCCTTGATGAACTGCTTGATCTCGTCGACGTTGCGGCTGATGCAGGTCTTGGGCCGGACAATCTCGGGGAACTGCTGGAAGTAGGTCTTGTTGATCGCGCTGGCGAGGGTACGCGGATCGTTGAGCACCATCACGCCGCGACTGATGGCCAATTCGCCAAACAAGATGCCAGCCGTTTGTGCCCAGGGACGGTCGCGGCTGTCGGCCGCCGGATCGTTCCGCAGCAGCAAGATGTCAAGATCATCGACCATGATCCGCTCCCGCCGGGCGGAATCGGACTGCAGTTCTTTAAGGTACGCTTCTGGCGTAGCGTATTCCTTGCCGGAAACACTGCGCGCCATGGCATGGATCGATTCGTCTGGCGCATAGATCAAGTCGCCTGCCCCAAGCTGCCAGCATTCATGCCCTCGATTCACGGCCGTCATCGCCAGCAGCGTGGTGGCGAACCGCGGCTTTTCCGTCATAACGTCGTTGACCAGGAAACCGAGCTTCATGTTGGATAACCTCTCGCCACCACAAGGCAGTAACGGATGCCGCCGGTATGGCGGGCACCATGGCGTGTTCGGCTAGTTGCCTATAAGACGATCAGTAGTCGAAGTATTGACGTTTGCGCAGCCAATGTCTGCTCACGTTCGTGCTGGCCCTCCGACACATGGCCCATGGCGCTGGAAAACGGAAGACGTTCGGCCCCGATCGTTCCACGGCCAGGCACCGGCGGCGCACCAATCAATCATCACGAGGGGAGCTATGGGCAGCGCATGTCTGCCTTCTTTTCATGTGGAGCGGGCTGCCGCAGCATCGCCGATTCCTTCAATAAAGTGAAAACTTTTCAGGGCGGTATGGTTGGATGGTGAGCATTGGTGTCGAAATCATCCGCCGATGGCAAAATGATGGAAATAGCCGTTTATTGCCTGGTTATGACGCTTTGCGTTCTTGCCGGCCGGGCTGGGTAACCAGGTCGATCACGGTGCTGTTGCGGCATTCGGCCAGCCGCGCGCGGAAGTCTTCCCGCTCCCAATACCGCGGCAGCAGGGCCGGTGCCTTTACGATTCCCCGCCGCCGCAGTTCTTGAATGAAAGGCACGTGCTCCAGGGCAATTTTGCCCACGAACAGCGGTTCCAGCTCATTTCCCTTTGCCAGGAACTCCAGCAGTTCGTGCAGGCCGCGGAGGTAGATAATATCCTTAGTGAATCCGCCGCCGCGAAACGCCCGAATCGTACACATATATGCGGCGCGGTCACCAAATCCATAGGCATCGCGCAACAAGTGAAACACATCCACGAATGAATGGCCGTCGATCATGGCGCCGATGGCGAGTGTGCGGCCAGCGATGGTCCGCAACCGCCGGAGCGTCAATCCGCCGGAGCAGTACTCGGCCAGCATGGCCAGTCCTTCCTGGAGGCCTTCATAACCGGCCAGGCCCGCATACAGCTGGCGAAGCACCTGTTCGCGGCCGTTGAAATAAGTGAGCAGGTGCGTTCCAACTTCGTGGTGCAGCAGCGGTTCCACGCGTGAGGACGAAGTCTGAAAAGTTTCGGCCACGAACAGGCGATCGCGCGATACCAGTAGATTGGATGCGATATCGTTGCACACTTCTACCCGGGGTGTGAACGACGGCATCCGGCCATGGTAATGGTCGAATTCCTCGCGCACCCGTTCCACCATGTGCATGGCGTGGATGCATTCCCCGTGCTCCTCGTCGTCCTCCTCGCACGAGGCCGCCGTGCTATGGTCCAGGGCCATGATCTGCCGGGCCAGTTCAAGCAGCGATTGGCTGGGCTTGCCGTAAATCTGAATGCTCAACGGCAAGAAATGGGGCGTATCCAGGTCGCGCAGCGCAGAAATTTCCCGATCCAGTTCCACCTGTTTTTGGGAGAACAGATAGGCCAGCGTGGGGTCTTCCACTTTTTCCATCGGCACTTCGTACAACCGCCGCTTCAGCAGCCCGGGGTGATAAGGCAAGGGGCGATACTTCAGGCGGGGCGACTGGCGGTATCCGCACGCGCGGAATTTCTGCCACTCGGGCTCCACGTTGATGGGCGTGGCTTGCAGGATCAGGTCGAACGATTCGGATACCTCCGCCAATTCGAGATCGACCAGCCGCGAATCCTTGACCATGGCCGAGGGGCCGAGCGATTCAAAATGTAACTTGGGATCGGCCGATTGAATGCCCGTGAAGGCAAAGATCGCCCGCCGCAGGGCCTTGGACATCTGCCGCTGTAACTGCTGCAGAATGACCGGGAACACGACGCCCGTCTGGGGGTCGCGATAGATTGGCCGCACGACCAGCCCCAGGTAGAAGCAACTGGCACAGTACGAATCGTAGGCGGCGTCTGGCGCTGCTGCGGTGGTCTCCTGGTCGCGTTGCTGGCCGGAAGAATCGCCGCCGCGACCGTGGGGCGACGTGCGAGGATCGCCCGCTTGGGCCTGGTTGCGCGCCTGCGATGAGGAAGGCCCCCCTTCGCGGCAGGTCGCCGCGTCGCCAGGTGCATGGCGGGCCGCCCCCAGCCACGCTTCGGTGAGTGGCGGCATCCCTGCCGGTGAGAGCCGTTCGCGGGTATCCACGCGCACCTCTGCGGATCGGCCGTCGATACGGATTCGCTCCAGCGCTTGTTGGAAGGCTTCCACGGTGGAGGGCAAATCAGCCTCGGAAGCTACCAATTCAAAGGCCGGGCGGCGCACGCCGTCGCTCGCTGGGGTTGGTTGGTCCTCCTCGGCCCAAAGTTCCAGCAACAGCAGCACCCCAAAATGTTGCTGGAGCGTTTCGCCAATGGTGCGGCAGAGCCGGCGCAAACCTTCCTGGTATTCTTCGCCGCCGGGCGCTACCAGGTAGGCGGCCTCGGTGGTGACCAAGTCGCGCGTGCCAGGGTCGTCGCGGTCGGCCGGTTGGCGATACACGCACAAGAAGGGAAGTTGCCGGTCGATCCGGAGTCTTCCCCCGCCGGGGATGTTCCGCCGAATGCGCTGGTTCAGTGCCAGCCGCTGGCGGACCACGTCGCAAATCTCGTCAAACGTGGCTTCAGGCTGCCTGGTCGGCTCCATGTCGCAGGGCTCCCAAGACATCGAGTAAACCGGGCACCGTGGACCACAACGCACGCAACACGGCCTGGTAACGCTGTGGGTCGAGTTGCAGAGTCCACTCGTCCATGAAGAATTTCTTGACTTCGATGGCCAGAACACACACCGAGGCCGGGTAGCGAGCGTGAAGTTTCCGGGCCATCTCGCCCCCTCGGAATCGCACATTCTCGCGCACATCGAGGTTCCGCCCCAGGAAGTCGAATGCCCGCAGGTCGCCGATAAACCGCTCCACCATGGCCGCCCAGCGCGCGCGGTCCAGGCTGCCAGTACCGAGGTTGATTTCCGGGTTATCGACCGGGTTGGCCGGTTCTGCCTGCGGGCCGCTGCGACGGTAGTTGTAGGTGTGCAGATCGAGCACGACGATCCGCCGGTGCCGCTTCAAGAGCGATTCGACCAGATCGAATAGCCGCTGATAGAAGCGGTCGTACCGTTTGAGCGAGTGCTCCACGATTGACTCAGGCACGGGATGGTGCCACACGTCCAATCCCCAGGCATCTTCGGGCCTCAAATAGAGGGCCTTGTCGCGGGGCCGGTTCAGGTCGCACTCGAAACGCGAGTAATGCGCGATCGCCCGGTTATCAGCGATCACGGTCCAGCGCCCCGTAAATGGATCCTCCTCGTGCAACCGCTGTTCATCGCTGAGCCGCAAATAAGGCTGAACCTCCGGGCGTACGAGGTGACCGCTGTGCAATGCAACCGCAACGATGGGGCTGGTCCCTTTGCGAAATGTGGCAAACTGGCATCCCATGCATTCCTCACTGCTGCCTCGTACATTCCTCATGTTGGATTGATGGCGGGCCTCGCATTTTGCCGGTGAGCGCAATGACTGCGCGCAGCGGCAAACATGCGCCCTATGGCTGCGAGGCGGAATCTTGCGAATTCCGTTCCCAAACCGCCGGGGAAGATTAAGCGGTGTCCTGTGAAGAACTTGCGGTCACGACAGAATGTCGCATCGATGAGCTGGAGTAGCCGCACCCCGGATGTCAACCATACATGCCGATCGCTTAGGAAGCGCCGGCCGGTGGGATTGACATAGCAGCTACGGGGTTTGGGCTGCCCCTTTAGTCGTTTTCCGTGGACCGATACCCCCCGGCTTGCCGTCCTTTCGCTTGAACGGACGGGGGTTGGGCTACCCTTTTAGTCGTTTTCCGTGGGCGTAAGTGGAGGGAGCAGTGCCGCCATCCATTGGGGGTGCGGGGGCGAATTTCGCCGCGCTCACTCGCCAAACAGGGCGAGGCTGGCGGTGAAGCCGTGGACGAAGTTCTTCTTGGCAATCGGCCCCAATTCGCCTTGGGCAAAGAAGCCAGCCAAGGGAACATCGCCCAGGGCATCCTGCACGGCTTGCACGTCGTGGTGCGGTTCCGAAAAAAGCCGGGTACCACGGCCATTACAAGTGAACAGCAGGGCACCTTGGGCGGGACCGGCTTCGGCCAGCAGTTCTTTGAGGTCGTTGTCGGCCGTGGCCTCATCGCGAATGTGGAACTGCACGGTCTGGCCGACGCGGACGTAATCGCCGATGGCGATGGCTCCGGTTTCTTCATCGCCGCCCAGCACGTTGCGGATCAGGAAATCGCCGCGGTCGAACTTCTCCTGGTACTCGTTCACCACGCGGCCCAGTTGCAGGCCGCCCCGGGCCGCCTGTTGATCGGCGGGACTGAGCGCGTGATAGACTTCCTGCAGCCGGCGGAGGGCCGGCTTGCCACCCATCTCAAAGATGATGTTCCGCTCAGACTTGGTCACCACGAACGGTTGACCAATAGGGCGGCACCCTTGCGAAACCACGGTTCGCACGGGCTGTTTGCCGTGGATCAGCACGGCCGATGCCCCCGCTTGGACAACCTTGCCGGAGGCAATCAGCCTGCCGGCGCCAGGGCCGGCCGCACCGCTGGCCATCCCGCCCATCACCACGGCGCCGGGCTGCTCCTGGTTCAGCCGATGCAACAGCAGGTCGGCGGGGAAGGAGTAAGGATCGCCAACGGTGAGCAGCAGCGAGCCAGCGGGCCACGAGGGCGGCAGGTCGTCGGGCCAACCTTCGATGCGTCCTCCATCCTCGCTGCGCTGGTAGCGGAGGTGGAACGCATGCAGGTGGGTGCCTGGCAGATGGGCCAGCCAGAGGCTCAGGCCGGGCACGTCTTCCATTTCGCGGCGGTCGCCGATGATGGATTCGCCGTTGCAGCCCAAGATGGCCGTGCAACCAGTTTCGCGCACGATGGTTGCGGCGATTGCTTCGGCCTGGGGCAAGTGATGCGGTGAGAAGAAAACAACGGCCAGGTGAGCCTGGGCCTGGAGTGTGGATTGGGCGGCCTGGCAAGCCTCGCGAATCGCCGCGGAGGTGTCTTCCACGGTTTGTAGGCTGGCGGCGAACCGAGGCGAACTCACACGCACTGCTCCTGGGGTGCCTGGGGAGGGTAGGATACTGGCCGCTTCGCCTGCCAAGCCTGGGTAGCCCCAAAGGCTTTCAGCACAGGTACGTGCAACCAATAACTCAATGATACCAGAGGTCCGTTGCAACGCGACCCCCTCCCACTGGACATCGGTCCGCCGTACCGTCGAAGCAATTTCTTGCACGTTCAATCGTGAGGCTGCGGCGGTTGGCCGCCGGGGAAGGGCTCGCCACACCGACCGGGGCAACCTATACGTTTCGAGCGGTGCGGAGCGACATTTTGTGGAGCTGGTCGCCGGTACTCGCCACACCGACCGGGGCAACCTATACGTTTCGAGCGGTGCGGAGCGACATTTTGTGGAGCTGGTCGCCGGTACTCGCCACACCGACCGGGGCAACTTAAACGTTTCGAGCGGTGCGGAGTGACATTTTGTGGAGCTGGTCGCCGGTACTCGCCACACCGACCGGGGCAACTTAAACGTTTCGAGAGCAAAGCTGGGCCACGCTGTCGCGCGATGGGCACAAGTTTTGCCTTACCAAGACGAACAACCCGCGGCCGAGGGCGTCTTGGTCCTTGGTGGCCAATCGCCCAGCCGCAAGATTCTTGAGATGGGATTCCGGGGGATGCCCGGTTGCATTGCCAGCAGTTTTAACCATCACACCGTTGTGGCAGGGCCATCGGCGACGGTTGGCATCGTAGCACCTGGTACGACGTAGGGTTGCACCTTCCGTGGCGCCCAGCCCCGCCGGGTCGCGGCAGCAGGC
The DNA here is from genome assembly GCA_964511065.1 of uncultured Pirellulales bacterium. GTDB lineage: Bacteria > Planctomycetota > Planctomycetia > Pirellulales > S012-138 > CALBRZ01. Next base: position 9,728 of record CAZEEG010000119.1, on the reverse strand, counting down.
CGCGGCCGTGAAAGCGTGGGATTGCCTGCTGGCGCGGTGCCGGCCATGGCAGATTGCCTGCGGCTTCCCCAGGTGACTGATAGCCCGGCGGGGGCGGCCGCCGCAGGGGGCGAAGCATGATAAATTGGTATGGTACAGTTATTTGCGGCCAACCGCCGAGACAAGGCACGCGGTCGGCAAAATTGACGCAGCCGATCCGTGCCTCCTATAATCGTGCGGAGTTGCGCCCGCAAATCCAGCCAGCCATCAATGCCATTGGCCATTGCGCTGGCTTTCCCCACCAGTTCGCGAGCGGATGCGACATCTCATGAATCGACTTCAGGCACGGAACGCAGGCTGGGATCAAAGGCCTGCTCCGGGTGTCGCCCGACCGCCGTTGCGCGTCGTGAGCGGCATCCTGGCCTTGTGGGGATGGTGTTTCCTGGTGAGCTTGGGTGCAGGCTGGTCGATGGGTGGCCAGGCCACGGTCCCTGCTGCGGAAGGTGAGGAAAGGCCCGAGCGGCGGGTCGGTCAGCTCATCAAGATTCCCGCCCCCGTGACCGATAGCGTCAAGTCGCGCGCCATTCGCCAGGCCAAGGATTTCATCAGCCAGGCCCGGATGCGCCAGGAATGGCCGGTGGTGATCTTCGAGATTGAAACCGGCAGTTCCAGCTTCGGGGCCTGCCTGGACCTGGCCCGCGAAATCACCAAGCTAAGTGGTGCCACCACCGTGGCTTACGTGTCCCCCGACGAGGAGCAGGGCTCCGGGGACGAAGCCGGCCCCGTGTTGCGTGGGCATGCGGTGCTGATCGCCATTGCGTGCGAAACCATCGTGTTGCCGGCCAACGGCAAGATCGGCGAGGCCGGGCACGACGAGGAATCGATCCCACCGTACATGAAAAGCGGCTATGCCGAGATCGCCAAGAGCAGCCGCACGGTGGCCGTGGATTTGGCCCTGGGCATGCTGGACCCGTCGATCGAGGTGTATGAAGTCATCACCGCCGAGCGGGTTGGCCGCGAGTTTGTCCGCGGTGATCGGCTGGAAGAATTGCGCCGCGAGAAGCGGATCGGTCATAATCCCAAGTTGCTGATTCCCGCCGGCGAGGCCGGTTTGTTCTCGGCGACCGATGCCAAGGCCTTGGGCATTGTCGATTATTACAGCGACGACCGGATCGGCCTGGCCAAGGTGCTGGATGTGCCGCCCAATTCCGTGGTGGAGGATCCTTCGCTGGGCGAGGGCTGGAAGCCGATCGAAGTGGAGATCAAAGAACCGCTCACGTCCAATTACTTGTCGCAGATTGAGAACAAGATTCGCCACGAGGTGGAGCGCGGCGCCAACCTGATCTTCCTGACGATCGACACGCCCGGCGGTGCTCCGCCACAAACGTTGAAGTTGGCCACGTATCTCGGGAATTTGAAGCCGGGGGAACAGCGGACCGTAGCCTATATCCCTCGCGAAGCCTTGGGCGACGCGGCTTACTTGGCACTGGCCTGCGACCATATCTTGATGGGCCCTCACGCGACGCTGGGCGGCCTGGTGCCGTTCCCTGCGCCGCAGCGGCCCGAGCGCGGTCCCTTTGCTCCGCCCCCGCGGTTTAGGCCTGAAGACAACCGCGAGGCTGAGATTGCCGCGGTAGCCAAGGTTGTGGAGCAGATCGCCAGGAGCAAGAGGCGTTCGGCGTCGCTTTGGCAGGCCATTGTCGATCCTGATTTGACCGTGTTCCGCTATGTCCGCGAGAGCGACGGCATGGTCGACTACATGAGCGAGATTGAGGCGGAAACGAGGTCCAACGGTCCCTGGCGGCAGCAGGAAGCCGTCACCCAACACGGCAAACCGCTGGAAGTGGAGGGCGAAGAAGCCCTGCGGCTGGGGATGGCGACCGACGTGGTCAACAACTTCAACGAAGTATTGGCGCTGTACGGGCTGGACGATGCGCCGCGCAAAGTCACCCCCAGTTGGGCCGATGTCCTGCTCGATGCGCTCCGCGATAAGCGCGTGCTGTGGGCGTTGCTGCTGATCGGCGGCGCCGCCTTGTATGCCGAATTGCAAACGCCTGGCACCGGGATCGGAGGTTTCATCGCCACCGTTTGCTTCCTGCTGTTCTTCTGGGGCAACTACCTGGAAGGTACCTCGGGCTGGCTGGAAATCTTGCTGTTTCTTGCCGGGATGACCTTCCTGCTGTTGGAAGTGTTCGTCTTGCCGGGGTTTGGCATCTTCGGTGTCGGTGGCGGCCTGCTGGTCATGGCCGCCCTGGTGCTCGCCATGCAAACGTCCAACGCCTTGCCCACCACGGCCGAGCAGATTCGCGAGTTGCGCGGCAGCCTGTTCACCGTATCCACTGCCGGGGTTGGCGTGCTGGTGATGGTCGCGCTGCTGCGGCGGTATCTGCCGCGTACCGGAGGCTTCCGCCGATTGGTCTTGGCCCCGCCGGGTGAGGATGATCCCGAAGTCGCTTCGTCCCATGCGGAAGATCACCACGACGACTTCCATCACCTGGTCGGCAACCGCGGCGTCGCGGTGACGCACCTGCGGCCCTCGGGCAAGGTGCGAATCGACGGCGAGGTGTACTCGGTGGTGAGCAGCGGCGAACCGATCAGCCAGGGCGAAGACATCATCGTGGTGGAAGTGCTCGGTCACCGGATCGTGGTGCAATCGCCGGACGATTGAGCGAGTGCCCCGCCTGCCAGGGGAGCGGGCCCTGCCGCGTGGCGTTCCTTCTCGCCGGGTGAGGCGATCTTTCGCCATCCCCCCCAGAGCGCCGCCAGGGCCATTTCTGCCGGCTCAGTGGGTGCTATCGGTCCGGTGGCTGCTGTCGCGTCGGGCGTTTCTGCCGCGCCGGCCGAAACGCATCGGCCGCTGGCTGGCGGCTTGGCGGTTCGCCTGATGCGCCTGCAACACGGTGCGCGGCGCCGAACCTTCCCCGAACGGCAATGTCCTGCGCAAGGTTGTTACTTCCCAAGTCGCTCCAGCCACGCCAGAATAAGGGTGTCTCTCCTGATCCATCCATCTCCTTAGAGGGAACTTACGGTGACGGTCTACTTGATGTGGGCCATAGTCCTGCTGCTGGGTGGGCTGGCCCTCATGATTCTTGAAGCCTTTCTCCCCTCGGGCGGCGCGCTGGGCACGCTCTCGGTGATCGCCATTTTGGCGGGCGTGGGTCTGGCCTATTACAGCGGCCCCCTGGAAGGCACGGCGCTCCTCCTGGCGGCCGTGTTTGCTACGCCGGTGTGCATCTACCTGGCACTCAAATGGTGGCCAAACACGCCTTTAGGCCGCCGGGTGCTGTTGGATACCCCCACCGGCGACGATGTCCTTCCCGACTCGCCGCACCGCCGCACGCTCCGCGAGTTGGTTGGCAAGGTCGGCAAAGCCAAAAGCCTGATGTTGCCCAGTGGTGCCGTGGTGATCGAGGGCCGTGTGATCGACGCGGTGAGCGAGGGCATGGCGATTGAGGCCGGCCAGATGGTGAAGGTGGTGGAGGTCCGCGCCAACCGCGTGGTGGTGCGACCGCTCGATCCCGAGGAAGAGCGCAAACTGGCCCAAGAGCAGCAATCCCAGACGCAAGACGACGACCTGCTTTCGCGGCCGATCGATACGCTGGGGCTCGATCCGTTTGACGACGCGGTTTCTTGACAGCCCGCCCCGCCCGACCATAAAGGGGTTTCAAACTTGCCGTTCGTACCGCCCCCCAATCGAAAGCTGTGACGCAGGCGGCCAAGTTGACCATTACAATGGGTTCGACCTGACGATCGTACGGGATTTATCAAAAGTGTTGCCCCAAGTGGCCAGGTTGACCTTTAAAGCGGTTTTTAGACCTGACAATCGTACGGCACTTATCAAAAGTGTTGCCCCAAACGGCCAGGTTGACCATTAATGGGGTTTCAAGCCCATCCCTCTTGAAGGATGAAACGTAAATGATGCAATTGTTGGCACAAAATGGCGCGATGGAGAAATCGGATCTCATCTTCGTCATCGTGCTGTTTGCCATTTTGATTGTCGGCCTGGTCGTGTTTGCGATCTTCGCCCGATACTTCCGGTTGTGGATCCAATCGGTGACCACTGGCGCCGGCATCGGCATCTTGGACCTGCTGGGCATGACCTTCCGCAAGGTCAATCCCACGGTCATTGTCCGCAGCAAGATCATGGCGGTTCAGGCGGGGCTGGGCGAGGATACCGGCATCACCAGCAAGGCCCTGGAGGCCCATTACCTGGCCGGCGGGAACGTGCCACTGGTGATTCGCGCCATGATCGCGGCGAGCAAGGCCAAGATTGTGCCGTTGGATTTCAAGCTGGCCACGGCCATCGACCTGGCCGGCCGCAACGTGCTGGAAGCCGTGCAAACCAGCGTGTATCCCAAGGTGATCGATTGCCCCAACAAGGGTGGTGGGCGCGAAACGCTCGATGCCGTCGCCAAAAACGGCATCCAGCTCAAGGTGAAAGCCCGCGTCACGGTGCGGGCTGCCTTGCACCAGTTGATCGGCGGTGCCGGCGAAGAAACGATTGTCGCCCGGGTGGGCGAGGGCATCGTCAGCGCCATCGGTTCATCGCGAACGCACGCCGAGGTGCTGGAGAATCCCGACCGCATTTCCAAGGCGGTGCTGGCCCGCAAGCTCGACTCCCAAACGGCGTTTGAAATCGTGTCGATCGACATTGCCGATATCGACGTGGGCACCAACATTGGTGCCCGGCTCCAGGCCGACCAGGCCGAGGCCGACACCCGCGTGGCCCGGGCCAACGCCGAAGGCCGCCGCGCGATGGCGGTCGCCCAAGAACAAGAGAACATCGCCCGGATCGAACAGAGCCGGGCCGAACTAACCGCCGCCGAGGCCGAAGTGCCCAAGGCCATTGCCGAAGCGTTCCAGTCGGGCCGGCTGGGAATCATGGATTTCTATCGGCTCCGCAACGTGCAGGCCGATACCGACATGCGCAAGGCGATTGCCCAGGGTACGACTGCCGATGGCCGAGGTCGCACCCAATGACGACCATCATCACCTTTCCTGCCTGCTGCGCTCTGTTCGCCGTTGACTTGAACGGCTTGCTTTCGATCCTGTTCATCCTGTTCACGTTGATTGTGTACGTGATCAACCAGGTGACGGCCAAGGGGCAGGAGGCCGCCAGGAAGAACCAGCCCCGCCCCCGGCCCGCCCCGCCCCAACACGATCCCACGGAAGACGAGATCGAGGCGTTCTTGCGGCGTGCCAGTCGCAAGCGGGCCGAAGGAGAGGGGGGGCCACGATCGCAACCCTCCCAGCCGCAGCGGCAAACATTCTCCGGCCCGGCAAGCAGCGGCCCATCCTCTAGGGATGCTGCCTCCAGGGGCCCGATGCCGGGTGCCTCGCCGCTTCCGAGCCAGCAGCGCCAGGGACAGCGGCGCGGCGCTCACGCTCCGCCCACGCGGCCCTCGCAGCCGATCCCCGGCCAGATCGTCAGCGGCGCCAACCCGGCCGCGCCGCAGGGGCGAACGTTGGCGCCCGCCTCGGGCGAAGCGACGCCCACTTCGCTTTCAGAGCAGCTTGAACACCGGACCGGGTTTTCCAGCTTCGACACGGCCGGCACCAAGTTCCCCACGCTGCACTCTTCACTGGAGCAAGTCGACGAAGCGGTTGAAGCCCGGCTCCACTCCACCTTCGATCATGCCCTGGGCAGCTTAGGAACGGGACTGCTTACATCCTCGGACGATGACCGCACCTATGGCAGTACCGTGTCCGACAGTTCAACGCCTCAAGCATCGCGGCCGGTTTCTGGCGGTTCAATTGTCGATATGCTGCGCTCGCCGCAAGGTATCCGCGATGCCATTGTGATGCAGGAAATCCTGCGCCCACGCTCGCTGGACTGAAGCGGCCACCGCATCGGGCAGCCAATGGCGGCGGCAGCACCCGCGGGGTACGTGCATGTGCGAGAATCTGCACTCAGGGTTGATCGAGCGAGTCCTGGGGGCGGCCGTGTAGCGTGGCGTCGAACGCGACTGCACGTTTTGCCTCGGCGAAATCCTGTTGGGGACTGCCGGTTGCGCCGTGCTGCTGGCCGTCTTATATGTCGCTGGCAGCGGGCAACGACACTGGCCCTGGCATGAGTGACAGGTGCCTTGGTGATCTCGCCTGGTGGCTATCGGTGGGACGGTACCGGTCAGATGTTCTTGGGATTGTTGTCGCTCACGCTACACGCGCTGATCGTGATGAAGGCCGCCCAAGTTTGGGTAACATGGCAGCGCACGTCCGGTCCGCTGGGGCTACAGACCGGACCAGAATCCGCGCAGAACCCGGGTTAGCATCTTGCGCATTCAGGAAAGATAATAAAGACGGCATGCAGCCCGCGGAGCGTGCCATGGCTCTGTGCGTGGTGCAAGGCAGAAGCGCCGCGGACCTGATGGTTCACGCCTGTATGGTGATGGTCGTCACCGCCCTTTGGGCGCAGTTGCAGGCGACAAGGCCACGACGATGGAAACCATCATGCTAGCCGCGCTGGCTTTCCTGGTCGGCGGGCTGAAAGCGAACCTGTTGTTCACGGTGCCCCACCTGACCGCAGCCTGGGCGGTCGTAAGTCGCCGTCCCGCGCCACGGCGATTGCTGCTCCCCGTCGGCCTCTGGGTGGCTTTCTTCCTGTTTGGCGCTGCGACTCACGAATATGCACCTCCCGTCATGGTTGGGCTGAGTATGCTGGCTGTCGCGCTACCGCTCTGGTTGGTGCGGCCTAGGGAGGAAGGGAGGCTGCGGTTTACGCTCGGCGCAGTCTTCCAGGCGATCACTTGGATCGCGCTGATTCTGGGACTGTGCGTCCAGCTAGCGATTCACGAACATCTGCCTCATGTGCCGCTGCTTTTTCTGGTCGTTCCGGCAGGCCTGGCAAGTGTCACCACGCTCGCGGCTATGGGAGCGACGCTTGGCCGCAGACCAAAGTACCAGAGGGCCATGGCTCTGACCGCATGGCTCCTCGTGTGTGGCTGGATCGTGCGAGGTTGGGTGTTCGGTGGCCGCATGCCGTGGGATGCCCATTGGATGCTGGCCGGCGCGCTGGCCAGCCATGCACTGCTGGTCATCGGTGCGATCTGTCTGTGGTCGCACCTGCAGGCACAGCAGGAATACTCGCAGCATGTGATCGAGCATTGTGCCGGTCGGCAGGCAGACGACTTAGGGCGCAACCCGAAATTGGACCAGGTCCACGAGTAACCTTCCGGGCGGCGCAGGAGCCCATTTGGAACGGGGGTACAACCGCCGCTCGTGCCGTAACCCTGGCCGCCATTCAGACAATAAACGTTATCAAATGTTGGCAGCGATCCGCGCCGCCAAGTACGATAGCGCCCGTGCTAAGTAGTGCTTTGCGTGCCACGGC
>CAZEEG010000119.1:0-2319 GCA_964511065.1 uncultured Pirellulales bacterium | reverse complement strand
CGTGCCACGGCTCTATCAGCCGTGCATATCGAATAACGAATAGGTTGCGTGTCGCGGCCGTGCGAGCGATGGGCGGCAGGTCCCGGGGCGCGACCGGCGGATAACCACCGCTCCAGACTGCATTTCAGAGCGAAGCCCCCGAGCCTTTATCTTCAAGAGAGGCCATCCATGCGTGCGCATATCGACCGCATTTGCCTGTCGCTGGTTGCCGTGACTTGTCTGGTGGGGAGCGTGGCCGCGTCGGCCCTGGCTGCCGATGAGCCAGCCAAGAAGGCTCAAGCGAAAGCCAAGCCCCAGCGTCCCCAGGTCATTCGCGATGAAGACCTGCCCTGGCCGCCAACCCTGCCCGGCGACAAGGCCATGCTCACCGATGCGTCGCCCGAATTCTTGCAGGGCCCGGATGAACTGAGCGAGGGCACCATCGTTGCCAAGACGCCGCCCAGGGTGGACTTTCTGTACTATCCCAACCAGAACTATCCCGGCCGGCCGTGGTCCAACTGGGGTGACGGTGTGGTTGCCGATGGCAAGTTCTACTCGGCCATCGGCGACCATCTCGCGATCAACCGGGCGCAAGAACAGCCTTACGGCACGGGCACCGCGCACGTGTACGAGTACGACCCGGCCACCAAGAAGCTGCGCAGCCTCGTGGATGTGACCAAGCTCCTCGACTTGCCGGAAGGCCACTACACGCCCGGCAAGATTCACACCCGGGTGGACATGGGCAGCGACGGCTGGCTGTATTATGCCACGCATCGCGGCTCACCCCGCGCGGCCAACGACGAGAACCATTACCGCGGCGATTGGATTTTCCGTACGAATCCCGCCACGGGAAAATCCGAGGTCGTGGTGCATGCCCCGGTGCCCAAGCACAGTATCCCCAACGGCATGCTCGATCCCCAACGGCTGATCTACTATGGCGGCACGGCGGCCGGCCCTGACGCCGCGGACCAGGATATCCAGTTCTTTGCTTACGATCTCAAGGGCAAGAAACTGCTGTATTCCGGCCCCGGCGGACCTGCCCGCTATATGATGCTCGCCCGCAGCACCGGGCGATTGTACTACGTGCCGGGCAATGCCGATGGTCAGCTCATGGTGTACGACCCGGCCCAGGGCGGCAGCCCCAAGCCGGTGAAGGGTGTCACGATGGGCATCCGCGCCGCCACCGATGAAACCAAGGACGGCAAGATTTACACGGTTTCCATTGGCCAGGGCGCCACCGACGCCACCATCTGGGAATTCAATACCAAGACCGAGGAAGCTCGTCAGATTGGAACCGTGGCCGTAGGGAGCGTGGCCTACGTGGCTTCGATCGACGCCGATCCCAGCGGCCGCTACCTCTACTATGTGCCCGGTGCGCACGGCAGCGGCCCCAAAGATGGCACTCCCATCGTGCAGTTCGACGTCCAGACCGGCAAACGGAAGGTGATCGCATTCCTGTCACCCTATTACGAAAACAAGTACGGCATCGCGCTCAAGGGAACGTACAGCACCGCCGTCTCCGAGGACGGCTCGAAGCTGTTTGTTACCTTCAATACCAGTCGCGGCACCCGGGCCTGGGATTGTTGCGGCCTGGCCGTGATTCATATTCCCGAGTCGGAACGATAAGCCGCTCGCCCGTGCTCGCGGCCCTCATCACGGGGCCCCCCTTCGGCAACGGCCAGCAGTTCAAAGTGCCTTCAGCCTTGGAAAATGCCATGCGTTCAACCTCAGGCTCCGCGGTGTTGATCTTGGGTGCGTTGCTGTGTGTTGCCTGCGGACCGAGCGAGTCGTTGGCTCAGCAGTCCCAGGGCGATGCTGCCGCGGCACAGTACTTCAACTTCCGCGAGACGGGCCGCGACTCGGGTATCTTTCCCGCCCTGACGGGTATTCACGGCCATGGCGCCGCCTGGGGCGATGTCAATGGCGACGGCCAGCCAGACTTGTACGTGGGGACCTTCCATACCGATGGTCCGGCCAATGTGCTGTTCCTCAACCAGGGCGGCAAGTTTACAGTTTCGCCCAATAAGGATGTGCAGATTTCCACCCGGGCCACCGGCATGGTACTGGCCGATTTGGATAACGACGGCGACCTGGACCTGTACGTGGGCAGTATGCCCATCGCCGCCGGAACCAAGGCCGCCGAGCGGCACGGCCGCCCGTTGCGGGGCTGCTCGTTGTTTCGCAACGATGGCGACGGCAAGTTCGTTGATATTTCGGCCGGCAACGGCGCGTGCCCCGATGCCTTTGGCGGGCGGAGCGTGGCGGTGCTCGATTTTGATGGCGACGGCCTGCTCGACCTGCTGGTGGGCGAAGACCCCTTCCCCGGCTACAACGGTTCCA
>CAZEEG010000118.1:0-17606 GCA_964511065.1 uncultured Pirellulales bacterium | reverse complement strand
TGCCGGCCGCCAGCATCGTGTCTGCCTCGCGCAGCTTCTTGATGATCTGCTCAGGCGTGTGCCGCTTCCGCTTCATGGAAAGTCCTCCTTGCCAAATGAGGCCAAAGGACTCTCATAGCAGCTGGACCAGTTTTTGGGGAGCAGGCCCCCTAGCTCTTGTGCTGCTCAAGGATCTTCTCAGGACCGTTAGGATTGCAACGAAACGCATCGCAAAGAGAATTCAAGGCTTCCAAGATGCTGGTCTTGCCGGAACCACTGGGTCCCACGAACATGGTGAATCGTTCCAGCTTGAGTAAGACATCGCGGCAGCTCTTGAAGTTGTGAATGATTACTTCCGTAATCATGGCAGTTCCGTGTTGATGGCCGGATCAGGAGCGGCGAACGTTTCGCTGCCAATACTATACGTGCTCAAGCATTCGGGCCGCATCGTTTGCCGCGGGTTGCAGCAATTAACCCAGTGTGCGCAGAAACTCCTGCATCTCCCCGGCCGCGTGGGCGTCGCCGGCGGCGCGGGCGGTTGTCACGCCCCGGGTGAGGATTGCCCTGGCTTCGTCCATCCGATCCAACCGTGCCAACTGCTGGCCGGCCATGAAAAAGGCGGGGACGTACGGCGGATCGCCATCGGCCAACTCATTGAGGAGTTGCAGACTCCGGTCGTGTTCCCCCTCCTTGTCCAACTCCAGGGCGAGACTGTATCGGAGGAACACGTCGCCAGGTTCCTCGGCCAGCATGGCTTCGATTTTTTCGCGTCGTGACATGGGAGTTCGCTTTCGGCTGCAATTCGTTATCGGCGATGGCTCCGGGCGACTCGATTGCAACTGCCATCGTGCGTTGCCGCCGGTCGAGTCGTGGACCCAAACCTGTTTTGCCAGAGTGATTGCCCACCACACTTACCAGGATAGAACCGCGGATGCCAAACGCATAGAGCCGGCCCCGCGCGGTGGATGCGCGAAGCCGGCTCTGGCTATTCACGGTGATCGGATGGCTAAACGGCTGGCGATGGTTGAACCGCTGGGTTCGTCGGTGCAATGATCGCCTTGTGGCCGCAAAATGGCCTGGTTTACAGGTCGCCAGTAATTTGGACCAACCGGCCGGGCTTCTTCTCCGAGCCTTCCTCGGCGGTGCCGAACTCAAGGACGTACAACTTGCCGTCCTTATCGAAGGCCATGGCGGCCGGCTTGTCCAGGGAGACGATCTTCACGGCTTCCACCGTGACCTCGTCGCCATCCTTTTTCACGTCCAGGCGGAACAGGCCGCCCTGCTTTTCATCCATCCAGGCGAAGTCGGCCGCGTACAGCTTGCCCGACTTGGGGTGGTAGGCCAGCGCACCGATGTCGAACAGGCCGGTTTCGGCCTTCCACAACAGCTTGCCGTCGAGATCGTACATGGTGAGCAGGCTGTCTTGCGGGACGTTCATTTCGCCCATCTGACCCACGGCCAGGTTGCCATCGGGCGAAACGGTAATGCCCACCGGAGCGTCCACGCCCACGGCAACCTTGGTGGCGATGAACGGCTCAAGCTTGCCGGGCTTGCCGTCCTCGACCTGGACGCGGGCAATCCAGCCCTTGGTGTCGTCACCGTTGCTGGTGACGTAGATGCCCTTGGGGGTAACGGCCAGGGCATAGAAGTTACCTTCACCCTGGTTGGACTGTTCGCCCTTCTCGATGGGGCCGGCCTGGGCCTTCATGTCGTCGGCTTTGATCTTGCCTTCATCGGGCACGTTGTAGAAGCGGACCAGTTCCTTGCCGTCCACATTTCCGCCGCCGCCCACCACCAGGGTGTTGCGGTCGAGGAAAGCCAGGCCCAGGGGGCCGATGTCGTACATCGGACCTTTGCCGTAGACATCCTTGGGAAAGCCGCTGATGGCCACGCTGATGCGCTCTTCGCGGGGGGCGCCAGGCTTGTACCGCAGCACGCGGAGGTTCCCGCTGTCGGCAATGAACACGTGGCCGGTTTCCGGCTGGATGGCGATACCGCACGGGTTGAAGAGGTTCGTCACCAGCGGTTTGACTTCCACCTTGGGTTCGTCCGCCGAGGCGAAATTGGTACTCATACCCGCGGCCACGATGGCCGCCGCGGCCAGGCAAAACAGTTGCTTCATGGTTTGAAATCTCCTGAGGTGGTTTGTCCTGCGGATGCCGACAAAGCCCCCGACCATCGCCGGAGGGAACGCTGCCTTGGAAGCACACCCGATTGCGCAGGGGGGAATGCGTGGTGCGCGGCACGGCGGCGAATGGTTAGAACGCCACCAGCGTTTCGTTGCCCATGGTACCGCGCCAGTCCGACAATGCCAGCGGTTCGCGCAGAGAGCCCGTTCCATCGGGAACCCATTCCTCTTGGGTATGGCTCCCAGTGCCGGGACGCACGGCCCGCTCAGCGAGTTGGCCGCCGCTTTGCGTGGGGCTCCTTCAAAGGGGCCACTTCAAAGGGGCTGTGCCGATGGTGCCATGCCACTAACGTGGCAAGCCACGCCGGATCAATCGCCTCGTAGTGGCCGGACAACTGCGCCACGTTCCGAGCCGGCATTCCCAGCCGGCCTGGCAGCGCCGGCAGGCCCCCCCAGCGCCGTGGTAGTTGACCGCATTCAACAGGCCGTTACAAGACCGGTACTGGAAAACCATTCAGCAGCGCCAGAGTCATTTGCAGCCGAAGCTGCTGGGCCGCGCCGCAAGTTTCTCGATCCTCGCCAGGTGGCCGCACGATGCCACACGGTTGATGTTGGCAATGCCGCAATTCCTCAAGTCGCACTCCACACCATGGCGGGGATTGCCGTTTTAGCCCTGCCTGTTTCTGCGAAAACGGCCAAGCCAATTCCGTTTAGAGTGGTGAATATCCCCGTAGCCATTTAGAATAGGGCTTCTTATCCTCATCCTTCTCGATGCTGCCGCCTGTCGTGCGCAACGCGCGCAAAGGGGCGGCACAGCTAGCTGGAAATGGATTGGTTCGAGCGAAGCGTTGCCGACGCGTCGGTCTTCATCCACCATCCCAATGAGTTGCGGAACCGATAGTGGGGGGTAGGTCCGCGAGCATGATTATCGTCCACGAATTAACCAAACGATTTGGCAACGCCGACGAGGTACTTGCCGTCGATCGCGTATCCTTCCAGGTTCGCGCCAGCGAGGTCTACGGACTCCTGGGGGCGAACGGCGCCGGTAAGACCACCACCTTGCGCATGATCGTGGGATTGCTGGGCCCCAGTTCCGGGTACGCCGAGATCGACGGCATCCGCAGCGATCGCCGGGCCGACGACGTCAAACGCCGGATTGGCCTGGTATCGACCAGCGCCGGGCTCTACCAGTGGCTATCGCCCCGGGAGATGCTCGAGTTCTTTGCCGACCTGTACGGCTTGTCGGCCGAACAAACCGCCAACAATCTGGCGAAGATTGCCGACCTGCTCGACTTGCAACCGTTCCTCGACCGGCGTTGTTCCACGCTCTCGACCGGACAAAAGCAACGGGTGAATCTGGCCCGGGCGCTGATGCACGATCCACCGATCATGCTGCTGGATGAGCCCACGCGAGGGCTCGACGTGGTTGGCAGCCAGGTGGTGTTTGACTATATCGCTCACCTGCGGCAGCAGGGAAAAGCCGTGATCGTGAGTACGCATCAACTGGATGAAGCGGCGCGGCTGTGCGACCGGTTCGGACTGCTGCACCGCGGCCGCCTGGTGGAAGAGGGAACCTTCGACCAACTGTGTGCCAGGACAGGGTGCACCAATCTGGTCGATATGATGATGCGTTACGTGCGCGGAGACGAGGCATGTCGGGAATCGCTCTCTTCATGAATTCAAGTGGCTCGGGCGGTACCACTGCCCTGTGGTGAATGCCGCCGCCATGCCTCCATCTTCCGAACGTGCCGTATGTCTCAACTCGATGCGCGGAATCCAGTCGCCGCCGGGCAGTCGCGGCCGCGCTGGTTCCTCGGCCGACTCTCGCGGCTCACCCTTAAGGAATTGCGCGAGATTCTGCGCGATCGCCGGACGATCGTCACCCTGGTGTTGATGCCGCTGCTGGTTTACCCGCTGCTGGGAGTTGTCTTCCAAAAGTTCGTGCTGACGCTGCCGGGCCGCCATGCCAGGTACATCGTGGGCTGCAGCGAGCGCAGCACCCAATTTCGGCTGGCTCAATTCTTTGGAACCGCCGAACGGCATCTGCATTATTTGCGCCTGTCGGATCGCTGGCCACTGCCGCCGCAGGGTCAGGAGAAGGTTGAATTGCAGACCGACGTCGTGTCGCTCGGCGACCCGCCCCTGGAACAACTGGTCGGTGAAGGCGTGTTCGATATCGGCATTCGAACGCGCAAACGGCACATGCCCATGCCCAGCCGCTCAGAGCGGGGGCACCCCGAGTTTGAGGTGATTTACCAGCGGGAATCGCCTGCCAGCCTGGCAGCCTTGCAACACGTCCAGGCGAGGTTCCTGGCTTGGGAAGACTTTCAGCGGCAGGCGCGGGCCCAGCAGCGGTACGAACCGCTGATGCCTGTCGTGGGCGGGACGGGGCTGGCCGCCCTGGTCCAGGCCGATGAGCTGCGCAAGCCGCTGCAATTGCGATACGTGAACGTGCCGGACCAGTCCAAGGACGCCTATGGCATCTCGCTGGCGACGGTGATCCCCCTGATCCTGATCTTGATGACCATCACCGGCGCCGTGTACCCGGCCATCGACCTGACCGCAGGGGAGCGCGAGCGCGGCACGCTGGAAGCCCTGGTGGCCGCGCCGCTCCCCCGAATGGCACTGCTGTTTGGCAAGTACGTGGCCGTGGTGACGGTCGCCCTGCTGACGGCCATCGTCAACCTGATTGCCATGACCATAACGGTCAAAACCGTAGGGCTGGGGCAAGCCCTGTTTGGCGAAGCCGGCTTGACCCTGGAAACGGTGCTGCTGGTCTTTGCGCTGCTGGTAATGTTCGCCGTGTTCTTCTCGGCGGTTCTGCTGGCTGTCACCAGCTTCGCCCGCAGTTTCAAGGAAGCCCAGGCTTACCTGATTCCGCTGATGCTGCTGTCGCTCGCGCCAGGGGTGATGAGCTTGATCCCCGGCATTCGGCTGGAAGGGACCTTGGCCGTGGTTCCGCTCATCAACATGGTGCTGTTGGCGCGCGACGTGTTCGCTGGCAATGCGCATTTTGGCTATGCCGTCGTGGCGATTGTGTCCACGGCCTTCTACGCGGCGGCCACCTTAGCCATCGCGGCGCGGATCTTCGGCACCGATGCCATTCTCTACGGCAGCAGCGGCACCTGGGGCGACTTGTTGCGCCCGCCTCGCGAAGCAAGCCACGCACCCACCGTACCGATGGCGATGCTCACGCTGGCGCTCATCTTCCCGCTGTACTTCATGGCTCAAGGCACGCTTGCCACGCGCGAATGGGCACCCGGCCGGGTTCTGGCCGTTTCTGCAATCCTGACGGCGCTACTGTTTGGCGGAATGCCCTGGCTGGTGGCCTCCCTTCGCCGGGTGCGGCTGAAGTCGGCCTTTTCCTGGAATCGGGCACCGGCGCTGGCGTACCTGGGCGCAGTGATTCTAGGGCTAACGCTTTGGCCTGCTGCCCACGAAGCCGTCTGGCTCAGCAAGAAACTAGGCCTGACCAGCCTGGATCAAGATTACCTGGAGCAGGTGGACACCAGCCTCCGCAGCATGGCGCTGGCCCCCTCCTGGCTCTTTCTCCTGGCCTTGGCCGTCTCGCCCGGCATCTTTGAAGAACTGTGCTTCCGCGGCTTTACGTTTCAGGCGCTGCGCACACGCCTGGGCGCGTTGGGAACGATCGCCACCAGCGCGATCATCTTTGGCGCTTTCCACGTCATCAGCAGTACCCTCGCCACCGAGCGACTGCTGCCCAGCACCATGCTCGGCCTGGTACTCGGTTGGATCGCCTGGCGGACCGGCAGTGTAAAGTCCGGCATCGTGATGCATATCTGCCATAATGGGCTAGTCATGTGCTTCGCACTTTACCATTTGGGGCGGTTCGGCCAGTTCGAAGTGGTCGACCGTGTGCTGTCCTGGTTTGGGGTACCCCCAAATGCCGTGGTCCAGAGCGTGGAACATCTGCCACCCCGGCTGCTGATCCTGGGCATCGTGGGCCCGATGATCGGGGCCGTACTGCTGTATGTCGCTACGTTGCCAAAGCAGCAGGCAACCGCCAAGCATGAACCCTGATACTCCGCATGCGACCGCTTGTGGCTGCGGCCTATGGACCCTGGGGCGGTTCCGACCGCGGGTCGTAATCCGGGGCCGCCATCTCGGTCAGGTCCGCGACCTCGGGTCGCAGCGGCGCCAGGCGACTGGCATCGCTGCCTGCCACGATGGTGCCCTCGGGCGTGAGGGCATGGATCAGGTCGACAAACAGAATCCGCTCGAACGTTACGCCCAAGCTGGCGCTATGGAAGTTGCGCATCTCGTGGCTGCCGCTGTAGACCACCTGGTCGCCTACCCGGACCTCGGTGCGGGGAGCGGCGACCCAGTAGCTCGAGCCTGGTGCGTCCATCAATTCCAGGTACGTGTATGGCTCCACGTGCCGGACGGTACGCACCACGTGCGGCAGGTCGAGTCGGGTTTCTGGTTGCTGCGGCCGCCGAGGTTCATCGCCGGTCATGCCGTACTTCCAGAAGCCCGTCCCGGCGGCGACGCATGCCAGGACGACCAGAACCACCATCCAAATGCGAAGCGCTGGCGAGGTCACGATCTCCCCTGCTGTTCAAACCCGGCAATGGCCGCAGTTAACGGTAGCCTGCCACCACCGGCGGCAACTCCTCGGGCGTGGAGGTATGCACAATCCAGATATTGCGGAAGCGGACAGGATTGCCGTGGTTCTGAAGCAGGATCGGCAGCGGTTCCGGCCCTTCCGGCTGTCCGGCCCCGGTCTTGTTCACCAGTTCGACATTGTTGTGAACTGCCACACCATTCAAGCGGACCGTGATCCGGGCATTCCTGATTTTATTGCCTTGGGTGTCGAACCGGGCAGCCTGAAAATCAATATCGTAGGTCTGCCATGCGAGCGGCGGCAGGCACATGTTCAGGTCGGGTGGGCGCTGGCGATACATGCTGGCGCAATCGTTGAACTGCGGCTCCAGCCCAAACGAGTCGAGAATCTGCACCTCGTACCGCCGCTGGATGTACACCCCGCTATTGGATCGCGCCTGGCCGCGGGCAGTCGGCATGAACGGCAACCGAAACTCCAGGTGCAATCGGAAGTCGCCGACGGGGGCGACCGTGGTGGGGCCTTCCATCAACAGGCCGTCGTCGGTGATCCTGGCCCCCGTGAAATGCTCTGTCGAACGGCCATCGAACAAGACCACCGCACCCGGCGGTGGTTGCAGCCCCAGCGTGCTGCTGCGCCGATGCACCTTCTTGAGCACCCCCAGCAACGTGTCGGTGCCGGTCTCGCGAATCCATACCATCCCGGGCACGACCACCCCGTATCGCTGACTACCGGAAAAGACCAGCATACTGCCTTGCCGCTGACCGTCGTATTCAACGCGGTCGATGCCGTTCCAGCCATCGCCGGGCAATCCTCCCACAAATTCGACAGCCCGAAACTTGCCGTCCCCCAGCGCCACGACTTGCAGTCCCACGCGCTTGCGGCGGTAGCCGCCTGAGATCATTCCGCCGTATTCGCCTTGGAGGTTGTAATCGAGGCCTGCTTCGGCCTCGCTGGTGTAGGCAGCCGGTTTGGTGTTCTTTGGCTTGGGCTTCTCCTGCGATGCCTTGGATTGGCCCCACGCCGGTGTGGAAACGGCACACACCAGGCTAACCCCGAGCAACCAGCACAGCTTTCGCATAATCAACCCACTGCAACGCGCGACGACGCCAATTCAATCCACCCGCGGGGGGCCGCAATCTCGGCAGCCAGTGCCACACCGGCCAACGCCCCTCCAAGCCAACCAGCTTAATGAGAGGCTGTGCGCGATGGAAGCTATTGCCAAGCGCAATGCCCAGGGATGCCAGTCGCGGGAGAATCGTACGGAACTGGCCGCGGCTACCGGTAGGCCCGATTAACCGCCACGCCGGGCAGCGTCGGGTGAATAGGTGGGGTCGGCCCCTTCCCAGCGAACATCGCCCGAGGGGCCATAAATGGCCGGCACGTGGCAGCCCGCCAGGCGGAGCCACGTCTGCACCTGCGTGCGATGATGGCAGGTATGCAGCACCCGCCGCCAGAAGGTCCAGATCCGTTCCCGTTCCAAATCGCCGAAGAAAGGCCGCTTCTCCAGCCACCAGGCCGCGGTGGCAGCAGCAAGTTGTGGCAACCGCCCTCGTACCTGCCAAACGTACTTCTCCAGGTATGCGGCAACCGACGGCTTTTCCCCCGGCGGCAGCAGTTCTTCCACGGGGGGCTCTTGGGTACCGATAAACTCGGCAAAGAATCGCTGCTCCGACAACAACTGATGCACGAAAATCGTGCGAATGGGATTCGTCTTCTCGTGCGGCTTGAAATCCAGCACATCCTCGGGCACGGCCCTCCACATGCTGGCGGTCTTGTTCGTCTCACTGACGTACGTGGTCACCACGTGTTGAAAGGTGGGATCGACTGCGGCGGGCACTTCGGCATCGGCAATCGCTACGTATTCATACTGCACGACCATGGCTCCTGCTCGGGATCGCGATGGCGGCACGCCATTCATGCCTTGGCGGCCACGAAGCCCATCACGCCATCGAACATAACATGGTCGCCGTAGCCGGGCACCCTGCGTACCGTAAACCCGGCACCGTTCAGAACGGAATCGACTTCGTCCGGTTCAAGAAGCTGCTGGCGGTGCGTTTCGACGTGCCGCCGGTAGCCCTCTCCGATGCGGCGGAACGTGACAATCCGCCGCGCAAGCTGGCGCCGCGGCTCATCGTGCTGGTACTCCACGATGCAGGCCCAGTCGTCGCCCTCGGTGAATGCGTGGGTTCGCCCCCGGCATCGGTCCGGTGTCGCCACGTCGAAGATCATCAGCCCGCCGGGCAGCAGGGCATCGTACGCCGACTGGGCGACGGTGCGCAAGGTAGCGAGGCTATGGTCACCATCAAACAAGTAGTTGAAGACTTCGCCCAACGCTGTCACAGCCCGGCAGGGCGGAATGGCAAACTGGGCCAACGGAGCGACGTGCCATTGTCCCTGGGGAACGCGCGCCTGCGCCAATTCGATCATGGCTGGTGAGATATCCACGCCCACCACGGAGTAGCCGGCCTGAACCAGGGCCTCACCCCAGATTCCACTGCCGCAGCCAAGGTCAGTCACCAGGCCATTGTGGATGCCGGCCTGGCGCATGGTCTGGATCAACCAGGGGGCCGCACCGCGTGCAAACTCCCCGTAGCCATGGTCGTGGATGTAAGCCAGATCCGTATCGTAGGGCATCTCGCGCTGCATGAGACGGCCTCCTGTGCATCCTGTGCCTGGAACAACTGTATCGGGCGATAGGCGGAGGCGTGCGTGCGCCGCGTGAAATGACGCCCGACATCCCTCGGGTGCCGCACTTCCCGTTGATGCACCGCCGATCACTCACCAGCCACGTGAAGATGCAACGGGGCGCGTCAGTTCTGAGCAGCGGGCAGCGGGGCCTCAACCGTGGCGGAATCGAGCATCTCAACCACGTTGCCAGAGGGGTCGGCAACGTACGTCGAGCGTGTGCCGTCGCGATGCTCTTTCAAAGGACCAAAGCGGCCGGCGTCGGGTACCGCAAAACCCAAGTGCGGCGGGTGCTGCTCGGGAACCACCAGCGCCAACTGCACGTTCCCGAACTGGAGCATCGCCCAACTGTCATCTTCGTAGAGAACGCGGCAACGGAAGTGCTCGCGATACCAGCGGAGTGTCGCAGCCAGATTGGTTGTCGAAACCGCAACGTGGTGCAGCGAATCCAACTCCAAATCCGAGTGCGGGGCGGTGTTCATGGATGCTTGAATCATCGGGGGGGGAGTACCAAGGTTCGCGAGTACAGGCACAAGGCCGCCCTGCCAGGCAGAATCTCATTGGCAGTACGGTACGCATTCCTGGGTGCGCGCCGCGGGGGCACGCATCACCCACGCGGCAGGGGGGGCTTAAAGCCAAGCCACGGCAGCCAGGCGGGCCACGTTCTACGGCGAAAGCCGCCTCGTCCTGTTACAAGTATGGCCGTTAGCGGCCTTTTGGGAAACCGCAGTTAGCAGGGACAACGGCCGCCACTTCAAGGTTCGTTGAGGCCACAGGGGGGCCCGCCAAATGCAAAGCCGCCAAACGCAGAACCGTTAAACACTGGTCCAGCGGCCATCGCAGCCATCGCAGCCAGCAAGGCGCGGCTGTAGGAGGTTACGCCATCCAGGCCCGGGCCACGGAGCCAGCCGTGCTGCCAGCCCGTTCGTTTTCCAGCACAATTCGCGGCACGTTGCCAGGTGGGCACCCAAGGGCCGTGGCGTGGGCATTCGCCGGGAAACAGAATCCATCATGCCAAAAATCGGCGGCGCAGCGCCGCCGGTTCCGGTTGCGTAGGCCGGGCAAAACCCGTACATTCGGAATCGCGTTGGTCCTGCCGTCCCTCCCGCTCCTTGCCCCAGCCAGCGGATGAAGCCGCACCGATTCTCGGGTCAATTTGTCACACTCTTTGAAGCCGCGATTCAAGTTGCCGAACGCGAATCGGCCAGCGCGGTGCTCATTGCTCTGGACGGACCAACCAATTGGGAGGAACTGAAAAACCGTAGCGGCAACGTCAAGCTCATCGTCGCGGCCGACAAACGCGATGAACTGGACGGCGCCTCGGATGCCGGGCTGCATGTCGTCGTGTTCGACATGGAAGAAATCCCGATCTACGAGAAGCTCTCGCACGCACTGTTGGAAGCCGTCGCCGACGAAATTCTCGAGCCCGGGGCGAAGGTCATCACCCTGTACAGCGGCTTTGAGGCCGGCGAGATTGATAGCCTCAGCATCATCGAACTAAGCGATCACCTGGGGCGCCTCACCGTCCGCGACCTGCGAAAGCTGGAAACCAGCGTCCCCCTGGACACCCTCCAGATCGTGATCAACCTGGCCCTGGAGATCGGACGCGAGGGACGGGAAGGCAAGCCGGTGGGCACGCTGTTTGTGGTTGGCGACCATCGCAAGGTCCTCAGTTCCACGCACTCGCAAGGCTTCGACCCTGTCAAAGGTTATAGCCGCAAGGACCGCAACCTGCGTTCGCCCCGCGTGCGCGAAGGCATCAAGGAAATCGCCCAAATGGACGGGGCGTTCATCATCTCGGCCGATGCCACGGTCCTGGCCGCCTGCCGATATATCGACGCCCCGGCTACCGATATCACCCTCAGCAAAGGGTTGGGCGCCCGCCACTGGGCCGCCGCGGCCATCAGCCGGGCCACCAAGGCCATCGCCATCACCGTCAGCGAAAGTAACGGCACCGTACGGCTGTTCCAGAACGGACAGGTGGTGCTGCGGATCGAACCGTTCCGCCGGCCCATGAAATGGAAGGAATTCGACTTCGAACCCCCGGAAAGCGTCTAGGCCCGCCTACCGCTGGGCACAAAACAAGTCCATTGGATGTGCCCGATAAACCAAGCCCGCGCCCCACCATGCGTGCTCTGCGCGGCGGGCAACATGCGTGCGGCCATTCTGCGAGCCGTGCAGAGTGGGCGCCAACGTAGCGCTCCGGATGTCCGAGCACCGTATCGGGCGGCGCAGGCGTCTGCCGATGGACCATCGAGGGAACAGGTAGCATCTTCCCGGCCGGTGAAACCGGCCCTACAGCGTGCGTGGCGGCGAACCATCGTTGGACCAGGTGAAACCGGCCTTACGCCTCAACGCTCACGCCGCGGTACAACCCGGCCGATTCGATGTACTTCTCCACCGCCCGGGGTGTCTGGTAACGAATGCTCTGGCCCGCACGTGCCCGGCGGCGAATTTCCGTGCTGCTCAATTCGATACCCGGCATGTTCACAACGAGGCTGCGGAAGGCGTCCAGCCGCGCCTTATCGACCAGCGGTGCCAGGCTATCCCAATGGATCTCACAACCGGGCCGTCCCACAACCACCGGCGATGCCAGCTTCAGCACCGTTTCAGGTTGCCGCCAGTTGGGCAGATCGGCCAATGTATCGGCCCCGATCAGGAGAAAGAGTTCGTCGCCGGGCCGCTGCTGGTGGATGGCGGCCAGCGTTTCCCAGGTGTAGCTGACGCCGCCGCGTTCAATCTCCCCGGTATACACCTCGAACGATTCATGCCCTGCGATCGCCAGCTTCAGCATTTCCACGCGATGCTCGGCGGGTGCCAACTCCTGCTGCCGCTTATGCGGGGGCTGGCTGGCCGGAACAAACCACACGCGATCGAGCTGAGCCGATTCGCGACAGTATTCCGCGAGCAGCAAGTGCCCCAGGTGAACGGGGTCGAATGAGCCTCCAAAAATTCCCAGCCGCACGCGGGTCTCCTGTGGTCATCGAGAAGTCACACTACTTGGGCGGGCACGAAGCGCAGCAGCCCCCCCTGTGCGGTTATGCCACGGCGGCGATTAAGCCGCGCCGACGCGAGCCAGGTCCTCGGCCGTTACGCGGATCACCCGGCAAAACCCGGTGTGCATCCGATCGTATTCGAGGTTTGTCGCCTCCTGGGGGGCCGCATGCAGCAACTGGGCCACCCGCTCCCGCTCAGCTTCATCCCAATCGTCGTACTCCTCGGGCCAGATCGTCCGGGTTTCCACAACCAGGGCTTCGCGATAGGGGTCGAATTCGTTGGCCATCGCAGTCGGTGGATTGTGAGAAAATGACGGGGGGGGCGGCATCCACGCGCGGCCGTGCAGACCTTGGTCGCAGGTCGCTGTGTGATGAGTATAATGGACGAGCCTGCAAATAAAAGCGCCGGAAGTCTTTGCCCTGCCCACCCATTCCCTTCGCGTCGGAAGTCACGCGCACCATGCGTACCACGAACACGCCGGGCAGTTCGTCCGATGAGCAGCCTGCTGAAAAGCAGGCCTCCACCCGCCGCATGGCCACGACAGGCCGGTGGACCGTGGTCGCCATCTTGGGCGCAGCCGTGGTGCTGGGACTGGCCAACTTCGTCTATCAGCAGCGGCGGACGGCACGCAGCGTGGAGTACTGGGGACCGTCGCATCGGGCCTTGATCGTGGGTGAACAAGCCGAGGTGATGCTGCTGGAATCAGTCCCCTGGCCGCCCAAGGCGGCCGACACTGCTGCGCCGGCCGCCTCAAGCGCGGAACGCGATCTGTTTATCGTGGACGGCCGGGCTTTTCGCATCGTCAAGTCCAAGGACGGCCGCCACGCGCGAGGGCTGCTGCACGTGCGCAGGGCGCTGCTCGACGACGGCGCATACCACTGGGATCCATCGGCCTCGGCGCAGCCGCCCGACTATCGTTATGCCATCCGCTTTGGCGTTGACGATGGGGCGGCACCCAGCCAACCCAACCAGCCAACCGTGGTGTTGTTCAACCGCGACGGCACCTGGATTCAAGGGCTTCATGCCGCGCGGCCGCTCGCGGTGCGGAACAACGCCCAGGGCGTTCCACCGTTCGCCGCATTCCTGGCCGAACAGTTCCCGGAAGTAGACCAGGCAACCGACCAGGCAGCCCTGCGCGACCCACAGCCGGGCCGCCAACCGCCAGAGCCGCAGCATTAGTCCAACCGCCAATCTGGCATCGAGCAAGGGACACCGGCACTATGCCTGCTGGCCTTGCCCCGAATCGTCCGCTGGAGGTCGATGGTCCAGAAAGTAGGGGCGACGGACGGCGGCGCGCCGCGTGGGATGAGCGGTGGACGGCGGCGTGGCACCTTCCGCCGCATGGAATCGCAATCGCGAGGCTCCCGGCCGGAAAGCGGGTTCATGGTCGGTTCGTTCCATCCCTGGCGTCTCCTGCGCTCCAAGCCTGGCGGTGGGCAAGCCGCTGCAACGCGCGGCTCGATTCCGTGAGCCATCCTTTCCACCGTTGCCATGCGAATCGGCCGAGGCGGCAAGTGTACCACTATGCCGTGCCTGCGGAAAAGCCCAGCGCGAAAGCACGCATGATCCAGCGAGTCCATGCACGCGACGGCGCTATCTGTAGGTACGGCTATCGCCGGGCGCAATACGGGTGGATTTAGGAAGGAAACCGTCGCCCCCCAAGCTTGGCGCCTCCATCGGCGCGTGGCCGGTGGAACCGCTCCCCCCAAATACATGACACGGCGTTGCAAGCCGTGCGATAGCAGCGACAGCAGGCAGCAAACTTTGCGCGATGTACTTTCTCGTCCAAGTTTCTCAAGCCACAAGGCGGTTCGTCCGATAATCCTGCCGGACACGGTAGCCTTCCAGCGAAGGCCCGTTGGCAGAGCGAAACCCGCTATCGCTGGCAATCCGATGGCCTCAGTTGCGGAACGTATCACGATGACCGAGCATGCGCAGCCCAAGCTTTCCACGGCGGCCCCGGCCCATCGCGGCCCTGAGGGCGTGCTGACCGCGGCCTTGCAAACCTGGGCGAAGCAAGAACCGCAGCGGGTGGCCGCGTTGCTGAAACGTTGGGTCGCTGCCCAGGATCGCCCGGCAAGGCCGTCGCCGTAGGGGGCGGACCTGCGCACGCGTGCCGCGCGGCGGTCGAAATGCTCCAGGCCCAGCGCGTGAACGTTTGGGGGTGCGAAGTGGGTGGAACAGCAGCGAGGTGCCCATGTCTCCTTCAGGTGGCAATGTTCGGCAGGCCGCCGTGGTGCTGATGAGCCTCCCTCAGGATGAGGCGGCGCAGATTCTCTCGAAGCTGACCCCCAAGCAAGTCGAGCTGATCACGATCGAGATCGCCCGGCTAGGGACCGTCACCGCCGACGAGCAAGAGCAGGCGATCAAGTCGTTTGCCAGCGTGAATCCTTCCCGGCTTGGCTTCGAGGCCCACGGTCTGGACGTGGCCAAGGGTCTGGTCGAGAAGGCGCTGGGGCCCCAGGCCGCCGCCACCATTGAGAACGTCCGACAGCAGATCGAGGCTGTGCCGTTCTCCTTCTTGAACAAGGTGGACAGTGAAAATCTGCTCACGTTCATCATTGACGAGCATCCGCAAACCATCGCCCTGATCCTCTCGCACGTCAAATCGGCGACGGCCGCGGCGATCGTGGCCGCTCTCCCGCCTGACCGGCAGTTGGCCGTCATCCGCCGCATTGCCAACATGGGCCAGACCAACCCTGACATCATTTCGGAGGTGGAACGGGCGCTCGAAGCCCGCATGGCCAACCTGATGAATCAGCAGTTCGAGCACGCCGGCGGTGTCGAGGCCGTGGCAGGCATCTTGAACGTGACGGGACGCGGCACGGAACGGGCCTTGCTGGAGAACCTGGCCCAGGAAGACCCCGAACTGGCCGATGAAATCCGCCGCTTGATGTTTGTCTTTGAAGACATCGCCAAGCTGTCCAACAAAGACGTGCAGACCGTGCTCAAGAACGTGGAAACCTCGCAATGGGCCATGGCCCTCAAGGGGGTCCGCGATGAAATCAAACAGGTGGTGTTGGGCAATATGTCCACCCGAGCGGCCCAACTGCTCCGCGAAGAAATGGACTACCTCGGCCCGGTGAAACAGTCCGATGTCGAAGCCATGCAGCAACAGATCGTGGACGTGATCCGCCGCCTGGAAGACGCCGGGGAAATCACCGTGCACAGTGCCGACGAACACGAAACCCTCATCCAGTAGCCGGCAGTTGCGCGGCCCGCCGAACACCGCCGCGTCTCCATATGCCACTGCTTCGCGCCGATTGCGGACCCCGCCCGCGCAGCGCGCCCGCCAAAAAGGTGGCTTTCTCCGCCCCGGGTGTATTACAATCGCAGAAGCCTGCCACTTATCGGGGGGGGCTCCCCGCCCTGGACCACCTTCCTCTGCAAGCATTCCTGGGTTGGCCATGACTTTGCCACAGCGCTCCACGCCGCGCGATTTGCAGCACCAGCAGCATTGCCTTCGGGAGATGACGCGACGGCACTTTTTCCGCGATTGCCGGCTAGGGCTGGGAACGATGGCGCTGGCCAGCCTGCTGGGCAATTCGCTGCAACCCGCGCAAGCACACGCGGCCAACTCCGCCAACCCGCTCGCGCCCAAGCCCACGCATTTTGGCCCCAAGGCCAAGCGGGTGATTTACCTGTTCATGGCGGGCGGGCCAAGCCAGTTGGAATTGTTCGATTACAAGCCGGTGCTGCAAAAGCTGGATGGCCAGGTAGTGCCGCCATCGTATGTCGAAGGCAAACGGTTCGCCTTCCTGCGGAAAGATGCCAAGCTGCTGGGTACGCGCCGCACCTTCCGCCGACACGGCGACAGCGGAGCCCAGATCAGCGAGTGCCTGCCGCACCTGGCTTCCGTAGCCGACGACCTGTGCATCGTCCGCAGCGTCAAGACCGACGTCTTCAACCACGGCCCGGCCAAGCTGTTCATCAACACGGGCTCGGCGCAGTTCGGCGTCCGGCCGAGCATGGGCGCCTGGATCACCTACGGGATCGGCAGCGAATCGAACGACCTGCCGGGCTTCGTGGTGCTGCAATCGGGACCGCGGGGACCGCGCGGCGGTTCGCCGCTATGGGGCAGCGGCTTTCTGCCGACCACCTACCAGGGAGTGCCCTTCCGCAGCGGTGCCGAGCCGATCTTGAACCTTTCCAGCCCCGAGGGCTTCGACCACGCCCGGCAGGGTGATTTCTTCCAGACCGTATCGGGCCTGAACGCCATGCGGTTAGCGGCGGTGGGTGATCCGGAAATCGAAACGCGCATCTCCGCCTACGAGATGGCCTACCGCATGCAGTCCAGCGCGCCAGAATTGATGGACCTTACCGGCGAAACGGCCACTACGCTGGAAGCTTATGGGGCGGAGCCCGGCAAGTCGTCGTTTGCCAACAACTGCCTGCTGGCCCGGCGGCTGGTCGAACGGGGCGTACGTTTCATTCAACTTTACCACACGGACTGGGACCATCACGGCAACAACGACACCAACCTGGGCGAACCGCTGGACCGCCGCTGCCAGGAGATCGACCGCCCGGCCGCGGCCCTGATCCTCGACCTCAAGCAGCGTGGCCTGCTGGAAGACACCCTGGTGGTCTGGGGCGGCGAGTTCGGCCGCACGCCGATGGGCGAACCGCGCGACCTGATCGGCCGTGACCACCACGTGGACGCCTTCACCATGTGGTTTGCCGGCGGCGGCATCAAGGCGGGCCAGACCATCGGGGCCACCGATGAGATCGGCTACTACGTGACCGAAGACCCGGTGCACGTACACGACGTACAGGCCACGATCCTGCACCTCTTGGGCCTGGACCACTTGAAGCTGACCTACCGCTTCCAGGGCCGCGACTTCCGCCTGACCGACGTAGCGGGCAACGTCGTGCAAAAAATGCTGGCATAGCGGGGCAACAGATTTATGAACCAGCATTGACTGAGACGGTTGCTTGCACGCCGTCATTTAACAGCCCGTTGAAGTATTCACCGACACACACGCAACCATGCGATATCCAGTTGGTGCTTGGATGCACCGGCGCTGGGAAGCCAATACTTCAACAGGCTGTTAAGGCCATAAATCGAATCCCAGCCCGACGCGTGAGCGAGGAAGAACCGTCGTTTCCTCGCTCACGCGTCGGGCTGGGGTTAGCCGTCCGCGGCACCTGCCCTACAAATGCTTATAGATAGCGGCCCGCAGGCAGCCATCCTGCAAGGCATCACTCTGGCTTATGGCAGTGCCAGATCAGGAT
>CAZEEG010000117.1:0-17766 GCA_964511065.1 uncultured Pirellulales bacterium | reverse complement strand
CCGTTTGCAGCACGCGGGCGAACACCTCGCGGTCGTCCTCCATCAGTTCGTGCTGGAGCCGCTGAAACATTTTGACGGCCGGGCTTTCCGCAATCAGGGTTGATGAATAGCTGGCGTTGGACGCATCCGAGGTCAGCATGTATTCCGGCATGCAAAGCCGACTGGCAACCGCCCGCAAGATCGCTTGCAGCACGGCCACGTAGCGGCCGGCATCGAGCCCTTGGGCCGGGAAGTCGTACTCGGTATCGCCATGCACGTCGAGGATTGTGCCCGGCTGATACGGCTGGAGATACTCGGTCTGGCCGGTGCTGCGGTCGTGGACGGTGGCCGAAGCCAGGTGGCCGCGCAGCCGTTCCAGCGACGCCTGCCGGGCCGTGTGGTGCCGGCGGATCAAGGCGATGGCGGTTTGAATATCGCTCACCGCCGCCATGTTGCGCAGTAGTTTTTCCGCCCTGACGAGGTTCCGCCGCACCGGGTAGAACAGCGGGATGCCCCGCCGGGCGTTGCCATCCACATTGGCCTTGCGGTGCTGCACTTCGCTGGCATCGACCAACTGGCCGTCGATCCAATACCCCTCAACGGTTTCCACGTCGTCGGCCGTGGTCTGAATGCCAAACTGGGCGTGCGGGTGTTGGATTCGCTCGGGCGAGCGGACCTGCCAAGGTTCCACGAAGCGAACCCGCAGTCTTCCGCCCGGCTCAGCAAAGAATCGCAGGAAGGCTTCGCCATCGCGGTCGCAGCGGCGGACGAGCTCTTGTTGCCGCCGGTGCCAGCGGTTGTGGCGGATGAAGTCGTCGATCACTTCTTGCGCGGCGCGCAGTTCGGCATCGGTCAGGTGATGGCGGGGCCGCGCCACCACGCGATAACGGTGCCCCGCGCCCACCAGGTACGAAATCCGGTTCTCATGCCCGTTGATGGCAAACTCGTTGGTGGCCGCCAGGTGCCGGCACGCGGCCCGGGCCGCCGATAGTTCGTGCTCGCTGTTCAGCGGGCCGGTTTCGCGGAATGAACGGCTTTCCACGGGTTCCCAGAATTC
This sequence comes from uncultured Pirellulales bacterium, assembly GCA_964511065.1. GTDB lineage: Bacteria > Planctomycetota > Planctomycetia > Pirellulales > S012-138 > CALBRZ01. The sequence goes on along the minus strand of CAZEEG010000117.1, from coordinate 16,730 downwards.
GTTCCGCTCGCGATAGGCTTCCGAGGGATCGACCACGCCGGCATACAGTTCGAGCGACTCCCGCAGGATGCGGTTTTCTTGTTCGATGGCCAAGGTCGCCAACCGCCGCTGCTCGGCCAAGGCGGTACGCAATCGTTTGGATGCTGACATCGATTGAACCCCCAAGAGAGTAACGATGAAATGATCCAGCCTCGCAAGCTGGATGGATGCGACGTCGCAAGGAATGGTGCGCTGTCTCGGCGGGTCGGCGCGGCCTGCTTCACACCTCGTCGGTCAGTCTCAATGAGTCGCGGCTGGGGCGGCCTTCCAGCAGGGCCATGATCAGCCGGACCGCCATCTCCAAGGCATCCGGGCCATCGTCGTGCTCGGCCAGCGGAAAGTCGCGAAGCTGATCGACCAGCAGCGCTGCACCGGGCGAGTGGCGATAAAACCGTAGCCGCCTGCCCGAGAGCAGCGGCCCCAACCGGCGAATCCGCACCAGCTTGGGTTGATGGTTCTTGAGTGCCCAAGGTTCGACCGCCAGCAGGCCTTGCCGGGCGAATTCCGCGGCAAAGTCTGCCCCCAATAGCTCCTGCCAGGCGTTGCTTTCGCAACCGAAGGCGTCGGGCTGGAACTGCCGATACAGCGCCACCCCCTGAGCCACCATCGCTTCCACAGGACGGCGGGCAACGTCGGCATCCACGTAGATCAGTCCCTGGGCATCCAGCCCTGCCAGTACAAAGGCCGAGTAATCGCCCACCCGGGCATCGGCACCCTTGCTGGGATCGAGCGAAAGCACCTTCACCGCCAGGGGGCAGGGCCAATCGTCGAACCAGAGCGAATCGTCAAAGTAGCTCGGCGGCCATTCGCACAATTCAGGATTAACCGGCTGCCCTTGCTTCTCGGCTTCAAACGCCGCATGGCCGATGTCGATTTGAAGCCGCTTGAGCGTGTACAGGTTTTCGCGCTCCGGCCAGCAAAGCACGGCTCCGGCATCCATCTCGGCTCGGTGCTGCTCGTAGTACGCCAGGGCATCGCGCGCGTGGTTGGCGTTGTGCAGATTCGTATAGATGCGTTCCCACTCGTGCCACCGCGCGGCCGCCTGCGGCCAATGCTCTACGGCCGGAAAGCGGCGGGCGATCCAGCCCGGCTGACGCATCAGCCGATCCACCAGGGCGTCGCGGTGCAGAGCCGTGCCGGCCACGATGAAGATCGTTTCCGGATCGCCCACGTTCAGCAGGTCTTGCGTGAACCAGGTCCAGCCGTTCTGGCGATGGATGGCCGAAACAATGTGCTTGCGGTCCTGCGGATCATCGACAACCACCAGCGAAGGCCGGGCTTCGGCGTTCTTGCGTCCACGGATGCTGCCGCCGGTTCCAATCGCTTCAATCTCCACGCCTCCCCGCAGCACCAGGCGATCGGCATTCCAGATATCGCCGGGGCCGGTGGCATCTGGGTAGTCGCAGCGCAGGCGGCGGTTGTCGTCCAATTCGCGCCGCAGCGAGCGCAGGTAACGCCGCGCCTGGTCGGCGGTTTCGGCCACCAGCAGGATGTACCGCTCGCGGCCGTGTACGGCGCAGTACAGCGGCCAGGCGAAACTGAGCCAGGTACTCTTGGCGCTGTCGCGCGGAGCGATCAGCGCCAGGTGCGCGCCCCGCGGCAGTGCCGGCAGCGTGGCATCGAGCCAGCGATGCATCCGGCTGGGTGGCAACGTGAAGTAATGCGGCAGGTACGTGCTGACCCAATCAATCAGTCGGATCGTCGGCAAGCCGAGGGAAGACCGGCGAAGCTTGCGGAGCAGCCGAACCCGGGCGGCGCGCGGCCAACTGCGCCAATTCCCTTTCAATCGCACGGTCAAGGTCGGCGTCCTCCGGGTCGGCGGTGCATTCGCGGTCATCGGGATACACGCCCAAGAGCCGGCAGCGGTCCTTCTCGGCCTCCAGGGCGATGCGGCGGTCGTTGTGCTTGATCGCCTGGTGGTAGATGCAGTGGCGGCGGCGAACGGCCAGCGCCAAGGCAACCGGGTCGGCTGCCGCGGGGCGAATCCGCCGGCCTTCCTCGGCTAACCGCCCCAGCAAGGTGTCGAGATCGCGCCTGGCCGTGGGCAATGAAAGGCCGAACCGGGCAGATGCCGCCGACGCCACTTCATCGGGCGATAGCCCTTCAACCAGGGCCTTCTCCATCACGCGAAGCTGGGCCTCGCGCTGCTGCTTGGTGCGTGTCATGGTTCGCCATGTTGAAACAGGGACGATCGGGCAAATGGCGACGGGCCGGGCTGCGAACCGCCGTCCATCCCTCGATACACTGCGGAAACCACGGTACGCCCGGCCGACATGCTGCCCGGCCGGTGACCCTTGCGGCGCAGAAACGGCGTGGCTCGGTGGCCGCCATGCTTGATGCCGGTCACGCGCCAATGCGGCGAGCGGTCCAGGTAGCGGATCATCGCCGGGTGGCTGGTCGTGATCGAAAGCGGTTGGCCTTGTTGCCGGTATAGCTCGCCCAGGCCGCTGAGAAACCGGCCGCCGATGCCCACGCCTTGAAGATCGGGCAGGACCACCACCCGCGACACTCGCCAGCCGCCGCTGAACCGGGCCAACAGCGCGGCCATGGCGGCAGGTTGTCCTTGAAGCAAAGCCAGGTAGCACCGCGAAGCCCTCGCCAGCCCGGCATCTAAATAGTGATGCGGAGCAAACAGCCGCCACGCTGCACGGCGGCAACGAACGACTTCCAACTCGATCGGCGGTCGTGGAAGGCACCCCCGGGCCAACTGGCCAGTTGCCATATTCAGTGTCCAATCCGGTTGCAGCCAAGCCGCCACGTCCTCGTGGCACGTGACGGCGACAAACCGCCCGGCCACCCGCCCGCTGCGAATCGCCTTGGATACCGCCAACGAACCAACCTGCGCCACGGTGCGATCGACCACGCTGCTGTATTCGTCGAACACGGTTGCCGGGATTCCGGCGCTCGAATCGCCGGCACCGGCCAGCAGCGCCCGGGCCAGGTCGCAGCGGAAGCGTTCACCGCCGGAAAGGACGTGATAGGGCCGCAACCAGGCCGGAGGACTGCTGAACCCCACCGCGGTGAGCGTTTCCACGATGGTTCGCGTTGCGATCGAACGCGGAAACGCATCGATTACGGCACAATCCGCCGGCCACGCGCCGGGCTCGTACAGCGCTGCCCCATAGGCGGCCTTGGCAATCGTGCTCTTGCCGCTGCCCGATGGTCCCACGATCAGCCCGATCTGCCAGGCTTCCTCCAAATCGGGCAGTTCAACGGAAAACGATCGCGACTGCTGCGGCGCCAGCTTCAGTCCGAACATGCCGGCAAGCTGATGCACGCGAAAGCTGCCCGGGTCGATGGGGCAGCCAACGGTAGCGGTGATGCGCATAACATAAGTGAGATATGAGAGGTGAGGTTGGAAGAACAGCACGAGCGGCTACAGCGTCAACACGCGACAAGCGTAACCTTCGGCACGCAGTCGCTCGAAGAGTGCCTGTTGATCGGCTTCGTCGGCACATTCGACCAGCAGTTGCCAGGCCTGCGGGACCGGCACGCCGTCCAGGTCGCCGGCCTCGGCCTCTGCCGACAGTTCGGCCGGGGCTGCCAGGTCGTCGAGCAGGTGCTGTAATCCTTGGTGTTCGGTTTCCACGTCGGCCAGCAGCGAGGCCAACTGGTCGTCGTCGCGGCCGGCCATGGCCGCCATCGGATCGATCACCGCCAACAGCTTGTCGGCCTCGGCCGCGGTAACGTCGAGCACCAGGACCGGCACCTGGGCGTCGGGCGTGGTTTCCGCCCGCAGGTGGCCGTCGATCAACTCCAGCGAGCCGTCCTCGCGTTGCCGGGCCAGCAGGGCATCGGCATAACCGACCTCGGCCAGGATGCCGCGCAACGCATCACGCTGCGCCAGCGGATGCGTTCGCCAGTTGCGGGGATTGGGATGAAGCTCTTTGGCCGGCACGCGGCGCAACTCACGGATTCGATCGCGAATATGCATGACAGGAAGAACCCAAGCAGGGAGAGATGGGGGGGTGGGCAGGTGCGGCGACAGGGGGAAACGGTGCCGCAGGCGAGCAGGGAAGTTGGTCTACCATCTCGGCTCGGCGCGCGGCAAGCCGTAAATGGAACGGCCCCTTAGCGGTGGAGATGGGGGGGCACAGACGGTATCCACTTCCCCCGCCGCTAGCTGGCATTTGCCGCCGGCTTGGTACATACTCGCAGCACAGCGTGCGGCCCGTAAAACAGGTCCAGGCCGCCGCTCGCTCGTACTGCTTGTATTCCAATGGTTTCATCCGAAAAATCCGAGCCGGCGAAATGAAGAGTCGAACGTTCACCCGAATCGGGTTGGCCCTGGCGATTGGTGCAGCTTTGGCGACGGCGGCCGCCGCCCAAGAGTTCAAGAGTGGGATCAAGTGGCCGGAACCGCCGGTCGTTATGCCACCGCCTTACGCCGGGCCGACGCCCGCTCCCGAGGATGCCATCGTGCTGTTCGATGGCAGCAACCTCGATGCCTGGAAAGGTGGCGATGCCTGGACCATCGCCGATGGCGTGGCCACCGTTCGCGGCCGCGACATCGTCACCAAAGAATCGTTCGGCGATTGCCAACTGCACATCGAATGGGCATCGCCCGAGGAAGTGAAAGGCAGCGGCCAGGGACGCGGCAACAGCGGCGTGTACCTGATGGAGCGTTATGAAATTCAGATTCTCGACAGCTACGAAAACCAAACCTACTACGACGGCCAGTGCGGCGCCCTCTACAAGCAGCGGCCGCCGTTGGTAAACGCCTCGCGCAAGCCGGGTCAATGGCAAACGTTCGACATCTTCTTCCGGGCCCCACGGTTTCGCGACGGCAAACTCCTCACGCCCGGCTATGTGACCGTGCTGCACAACGGCGTGTTGATCCACAACAACACGGAGATTCAAGGCACCACCAGTTGGACCGATGCCCCGCGGTATCAACCGCACGGGCCGCGGCAACCACTGCGGCTCCAGAACCACGGCAACCCGGTACGGTTCCGCAACATCTGGATTCGCGACCTGATGGAGCGCGAGGATGCGAACGACGCGGCGGTTGCCCAGCGGCAGGCAGAACTGCAAGGTCAGGACGATGGCCCGGTGGAAGCCCCACCAGCTGGCGAGTAACGCTGCCCGGAAAATGGTGCGCCGTTGTTATGCCGCGTTCGGACCTATCGGTGAGAAGCCAGCGGTCGGGTGATGGTGCGCATCGATTTGATACCTGCGCAGTTCATGTCCGCGCGCTTTCGTACTGGCCCACCCAAATGCGGCCCGTTACGCTGGAACACCTACGATTTGCGGCGTCGATTGTTCCCTCACCAGACATTGGCGGCGCCACAATCAATCTCCGCGGTGGTTACTGGTCTGGCGACTGGGTGGCCATATCGACCATCACGGTATCATCGTGCTCGTAGGCCGGCGCGCAGCAGCAGAGAAACTTGAGCTCGGTTTCGCCCGTGTTGAGGATCGTATGCACTTCACCGGGCGGGATAGCGATGGCATCGCCGGGACCGACCATGCGCACGCATTGGCCCAGGCGCATCTCACCCTGGCCGGTGAGGATGTAATAAATTTCCTCGGTCTTGGGGTGGTAATGCGGGGCGGTCTGCTGGCCGGGTTTGAGCCGCGCCTCGGCCAGGCTCTGATTGCGGATGCACGAGTTGCGATGGGCCAGCAGTTCGCGGATTTCGGAGCCGTCCTTGGTGGTGAAGGCCGGCACTTCGTTGATGTTGGTCACGTCCATGTTGGATAGCCCTCCCCTGGAATCAAGCTCTATTGGGCGCCCTTCATGCTACCGCCGGCAGCCAGCGATGCAACGGCATGCGGTGCGGATCAACATGCCACGCGGTGAACCCCGCGCCGCCTGCTGTAGGGCCGGTTCTACCGGCTGTCGGAGGGGGTGAACAGGGTAACTTCGTGTGTTACCCATGTGGGCGAACACCTGTTACCCTGGTGTCCGATCGCAATACAGAGTGCACCCTTTCAGAGTTTGTCGCCTACACGCATTTCAATTCTTGGTCCGCACCGTGGACCGTACGACCCATGACCTATCCCCATTTGATGCGGCTGCGTGGGCCTTGGAATTGGGCGATGCTGCCACCGGCCGATCCCCACAGCGGCAAGCTCAACCTGCCGGCCGATTGGAGCGAGGTCCTGCCGGCTGGGTTTCCCGGCCCGGTCCGGTTCTCGCGGCACTTTCAAGCCCCGGCAAGGTTGGAAGAACACGAGCGGTTGTTCCTCGTGGTGGGGGGGATCGACGCCGCCGGAGTGGTCCGTGTGAATGGAACGCAACTGGGAGAAATTACCGACGGCTACCCCGCCTCGGCCGCTTACGACATCACGGCCCTGCTTGCGCCTCGGAACCTGCTGGAGATCGACGTATCCGTACCGCCCGGCGCGCCGCGCTACGGCCGCGACGGCAAGGCCGGAGGACTTGTGCGCGAAATCCGTCTGGAAGTCCGGGCGGAAGCGTATCTCGAAGATTTCGGCTTATGGACCGAGGCCGAACCGATGGCCATCCGAGAGCAATTCTGGCTGCGGGCCGATGACACCAACCAACATGGCTTGGAGTTACACGTCAGGGTCGGCCAGGCTTATGGTCATTGGCCGCTGGAGGTGGACAAGACGGCTGGGTTCACCCTGGCAGTCGACGGCCTCCAGCGGTGGAATCGTGCCCGCGGTGCGGCCACGCCGGTGGAAGTCATCCTGATGCGCGGCGATCGTCGCCTGTGGGAACAGACCTACTACACGGGCCTGCCGGGCGAAGATGCTTGGCCACCGCCCAGTGTGCGTCCACTGCCGGCGATCGACTGGTGTGCCTGGCTGCGTGCGTGGCCTCGCCCGGCGTTGTCGCTTCCTGCAAGCGCTGACTCCACGTTTCTGGTACGCGAGATTCTGCCGGACGAAGCCTACACGGCCTTCGACGAGGCCGGCATCGCCGTTGTGCAGGCGATCGAAGTCCCACCTCCCCACGCAGGATGGGAATCGACGTGCAAGACGCTGTTTCGCCAGCAGGCCCTGCGGCTGGCCCATCATCCTTGCATCGTGGGCTGGGTGAGGCCCGAGGAGGCGGCGGACGAAGAAACACCGCTGTATGGCCGGCCGTGGTGGAGTGCCCCTTGAGGGCTGCTCGGGCGGCGGCTGATTGCGTGCTATCCCAGGGCAGCCTAGAATCCATCCCACCGGAGGCTACCGCCCATTTGCACTCATTTGTGGAGTTTCGGACATGCGCACTCGCTCCATTCGACCGGCGGCGATGACCTTGGCATCGTGGGCGCTATTGGCAGCGGCCGCCTGGTATGCGACCTTGGCCTCACCCTTGGCGGCCGATGAAACGCCCCGCGCGAAGGAAGCTACCGGCAAGACCATCAAGCTGTTTAACGGCAAGGACCTCGACGGCTGGACATACTACCTGCGCGACGAGAATGCCAAGATGGAGGACGTGTGGAGCGCTACCGACGAGGGCGTACTGATCTGTGCCGGGCGGCCCATCGGTTATATCCGCACCAAGGACAAGTTCACCAACTTCGTGCTGGAGTTGGAGTGGCGGTTCGACAAGGAAAAGCAGCCCGGCAACAGTGGCGTGCTCCTGCGGATGGTCGGCCAGGATAAGGTGTGGCCCAAGAGCGTGGAGGCGCAGCTTCACCATCAGAACGCGGGCGATATCTGGAACATCGACCAGTTCCCGATGAAGGTGGCCGCCGATCGCACGATGGGCCGCCGCACCGTCAAGCTCAACCCCACCAATGAAAAGCCGCAAGGCGAATGGAACCATTACCGGATCGTGATGGATGGCGGCAACCTCAAGTTATACGTCAACGGTGAATTGCAGAACCAGGCAACAGAAGTGGAAGAAGTTGCCGGGTACATTTGCCTGCAGTCCGAGGGTGCCGAGATTCAATTCCGTAATATCTATTTGACCCCGCTCGACTAGCCACCACAGCCGCGGCAATACAGGCCGCCTTCGCTTTGCCCTCCCACGCTAGCTCCCCGCAAATTCGCCTCCCGGTTTAGCAAGCAGCATTCATGAGCACGACTGAGACTTCGGAGAAGACGACCACACGATGGGGGCTGCGTTCCCTCGGACCAGCCATCATCGTGGCTTCGGTGGCACTGGGACCAGGCAGTGTCTTGTCGGCGTCGCGGAACGGCTACGACTTTGGCTACCAGACCGTCTGGGTGCTGGCGGCCGCGGGCATTTTGATGTTCGCCATGACGGCGCTTTCGGCTCGGCTGGGGGTCGGCCTCAGTGGTACCGCTTGCGACGAGATCGCGGCAGGGCTGGGCCGGCCGGTGGCGGCACTGGTGGGATTATCGCTGTTTCTGGTGGCGGCCTGCTTCCAGTTCGGCAACAACCTGGGCATCATCGCAGCACTGGAGCCGTTCTACGATTCCGACAGCACCTGGGGGAAGTTCCTGCCCATGGCGGTGATCGCCAACATGAACGTGCTGGTGATTACGGCCCTGTTTGGCTTTCAAGCCCTGTATCAGCCGGTCGAGAAGCTGATGAAGTTTCTGATCGGTTTGATGGTGATCGGGTTTGCGACCAATATCTTTTTCGCCAAGCCGGATTTGGCGCAAGTGGCCAGTGGCCTGATCCCCCAGATCCCAAAGCCGCGCAATGCCGATTCCCCGACAGGCCTGCTCGAGATGCTGCAGCCGATGACGGCCATGTTCGCCACCACGTTTGTGGTCGGCGGAGCCTTCTACCAGTCGTACCTGGTGCGGCAGAAAGGCTGGACGGTGGATGACACCCGCAAGGGGCTGTTCGACAGCGCGGTGGGCATGTCGATGGTGGTGCGCGTCACGGGAATGATCCTGGCCACGGCGGCTTCCATGCTCGACGTGAACACGGGCGCTCAGTTCAATTCCGTGGCCGACGTCGCCCGGCAACTGGAACCCGCCTTTGGCACCAAGGCCAAGGTGCTGTTCTCGCTGGGTATCTTTGCTGCGGCTTTCAGCTCGTTCCTGGTGAACGCCATGATCGGCGGTACCGTGCTTTCCGACGGGCTGGGGCTGGGCGGCTCGATGGATAATCTGGCCCCCAAGCTGTTTACCGTGCTGGGGCTGGCTATCGGCATGAACGTGGCGCTGTACATGGTCGCCACCGGCCAGCGGCCCGTCCACCTCATCATCGGTGCCCAGGCACTGACGGTGCTGGTCGGGCCCGTCCTGGCGGGGGCGCTGGTGTACCTGTCGTTCCGCCGCCTGTCGGTGCCAGGCCTGGTCACATGGTGGATGAAGCTGCTGGCCATTTGCGCATTGGCCATGCAACTGGTATTGGCCGCGCAGACCGGCATCAACGTTTACAAACAGCTAACGGCCGACAATTCGGCCGCGCAAACCGCGCCGGCCGATGAGCAGAACATGTCTGCGGAAGAGCAAACCGCGCCCGCCGAGGAATAATGCCGCGGAACGGTGGGTGGCTTGCCATCCTTACCCGTAGACCCATCGCCGCCCAGCGCGCCGTTGATCACTCCCGGTTAAACGCTTCCATCAGCTTGCGGCCCTTGAGCATGTGGTAGGCTTCGTGCGGTCCGATGGGGTGGCGGGAATTGCCTGCTGGAACCCAATGCACGCGGCCGCCTTCCACCATCGCCACGCCTACCTGGTCCTGGTAGCGGGCCACGTAGACGGGAATCTGCTGGCCGAAAAACTCCCCCAGCTTCACGGCCCGGATTTGCGCATAGCCAAGGTTGGCCAGGTGCCCGGCGATGTCGTCCATCCGCGCCCGCGCTTCGTCGTCCAGGTGGTCGGCGGGTGTTTCCCGGATGGAGGGATGCTCGGCGCTCCAACCGGCATACATGGCGTAGATGTCGTCCGGGGGCAGGTCCTCCAGATCGACCTGGAAGGCATGGATCACCGGCTCGGCAATGCCGATTCCGGTGATGCGGCCGCCGGGGAAGTTGTATTCGTACCGGACGAGCGAACACGTAACCGGTTCGCGAAAGCCGGGCCAGAACTGTTCGCGGTGATCCACCACTTCGAGCCGGTGCGGGGGGATGCCGAATTGGGCGCGGCTGGCCAGCCAGGCAGCGAACTCACCCTCGGCCCTGGCCGATGGCGTGAGATACTGCGGCTCAATCTTCTCCTCCAGCCCTAGCTCGGTGAGATAGGCAATGGCCTGGGGGCGCGAAGCAGGTTGGGCCACCAACTCGGCCAGAGCCTCAACGCCGTCGTCCTCGCCCAGCCGGGCCAGCGCCGCGGCCGCCTCGGTCTTGATGCGGCGGTGGCTCAACTCCAGGGCCTGCCGCAACCGGCCCACGGTCTTCGGCTCGCCGATCCAGCCCAACGCATCGCACAACGCAATCGCCAGGCTGACCGACTGGCCAACCTTCTGGCTGAGTTCCTCGGGCGACTTGGCGTACTGGTTGGGGTGCCGTTCCAGGTTGTCCAGGTGCTGCACCACGCCGCCCAACAACTCGGCCAGGGCGCTCCAGCGCTGCCGCCCGGGATGCGCGGTCATCACCCGCTCGCGAACGAGGTAGTTGGCCAGGTCCAGCACGGCCGTCGCAATCTGCGGGTGCTGCACCGCGTCCAGCAACCGAGGATAAAGCGAAGCGGCCCGCTCGTCTTTGCGGCGAAACAGCGGGATGAATGCCTGGTCGGCATGCTCGCTCTTCTCCGGCGGATCGGCCAGCATCAACTCCAGGAACAATTCCAAGGCTTCGGGCGTGGCGGCCAACGCCAGGCCGCGAAGGATCTGCCCCCGAAGCTCGTGACCTGCCGCGCTATGCCGGTAAACCTGGCGGATCGCGTCCAGAACGTCCGCTCGGGCGAAGGTGCCGGCTGCCTCGTTGGCTAACCGTTCCCATTGCGGTGCCAGCCACGCGCTCAAGGGCGGCGTGGCGTCGCGCAGTTGCTCTGGTGGTAGCGCTGCCAACTGCACAAGAGCCTGCGGCACGCTCTGCGGATCGGCCGCTTGCCCCAGGGCGGTTGCCCGCTCGCGGGCCGCGCGTTTGGCTTCGGCTGAACCGCCGGCGTAGCGCGTCAGCAGTTCAAGCAGTTCGTCGATGGAAGGGTCGGATTGGGAGGGCATTCGTTCCGTTTCGCAGCGATCAGTGAGGGGGGGCCATGCGGTAGCCGCCGGCAATCGTCGCGGCCCATCGGATTGCGCCGCATAGGTTCATCGTGGGCGCCCAGCGGCAAGCCGTCAATGAGCGAAGGCCTGGCAGAAACGGATCGCCGGCGCATGCCGGCCGTTGCGCGGTCTCCCATCATGAATCGCAACGACTGCAGACCGGCAGGGAAGCCACCGCCGGAATGCATCACGGTCGAGCGCCATCGCCCAAACCAACAATGGGCCACGACAAATGTGCGGCGCGCTGGGAACGCCGCACGCGCGGACAACCGTGCGCCGCGCACCGTGTCCGGCAGTGCCGGAGCTACGGGCACTGGGTTGCGTTGCTTCGTCAATTGCCGCTGGGAGCGGGCGCGACCTGCCGGGCCGGCAGCGGCGGCAACGGCGTTTCGAGGACACCTTTGACCCGCGACCAGATCACCAGCCCTTCGATCACCATCCAGACTTGCAGGCAGAGCGTAGCCAGGCCGACAAAGAACAGCAGATGGTTGTTGTGCCAGGACCACGCCTGCTGGCCCTGGATCATGCTCCACAGGTTCCAGAACCAGCCCTGGTTGGCGTTGAACATCTGGTACAGCAGCGCCCAGGCCGGCATGATGACCATCGCGGCCAAGGGGATGGTGAGGAACCAGATGGGCTTGTTGCGCCGCCACAAATAGAACGCCACCACCAAGAACGCCAGGCCAGCCAGCAGTTGGTTGGTGGCTCCAAACAGCGGCCAGAGCATCATGCCGCCGGAACCGCGTCCGGCGGGGCCATCGAGCAGGGCGACAAACAGGGCCAGCCCCACCGCCAGGCTCGTGGCCGCGTATTTGTTGGTGAAGATGCGCAGGGGACCAGGCGAACTGGCCCCCAGTTCTTGGATCACGTACCGTTGGAGCCGCGTGGCCGAGTCGAGCGTGGTGGCAGCAAAGCAGGCCACGAGCGTGGCGATGATGCCAATGGCCAGCCGCAACGGCATACCCAGCGATGTGAGGAAGTTGCCGCCGCCCTCGACAAACGCCCCCACGGTCGCCCCCAGGCCGAATTTTTCCCAATCGCCCTCGGGATTGTAGCGGGCTGTCCAGGCGGCCGCCCCCGCCAGCGGTTGGCCATCGGCACCCATCCGCTGGACGTAATTCACGCCGTCGGCGCTTTTCTCAAACGAACCCATGCCCACGCCCGCGGTGCAAGCCAAGATCACCAGCACGGCCAGCGCGCCTTCCAGCAGCATCGACCCATAGGCCACGTATTGGGCGTCCGATTCCGAGTTCACCTGTTTGCTGGTGGTCCCGCTGCTAACCAGGCAGTGAAAGCCGCTGCACGCCCCGCAGGCAATGGTGATGAACAGAAACGGCCAGATGGGTGGAGTATGTGCCGGCAGTTGCGAAGCACTCGCCACCGCCGGCGCGCTGTTCTCCAGGTGGGCCTTACCGGTCAAACCGGCGATCCCCAACCCGGTCACGATCAACACCAATGCCACCAGCAATTGATGGCTGTTCACGTAGTCGCGCGGCTGGAGCAGCAGCCAGACCGGCAGCACCGATGCGAAGAAGCAGTACACCATCAACACGATGGTCCAGGCGACCACCGGGTTCACCAGCGGCAGCCCCGTGATGCGCCAGGGCGTGTGGCCCTCGCCCGACCGGCCAATGGCAATATCGATCAGCCCGGTGGATTCGGCGGCCCCGGTTGCGGGATTCACGGCCATCTGTTCGGTCACAGCGACCGGCAGATACTCCACGCCCACGTAAACAGCCACGTACAGCAACCCCAGGCAGATCAGCGAAGGGATCAGCAGGTGCCCACCCCGCTTGTAATTCAGATAGCCAATCGCCATCGCCAGCGGCAACGATAACCACACCGACAGCACCGACTCGGGATACATCTGGAAGATGTTGGCGATCACCAGCCCAAAGATGGCCAGCACGATGGTCAGCGAGAAAAACAGGATCAGCAGGAACAGAATCCGCGCCCTGGGGGTAATCAGCCGCCCGGCGATCTCGCCCACGGTCTGGCCGCGATTGCGCATGGAAACCACCAGGGCGCCCATGTCGTGGACCGCCCCGATGAAGATGCATCCCAGCACCACCCACAGCAGTGCGGGCAGCCATCCCCAGAACACGGCGATCGCTGGCCCCACGATCGGGCCGGTACCGGCAATGCTCGTAAAGTGATGACCAAAGATCACCTGTTTGTGCGTGGGGACGTAGTCCACGTTGTCGCGCAGTTCGTGGCTGGGAACCACCGCGGCGGGATCCAGGCCAAAAATCTTTCGAGCCAGCCAACGCCCGTACGTGTGGTAGGCGACGATGAAGCCGAAAAACGACGCGACGGCGACAAGCAGCGTAAACATAACGGGAGGCGGGTTGATGAGGGATGAATCAAGCGTTCTGCACGGCCGTACTTGGCGACGGCCAAGAAGTCATGATACCGGCGCGCCGGGCATTTAGCCAACGGCCCGATACCTCAAGATGCCGCACATTGGAGGCCCCCCAATCGCCGGAACCCGTCGTGGGCAATGGCGTCGTCAAGGCCTGGCCGGACAATGGTTTGTGATGCACGCCTGCACCATCCGGCCCATTCCACGGCCGGCCATGCTGTCGCCCTGTCGGCACGGCAGTTGCATCCAGGGTTCGTCAGCCCGCGACATGTCGGGGAGAGGCGGTTGCCGCGGTAGCGTTTTCTTGAGGGACGCCGGTGGTGCGCCCCCCGGCTTGTGTTGGATGTTGCAATTTGCGACATGCGCTGGAACAGCCAAACGTTCAGGAGGAAATCATGCGCGCCTATCAATTGCCCAAGGCCGAAGGCATCGACGCTTTGAAGGTGGTCGAGCTTCCCAAGCCCACCGCCGGGCACGGCCAGGTGGTCGTCCGCATGCAGGCGGCTTCGCTCAACTACCGCGACTTGATGATTGTCAACGGCATGTATGGCCTGGGTGACCTCCGCGCGGACCTGGTGCCGCTCTCCGACGGCGCCGGCGAAGTGGTCGAAGTGGGACCAGGCGTGACGCGCTTCAGCGTGGGCGATCGCGTGGCCGGCATCTTTCATCAACGGTGGATTGCGGGCGAAGTTTCCGACGCCATCCTCGGCAGTGCACTGGGCGGCGATCTCGACGGCGTGCTGTGCGAGTACCGCGCCTTCGATGAGGATGGGCTCGTTCACCTGCCGCCGCACCTCTCTTATGAAGAAGGCGCCACCCTGCCGTGCGCGGCACTCACGGCCTGGAACGCCCTGTTCGGGCACTGCCCGGTGAAGCCCGGCGATACCGTACTCACCCAGGGCACCGGGGGCGTTTCGGTCTTTGCCATCCAGTTTGCGCATGCCGCGGGGGCGCGGGTGATCGCCACGTCGTCCTCCGATGAAAAGCTGGCCAAGGTCCGCGAGCTGGGAGCCTCTGAATGCATCAATTACCAGCAAACGCCGAACTGGGACGAAGAAGTCTTGCGGCTGACCGATGGCCGCGGTGCTGACAATATCGTGGAGGTCGGTGGGGCCGGAACGCTGCCCCGGTCGCTGCGGGCCGTGCGGCGGGGCGGGCAGGTGAATGTGATTGGCGTGCTGTCCGGCGGGGGTGAAATCGACCCCATGGTGGTGCTCTTCAAGAGCGTGATGATGCGCGGGATTTTTGTCGGCTCGCGCGAAATGTTCGAGGCCATGAACCGCGCCATCACCACCCATCAGCTTCGCCCGGTGGTGCATCGCGTGTTCCCCTTCGATGCGGCGCCCGATGCCTACCGGCACCTGGAATCGGGAGCCCACCTGGGGAAGGTGGTCATCCGTTTCAGCTAGATTGCGGCGGCGGCATGGAGATGCCGCTTGTGGTACTGCAACCCGCTGCGCGCCCCCACCCACCGCGAGTGGTCGACTTGCCCCGGCTGCTTCTTGCTCCAGCGTCTTCTTGTTCAGGGGCCTTCCTGTCCCTCTGGTGATGGTTCTATACAATAGCGGTCGGTCGTCCGCCCCTCTCTTGGGATTTTCGCCACGGAGACAGCTTGATGAGCAACACGCAAGGGCAGCCACCGGGCGGTGGTCAGGCAGGCCAACCGCCCTCGGGCAGCGTCCCCGGCCGCCGGAGTGGCAAGCCGTCGACGCCTCCGCGCACCATGTGGCTTTGGTTCTTGCTCATTCTGCTGGCCAACTATTTGCTGGTGCGCGCCCTGTTTACGGCCGACGAGCCGATCAAGGTGCCTTACACCTTCTTCAAGCAGCAGGTGCAGGAAGGCCACGTTGAGCAGGTGTATAGCCGCGGCGATACGGTTTCCGGCAAGTTCGAGAAGCCGGTCCTTTACCCTCCCGCCGATCAACAGCGGGAGGGCAGCCAGGACGAACCGCGCAAGGTGACCAACTTTACGACGACGCTGCCGTCGTTTGTTGATCCGGGCCTGGAGAGTTTCTTGATCGAGCACGGCGTGGAGATCAGCGCCGAGCCGATCGAGACCGGAGCCAGCCCGCTGTTCACGCTGCTGTTTGGTTTTGGCCCCGCCATCCTGCTGATCGCGTTTTACTTTTGGATGTACCGCAGGATGACCCAAGGCGGCCCCGGGGGAGGGTTGATGGGCATTGGCCGCAGCCGGGCCCGCCGCGTCGATCAGGAGAAGGGCAGTGACCGCGTCACCTTTGACGATGTGGCTGGGATCGACGAGGCCGAAGCCGAACTGGCCGAAATTGTCGACTTCCTCAAAGACCCCAAGAAATACACCCGGCTCGGCGGTACGGCCCCCAAGGGCGTGCTGCTGGTCGGCGCTCCTGGTACCGGCAAGACCCTGCTGGCCCGGGCCGTGGCCGGCGAGGCCGGTGTGCCGTTCTTTTCCATGAGCGGCTCGGAGTTCGTTGAGATGATCGTCGGTGTGGGGGCGGCCCGCGTGCGCGACCTGTTCAAGCAGGCACGCGAAAATGCCCCGGCGATCATCTTTATCGACGAACTGGACTCCATCGGCCGGGCCCGAGGGTATGCCGCCATCGGCGGATCGAGCGAACAGGAACAGACACTGAACCAGATTCTGACCGAGATGGATGGTTTCTCCAGTCGCGAGGGGGTCATCGTGCTGGCGGCGACCAATCAGCCGCACGTGCTCGACAAGGCCCTGCTGCGGCCGGGCCGCTTCGACCGCCGCGTGGAAGTGAACCTGCCCGACCGCAACGGCCGCGAAGCCATCTTGAAGGTCCACACCCGCAACGTTCCGCTGGACGAAGACGTGAGCCTGGCCGAACTGGCCTCGGCCACGCCGGGGCTTTCGGGCGCCGAGTTGCGCAACCTGGTGAACGAGGCCGCGCTGATGGCCGCCCGCATCGGTCGCCGCTTTGTCACCATGGATGATTTCGAGAATGCCAAGGACAAGGTGATGCTGGGCGTCGAACGCCGCAGCATGGTGCTGACCCCGGAACAGAAGGAAAAGACCGCCTATCACGAGGCCGGACACGCCGTCGTCGGCCTCAGCCTGCCGAAATGCGACCCGGTGTACAAGGCGACGATCATCCCGCGCGGCGGCGCGCTCGGCATGGTGGTCAGCCTGCCCGAGATCGACCGGCTGAACTTCCACAAGGACGAGGCCAAGCAGAAACTGGCCATGACCATGGCAGGCAAGGCCGCCGAGATCATCAAATACGGCGCGGAAGGCGTCTCGAACGGTCCCGCGGGCGACATCCAGCAGGCCTCCAGCCTGGCCCGGGCGATGGT
>CAZEEG010000116.1:0-17798 GCA_964511065.1 uncultured Pirellulales bacterium | reverse complement strand
CCCACGACCGGCCACTGCACGTAGAACATCGTCGAGCTGATCATGCCGACGATCAACACCACGTACACGCTGGCGATCAGTCCCAGGGCCAGGATGAACGGCAGATCGGGGCCGCGCACCGGCAGTACCGTGCTGCCGGCCCACGCTTCGGCCCTGGCGGCCCGGGGCGACGCAGGCTCCGCGGCACTTTCCGCCGCCGCCACGTCCGGAGGGTTCGCTGCCATCAATTCTTGTCCCCCGGCGGCCGGCGAACGCCCTCGGGCGTGAACACCTCGAACTCATCCAGCGGCCGGCCAATCACCCATTCAAACCCCAGTTTCTCGTAGTCCTCACGGTGCTTGCTGATGAAGTCGTATAGCCGCCGCATCAAATGGCGATGCTTGGACGTGGTGGCGATCCCAAAGGGCTGCACCGCCCTGGCGTACTCCGTTTCCAACTCTACGACGCTGATATGGTTCTGCTCGCCCAGCGTGTCGGGATAGTACGCCAGCGAGGCATCGGCCGCGCCGCTCACCACCGGCGGCACCATGAAGCCCGACGATGGCTGCATCTCGATCACGTTCTTCATCACCTCGTCGTACACGCCTTCCACCTTGAGCAGCCGCTCGGTGAGGCCGCCCAGCGTGCAGTGCGTGGGATGGCCGACCACGACCCGCAGGCCAGGCTTGGCCAGGTCGGCAACCGTCTTGATGTTGTGCGGGTTGCCTTTGCTGGTGACGATCACGATCCGCGTGCTGGAGATGGCGGCCTTGTTGTCGAACCACTCGCCCACCGGTTCCATGTAATACACGTCGCAGGCCAGGTAGGCATCGGGAAAGCCGAAGCCGGGGTCCTGGTCTTCGACCGTGCCCATCTGGGCATTGAGTGCCCCGCAGCCCTGGAACACGGTGTTCACCCTCACACCTTCGCGCCGCTGGAAGGCGTCGATGATGGGCTCCATCGCCTGGCGATTCAAGCCACCGCCAAAGAAGGTGACCTCGGGCACGTCGGCCCAACGGTCGCCGTCCACGGGGGTGAAGTGATGCTTCTCAAAATTGGCCAGGCCGTATTCGGGCGAAGCCAGGAAGCGGGCAAAATGCAGCGCCGCCGCCGGCTGAGTGGTCGAGCGGGTCACGCCGATCGAAACCTTGGCCGCGTGCGCATCCAGCGCCGGATGCGTCACGTACTTGAGATCGTGCTGCCGGGCGGTGATATCCCAGATGATGGCCGCATCCACGGCCCCCAACTGCACGTCGCTGGCCAGGTCGCTGACAGTAGGCTTAGTCACCTCCACCTTGCGTTGAAACGCTTCCCAAGCCTGGATACTCTCCAGCGCTTTGTGCGTGGCTTCGCCAATAGCCGTACCCTCGACCACGCCCATCGCAATGCGATAGTCGCCGGCCAGCAGATCGTCCAGCGAGCGAATCTCTTCCACGCGGTCTTCCGCCACGGCGATTACCGGCGTCATGTCGGCCAGCTTGAGTTCTTCATCAACCAGCCCCTGCTTGCGGGCAAGCTGGATGTACAGGTCGTCGCCGGCCAAGAACAGGTCGCCACGGTCGGCCACCTTCAACCGGCTGAGGAGCGTGCCCGACCCGCCGTACTCCACCTCGATGCGGACCGGGCGGCCGTGCTTTTCTTGCAAGTATTTCTCGTAGTCCGCGATGGTATCTTCCAGGGGCGCCCGGATGCCGGCAGCGCAGTACACCACCAGGTGCTCGGCCTGTTGATCGGTCGAAGCCGAATTCTGGAGCATCCACAATGCTCCGCCCAGCAGTGCGAGCACCACGATCGAAACCATCACCAGCACGCGGGCCTGCATCAGTCCAAGTCTCCGACAAGATCAAGGTCGAACACGTCTTCGTCCCGCGGCGGCTCGCCAAACTGGAACCGGGCCAGCACGTCCTGCCCCACCGAGCCAGCCAGGAATCGGGCAAACTCTTTCGCCTCTTGCGGACGCCGGGCATCGCGCAGCACGCCGATCAGCAACTCAGCATGCACATTGCGCTCGGCGGGAATCGCGATCGTCTGCGTTGTGGCCGGAAACCTTGCGGCATCGTGCCGCCATACAATGGCCGCATCGACGGCGCGGCGATGCACGGCCTCGGCCGCCTGCCGTGAGCCGTCTTCCGTGTTGACCTGGCCAGGTTCGGTCAGTTCCAGCTTATGTTTGGCAAACAGTTCACCGGTTACGCGCCCCAGTTCGGTGTGCTCGGCGCCAACAGCCAGGCGAAGGTCTTCGCGCGCCAGGTCGGCTACGCTTTCAATGTGATAGGGATTGTCGCGGCTTACCAGGATCACTGGCACCAGGGGCGTTACGGTGATCGCTTCAACCACGAGCCCTTGCCGCTGCGCCTCGCGGATCAAGTACGGATCGCTGGGCAACAGCAGATCGGCTTCGGCCGTGGCAAGTTTCTCTAACAGCCTGCCGTGTTCAGCGTAGGCGACATCGATGGCGATCCCGCTACGGCGATGGAACAGATCGACCACCCCGCCACCGTGCTCCAGGGCCGCCCCTGCGATTGGCTCGCGAAGACTGCGATCGCAGAGCAGCCGAACATTGCCCGAGTCGGCTTGCGGCGGCACGACATGATCGCCGGTCAGGTACAGACGCACCGCCACGGCAACCGCTGCGATTCCCAGCAGGGGGATGGCGTACATCGAGATTCGCTGAAACAACATCGGGCGTAGTGGCTGCTTGCCGGTTCCCGCTCGCTGAACGTGGGCGGAAAGCGGCCAAATGGGCGGTGGATCACGAGGCAGTGGGACTGGCCACCGATGATTCTTCCTGCAGGACGCCGCGCACGAGTTCGTACCGCTCGCCGGCATCAATGCGGGTATCGTGGGTGGCTAACAGGACTGCCCCGCCGCGCTCGGTAAATTCGCGCAGGTGCCGAATCACGATGGCCGTATTGGCGGCGTCCAGGTTACCGGTCGGTTCATCGGCCAGCACCAGCGCTGGCTGATTCAGCATGGCCCGGGCCAGGGCCACGCGCTGCCGCTCTCCGGTGCTCAAGTCAGCGGGCGGGTGCTTCAAACGGTGTGCCAGCCCCAACTGCTCGACCAGTTCCGTGGCCCGCTCACGAGCGCCGGCATCGGCCACCGCCAAGGTGGGAGCGAGCACGTTCTCCAGCACGTTCAAGTACGGGATCAAATGAAACTGTTGAAAGACAAAGCCGATCTG
Organism: uncultured Pirellulales bacterium; assembly: GCA_964511065.1. Taxonomy (GTDB): domain Bacteria; phylum Planctomycetota; class Planctomycetia; order Pirellulales; family S012-138; genus CALBRZ01. The sequence goes on along the minus strand of CAZEEG010000116.1, from coordinate 14,635 downwards.
CTCACCGCGAAAGCTGCTTCGAGCCTCGGGCGACAGGGCATACAGGTCCTGGCCGCACACGCGCACTGAGCCCGAGTCGGGCTGGAGCAATCCGCCCGCGGTCAGGAGCAGGGTACTCTTGCCGCTGCCGCTGGCGCCGCACACAACTTTGAATTCGCCCTGCCGCACGGAGAGCGAGACGCGCTCGAGTACGGGCACGTCGCTGCCGTCGCGGGCGCGGTACGTCTTGGCGACCTGTTCCAGGGAGAGGACTTCGCTCACGGTTGACTCTTGCAATGGCGGCATGGGGGGGAGGAAGTGGCCTCGTTGCGGCCAGCTTTGGCTTGCGTGGAGCTATTCTTCGCGCAGAACGGCAGCCGGGTCCTGCTGCGCGGCGCGGATGGCAGGCACCCAGCCAGCCACAGCACACAGCCCCACTGCGATCGCTACCGCGCCCAGGAACAGTGTCAGCCCGAACAATTGCACGAAATCCTTGGACAGCAGCGGCACTTCGCCCCAGATGGCTCCGACCACCACGCCCACGACAAAGCCGATGATGGAGCCGAACAGGCCGATGGCGGCCGCTTTAACCAGGAAGATGCCGGCGATGGTGCGCTGCCTGACGCCGATGGCCCGCAGGATGCCGATCTCGCTCCGGCGTTCGCGGACATTCCCCAGCACCAAGAAGAACACCCACAGGCCCGAGGCCCCCAGCACGGTAGGAACCAGCACCTGGGCGAAGGCCTGGCGTTCTTTGCCCATGGCCTCGCGGTGCGCCAGTTCGGCGGCGATGGCCGTTTCGTGCGCCTCAGCGGCCCGGTTGCGCGTCTTGGCGCGGGCCACGATCAGCGAGCTGAATTCATACACCTGCGTATCGTTGAGAATCCCCCGGACCTCCTTGGTGATCCGCCCCAGTTCCTCGGGAATGCATACGCACTCCAGCGCGAAAATGGCGTTGATTTGCCCGGGCATTTCCAGCTTGGCTTGTGCCACATCCAGGTTGCACCACACCATCAGGTCGTCCATGTTGCCCTGCGGAGGATGGATGCGATGCACCACAAATTCATCGCCCAGTAGCGTAACGCGGTCGCCTTCGCGAATCTTCAGTTCCTTGGCCACGCCGTGACCCAGGTTGATCGCGCCCTGCGGCACGGTTTCCATCACGGGATTCTTGTAGGCCTTGCCATCGGCCGTGAGGAACCGCTTCTTGTGTTTGATCGGCACCTGCCCTGGGGTGCCCGAGAGAATGATCTCCATGTCGCGCTCGGGCCATACCAGCTTCTTCTGGAGCACGGGCAGCAGGTGATTGAGCGTTTCGATGCGGGCGGCCACCAGATCGTGAACATAGTGTTCGGGCATCGTTTTTTCTGGATAGCCGGCGGCCCGCATGGCGGCAATGCTTTGGTCCTCGTGCAAGACCATCACGTTGTAGCCCATCTCCCGCATGATGACGCGGTAATCATTCTCCAGTTGCGTCATTTCGGCGCGCGTTTCGCGTTCGCGCTCGGCCAGAATCTGCTCGGTACGCATCTCGAACGCCCGCAACAGCGTGACCGAGCCGACCAGGCTGGCGATTGCCACGGCGATGGAAACCATCCCGATGGCAAACCCGACCTTGCGGAAGCGTATTTCTTTGTTGACCAGTTGCCACAAGTTCATGGAGAGCTCACTTGTCCAATTCGTTGTTGATCTGGTCCAGACGTTTCAAGAAGTCTTGGGCACCAGCGCCCCCGGGGACGGCCAACCGGGTTCGCCGCTTTACGTGGGACTGCCAATCGACGGGCATCAGCAGATCGACCCCCGGATTGTCCGACTTGATCTGGCATGAACAGGGGCCAACGAGGAACTCGCCCGCCGCACTGATCGTGCGGGGGTTAATGCCTTCGCCCACCATCGCATACATCACCCGGCCGCGACCATAGACGGGGAACACCAGCGGCTTATCCTGGTAGTCTGCCAGGTCGGGCTCGACCCCCAGCAGCATCCGGATGAACGCCTGCTCCTTGGGGTCGTCGCGCCGCACGCGGACGGTGGCGAAAGCAATGTCGGTTTGGATATCGCCCAGTTCCAGTCCCACTTCCTCGGCAACGTCGGCCACCTCAAGCGTCTTTTGCAGCCTCGGCAACTCGCGATCAAGCATCTGGACGGCCTTGGCATCGGCCGCGGCGTTGCCCGACTCCACCACCACCCACACCGCAGCCTTGCGGGCCAGCAGGTGTTTGGCAATTTCTTGCCGGGCTGGCGAATTGAGCGCGGTAAGCAGTTCGGCGCGGTCGAGCTTGCCGACCCAAGCCGCCGATCGGATGCCCGAGGCCGCAGGATAGCGCACCTCGACCCGCGGCAGACGATCGGGCGAAATGCCGGTATTCAGCTCGGCGTGGTCGCGGAGCAGCACGGTGATGTTGGCCGTGGCTGACCGCTCACCCTGCTCGTACTCCTGGAGCATCGCCACCACCGCCTGCTGCTGCGCGGTCAGCGGGCCGTGGTGATGCACCACCACGACATACGCATCACTCGTCCAATGCTCGAGGGCATACTGAAAAACCGGGATAGGGCAAGCAACCGCTGGCATGGCCCAGGCAACCAGCAATATCAAGCTCGCTACAAATGGCTTCCGGCTAGACATTGGCGAAGGCTCCTTAAGTGCGCCCCGGCAGGTTCTGGGCAGCGTGTGCCATTGGGGGTGTGCGAACAGGATGGGGACGCGATCAACCTTTCGTTTCGATTGGCTTCCGCGGCAGACAGCTTTCCGCCGCCTGATACGCCGCCGGCCTGGTGCGAAACGTTTGAAACCGTCCAGTTTGCGTAAACTCAAGTGGCGCGGGATGCCAGGCATCACGGATGCCCCACTTGCGATGCACTCATGCGCGATGCTGCCGCGACCGATTGCCTGCATGATTCCGGGGAGGGCGCGATGGCATTGGTCGGAACGCGATGGACCCTGCCGGGGGGAGGGCACACGGTTCCTAGCTCACCTTAGCACCCACCGTATCGGGTCGCAAGAAGATCACTCCCCACGGTGGCAGCGTGCGGAACCATACGCTTGAGGATAACCGACCGCCGGTACGATCGCTCCCCCCACTTTTGCCATCGGCTTCACCCAATCTCCCCCGGGGGGCTGCTGCGCCACATCGGTCGCTGCACATACCGCCAATCGCATGCGTCACGGTCCGAAAAGGGTGCAGATGAACGGCGCGGTGGTAATGGACAGTCTGGAGGAGTGTATTACGGAAACGCGCCACGGTCAGAAAAACGGGTAGATGAACGGTGCGGCGCCGGTACCCGCCAGCACGCCCAGCACGGCCACGGCCAGGAGGATCACCACGATCGGCAGCAGCCACCACTTCTTGTTGTGCTTGAGAAACAGCAGAAACTCCCGCGGCAGCGATAGCCGCTGCTGCTCTTCGGCCGCTTCTTCAAACGGGGTTTTGGGTTCCACCTTGATTCCTTCCTCGTAAGCCCAGCACGGTCAAAACTGCCGGAAATAACTGCCGGCGTCGGGCGGTTGTGCCTTGGGCCGCAAATAGCTTTCGGCCTCGCGGTTGAAGTTGCGCTCCAGCGGATCGCCGCCGAGCGAGCGCCGCAACCAGCCCATCGGCCAGAACAACAACAGGAAAACGACCAACAACAGCAGCTCGCTTACCAGCCAGCCCACCGGCCACACCGCCAGACTAAGCCCCACAAACAGCGGCGCGAGCCAGCGGGGACGCCACCAACCGACGATGGCCACCGCGGCCCCGATGCCTGCCGCGGAAGCAACGATCGCCCACTGGCTATCCATCCAAAACCACAAAAAAGCGGGCAACGCCACCGCCAGGCAGACGGCGAACTGCCGCAGTTGGCGATCGCTGGGATGCCATTCAACTTTTGCCAGGGCCATGGTGAAGCGTTTCTCCGTGGGGTGTCAGTCCGGTTGGAACTGAGCCAGGTGTTGCCTGCGCTGTTCGCCGTCTGCCTGCTGGCGCTGCGAGGCCTTTAGCAGTACGTGGCGGCCCAGCACCAACGCATCCATCTCGGTCATCTGGAAGCAGCGGTAGGCTTCCCGCGGCGTGCATACCAGCGGTTCGCCCCGCACGTTGAAACTGGTATTGATCAGCATCGGGCAACCGGTCAGCTCATAAAATCGTGTCAGCAGTTGGTGCAGCAGCGGATGCCGCTGGCGATCGACGGTTTGGATGCGGGCCGAGCCGTCAACATGCGTCACCGCCGGAACGCTCGAATGCTTGAATTTTAACTTCTCAAAGCCGGTGGCTGCTTCGTACGCTGCGCCCATTTGGCAGCGATGCTCGGATCGAACCGGCGCCACCAGCAGCATATAAGGGCTATCTTCTCCGGGCCGCACTTCAAAGTATTGATCCACCTGCTCGCGCAGCACACACGGGGCGAATGGCCGGAACGACTCGCGAAACTTGATCTTCTGGTTCATCACCGACTGCATGGACTCGCTGCGGGGATCGCCCAAGATGCTGCGCGCCCCCAGCGCCCGGGGGCCAAACTCCATCCGCCCTTGAAACCAGCCGACGACCTGCTGCTGGGCAAGCAACCTGGCCACGGTGTCGATCAGTTGTGGATCGTCGTCGCACGTCTGGTATTCGGCGCCCTCGCGGTCGAGCGCCTGGGCAATCTGATCGTCAGAGAATTCGGGCCCCAGGAACGAACCTTGTTGCAAATCGCAGCCACCAGGCTGGCGCGACTTTTCCAGCAGTTGAAACCAGATCAGCAGGGCGACTCCCAGCGCGCCGCCGGCATCGCCCGCCGCCGGTTGAACCCACAGGTGGTCAAAGCCACTTTCGCGAAGAATCCGCCCGTTGGCCACGCAGTTGAGGGCCACGCCGCCCGCCATCACCAGGTTGCGCAGGCCGGACTGCTGGTGCAGGTGCCGGGCCATGCGCAGCAGGATTTCCTCCGCCACGGCTTGGATGCTGGCCGCCAGGTCCATGTGCCGCTGCGTGATGGGCGACTCGGGCGTGCGCGGCGATCCACCCAGCAGGCGGTGGAGTTTCCGCGACGTCATGGTGAGCCCTTGGCAATAGTTGAAGTAGCTCATATCCAGGCGGAACGAGCCATCGGCCTTAAGATCCATCACCTTTTCCAGCAGCAGGTCGCGGTAAAGGGGCCGCCCATAGGGTGCCAGCCCCATCACCTTGTACTCGCCGCTGTTGACTCGAAAGCCCAGGTAATACGTCATCGCGGAGTACAACAGGCCCAGCGAGTGCGGGAAGCGCAACTCGTGCGTCAGCTCGAGGCGGTTGCCGCGGCCGGTACCAAAGCAGGTGGTGGACCATTCGCCAACGCCATCGACCGTAAGAATGGCCGCTTCGTCAAAGGGCGAAGGAAAGAATGCGCTGGCCGCGTGCGACTGGTGATGATCGGCAAAGACGAATCGGCCATCGTAGTCGCCGCCCAGGCCACGCCTCAGTTCGCGCCGCAGGTGCAACTTCTGCTGAAGCCACAGCGGCAGCGCGCGGCGGAACGAGCGATAGCCGCGCGGCGCGTAGGCCAGGTAGGTTTCCAACAGCCGTTCAAAACGCGACAGCGGCTTTTCGTAGAAGCCTACATAATCAAGATCAGCCGCGCTCAGGCCGGCATGATCCAGGCAGTAGTCGATGGCCTGCTGGGGAAATCGGTGGTCGTGCTTCTTGCGCGAAAAGCGCTCCTCTTGGGCAGCCGCGACGATTTGCCCATCGACCACCAGCGCCGCTGCCGCATCGTGATAGTAGGCCGAGATGCCCAGGATGGCAGTCATGGCTCCAGTTCTGCCAGCAACTCCCTGGCAGCCATGTCCTCCGGATTGAGCGTAACCGCCTGGCGCAAGTGTCGCCGGGCTTCCTCCCGCCGCTTTAGTTGTGCCAGCGCGAATCCCAAATTGTAGTGCAGGTTGGCATCGTCGGCCGCCAGTGCCAGCGCGCGGTGATAATACTCCAGCGCCGCTTCGTACTGCTTCTGCTCGGCCAGAATGGCGCCGACCATCTGCCAGGCCGCGGCGTCCTCGGGTTGCAATCGCGTGAGGGCCAGGAACTGCTCGCGGGCTTCGTCCAGCCGGCCCGCTTCTACCAGCATGGCGCCCAGAAGCTGCCGGGAGTTGCCGTAGTCGGGCAGTTGCTCGACCGACCGCTGCACGTAGCTGATGGCCGTTTCGAGCTTGCCTTGCGAACGAAGATAGGCGCCGCCAATCACCAGGCACTCCGGTTCATCGGGCAGCGTTTTCAGGGCTTTGAGGGCGAGACGACCGGCTTCCTCATGCTTGCCGGCCCAGTTGAACACCTTGGCCACGTTGCGCTCCGCGATGGCGTGCTCCTTGCGATCGATGCGGGCGTAAATGTTCTCGGTAGCCTGCTCGATGGCTTCTTCGGTCAGGGTGCCCAGGCCCAGCAACTGCCGCTGGTGCAGGCACTCGATGATCGAGACGGCCACCATGCGGTAGCCGTCGATGTTCAAATGGACGTGATCCAAGAAGTATTCTTCGCCAGGCGCGTTATGCCCGTGACGCAGCAGGCAATCGTTCTTGATCGTCAGATCGAAATCCACCAGCGCGATGTTCTGCTGCTCGGCAATCTGCCGCATGCTGTCGCGAAACGCCGCCGGAGCCCGGAGGGGGCAGACGTCTTCGTCGATGGCCCGTTCAAACGCGGCTGCGGCTTCGCCAGAGCGGCCCAGGGCCAGCAGCAGCCGCGCCATGCGAAACTGCAGTTCTGCGTGCCGCGGGTCGATCTGCGCGGCCTGCTCGCAGGCAGCCAGCGCTTCTTCCAACTGGCTCTGCTGCTGCGATTGGATGGCTTGCCGCTCCAGGGCCTGGAACGTGTTACGCTGTTGGGCCGACAGGCCGGGCGAATGCTCGCTTTTGAACGGGGAGCAATCCTTGAGATTGACCGCCGGCACGACCAGCACCAGTTCGGCACCGCAACCGCGCGCGATCTGGGCCATGCGAACCAGGTTCAGTTCAAAGTGGGCCAGCACCTGCTCGTGCCACAGGTCATCGCGCTGGTAGGAAACCGGCCCCACCGTATGATCCAAGACGGCATCAACCTCGGCGGGTAGAACCGAGCCTGGGGCAGGACGCTCGGGCTGAACCAGTAGCCGATGCAGCAGGCTATAGGTGCGACTCCAGCTTAAGGCCGACGCCGTTTCCAACAGGGACGCAGGCTTGCGCCGCAAGTCGCCGTAGGTGCGTTCCTCCAGAAACTCGTTGTGCCCGGTGTATACGATGAACAAATCGGGCTGATACCGGGCCAATTCTTCCATCAAGGCGGCCACGCGGTAACTGGCGTAGCTGATACCGCCGGCGTTGATCACCTCCCAGCGGGTATCTTCCGAGGCCGCAGGCAGCAGTTCGCGGAGCCAGGCAGAGAACGAAACTTTGTCGTCGTAGGGGTGGCCGTACGTGGTGGAACCGCCCAGGCTGAACACCCGCCGTGTGCCCGGGGCTTTCTTCAGAGGGAATCGCTGCTGGTTGAACCAGGCCAGCTTATTGGGCGCGGTGGTCATCCATAGCTGACCGTCGCCGCCAGTCTCTTGGACGAACAGCGGCAGATTGCCCGCAAAGCCGACAAACGGATCATCGGCGGCGGCGATGGTGCGGACCCCGGCCAGCCACAGGCCGAGCTCCAGCAGGGCAAAGAACAGCACGTTGGCTGCCAGGGCAAACAGCAGTTTCTTTCGCCAGGAAAGAACAATGCGCGGCTGTTGCGAAGCTTCTTGGGCAGCACGGGGGGACATCGAGGCAGATCGCTATTTCTCGCCAAAGCAAAGCAGTCGGCCATCCTGCATGGAGATGTACACGCGCCCGCCGGCAATCGCCACGCCATCGTGTACGGGACTGCCGCCGATCTTGGCCTCGGCCAGCAGTCTGCCATCGGCCAGCGAGTACGACTGAACCATGTAGTCCAGTTCCTCATTCTTGGCTGTGGGCAACAGCCCGGCCACGTATGCCCGGTCGGCCGTCAGCGCGATGCCGCGTAGCCGGACATCGTGCGTCATGGTGATCGACCATTCTTTGCCTTCGGTACCGGGCTTGGCGAACAGGGCGGCGTCGCCAAACATGGTGCCGTGGTTGGTGTCCACTTTCTCGCACGCCAAGAAGCCGCAGGTGGCCTTTTCATGGAAGGCCATGATCTGCGCGCTGACCCGGCCGGTCGATTGCCACTGCTGCAGATTCCGCCGCATGGCGATGGGCCGCTGGTACCAGGCATCGTTGAGCAGGCCCAACCGGCCTCCGCGCAGGCGGGGCTTGTTGGTCACAACCTGTTCGCCGGTCTGAGCGTCGAAGTTGTGCGACGCCATCTGGACCGTGCCATCGGCCGCGGTCAGCACGTCGGGCAGACCTTGGTAGTCTTTAACTTTCTGGCTCCAGACGAGTTTGCCGGTGGCCGGTTCCACGGCGCAGAGGGTGATGCCGCCGTCGGCATCGGCATGCCGCCCCACGCCAAAGTAGGCCAACCCCTCGTACACCAGCACGCCGCCGACCACGGGCCATTTGGACTCCAACTGACCAAATGCCAGAATCCGCTCGTCGCGGGGGGCCGCGCAGAACCGCCACACCAGTTTGCCGTCGTCGGCCCGCAGACAGTACACGTAGCCATCGCGCGAACCCAGCAGGCAGTAGCCTTCGTGCAGGGTGGGCGGGCAATCGATCCGCCCCCCGGCCGTGAACGTCCACCGCGTTTTGCCCGTCGCAACATTCACGGCGTGAACCGTGTGCTGGTCGCTGGCGGCGACCACGGCCAATTCGCCGGCCGCCACCGGGCTGGACAGTCGGCCGCCATCCTTCAGATCCCATTCGGCGGTCCACCGCTCATCGACCGCCGGGACCAGTTGAGTCGCCCACAGCAGCTCCAGCTTATCGGGCGAAGCCGAGGTACTGCTGCCCGTCCGCAGCGAATCGCGGCGATAGGTGGGCCAGCCATCGGCGCCATCGGCCACCGCCTTGACGGGCTGGCCGTAAGCCGGACCAATCACCAGCCGCCAGTCACCGGCTTCCCAAATCGCGGCCGCATCGGCTTGGCTTTCCAGGCCGAGGAATCCACGCAGCATGGCATAGCATCCGCACCCGTGCGGAAACGAGAACAGCAGCCCATTGGCCGGCAGTACGCGGGCCATCTGGCACGAGTTGCGCGCTGCCGCGAAATGCTGGTAATCGCCGGTCTCGAAATCGGCAAAGTCCATCGACCCGCACATGATCATCCGTGAGGTGGCGACATCGTAGCTGCAGCGGTGCGTGAGCTTGAAGTCGGGCGGCTGCACCAACCGCTGCTTCACCTTGCCGGTCTGCGGATCGAGACCTTCCCAGGCGTAGCGTTTGGAATCCTCGGCCGACGAGGTATGCACCCACACCAGGTCATGCATCGCCAGCACCTTCAAGTAGCTGCCGCCGTGACCAATAAGCGGATACTTGTACGACCACAGGTGCGAGCCGTCCTGGGCGGAGATCCCGTGATTGCCGTCCTTACTGGAGGTGACCAGGACGCCGTCGAACACCAGCAGCAGCGTTACCGTGCTTTCGCTCCACGCGGCCGTTGGCGCTTGCCATTGTTCTTCACCATTGTCCAGGTCAACGCATACCAGGCGCGATTGACGCCGGCCCTTGTCATCGCGACTTTGGGTATGCAGATAAACCTGGCCCTCGGCCGACACAAACTGCAACGGCGACGCCGGATAGATCCAGTTGAGATCGCCCGTGTGGGCATCGTAGCAGGCCAGGCCATCTTCCACTTCGGCCAGCAGGTGCTTGCCCGCCACGACAACGTGCTTGGGCGTTTTGGTCCCGGCGAAGGTGGTCAGGACCGTGCCCGACCGCACATCCAGGGCCACCAGCGGGCCCTCGTCCTCCAGCACGGCATATACCCGATCGCCCACCGCGGCCAAGGCGGCCGTCTTCTTGGTGGCCAGCCGCTTCCAGAGCAACAGCCCGTTGTGAACGTCGCGGGCCATCAGCACGTCTTGCGGTTTCTTGCCCTCGGGAGTGTCGATCTCATCCTGGAAGATGTAGACGAGGTGCTTGTCGGTGGCGACCACGCCGGGAACGGCGCTCTTGCGGTAGCCAGTGGGCCATTGCGGGCCGGCCACCCAGCGGACGCCGGTAGGCACGCCGACCTCGGTATCTTTCGACGCCGGGTTGCCGCTGGCGTCGTAAAACTTGTGCGTCCACTGATCGGTCGTTTCGCTCTTGGGCTTGGTGATTTTTGCCCAGGCGCCGCCCTGCTCGACGATCTGGAAATCGCGCACGCCCGCTTGGCGGAGCAAATCCCGCAGCGCGTCGGCCTTGAGAGCGGTGCCGGTAGCGCCCACCCAGGCCACGCCGCCGGGCTGCAACACGCGCTGCACTTCGTCCCAGGCCAAACCTTCCTTGGCCAAGGCGGCAAGATCGTCGACGACGATCAGATTCGCCAGACGGTCGGCATACGGCAGCCGTTTCCAAGAACCGGGTTGGACAGAAACGATGCCTTCCAGGTGGGCCTCCCGAATTTGCGCGCGGATGGCCTCGCTGTCGGCATCGTTGAGGGTCAGGCCGTGTACCAGCCGCTTGCCGCCTTGCGACAAGGCAGTGGTCAACCGGCCATCGCTGGTCCCCAAATGGATGCAGAATCCGCCGGGCGAATCGATCGCGGCGAGCAGCACATCGGCCAGGGTCCCCACTTGCGGGTCCGCCTTCTGCTGCGACATGGCCCGCGGCCATTCCCAGGCAATCGCGGCCAAAACCATGGACGCTGCGGCCAACAAGCAGGTTGGTAGCCACGCTCGTTTCATCGGGCGATCTCCGGTCCGGCAATTCGGAAAGATCGGCTCGGCGCGTTCCTTGCCCGCCGAGTCCGCGTAATGGCAATAGGGACCATCATGTTAAGCAAACCACCCGAGCGATGCCAGCTTGGAGTTTACCGCTCGGGATTTTTGTGCGGGTAACGCGTGCGGCCGGCGGAAAAACGGCTCGACTGGAGAAAGGTGCCGATTGCGGTTGGATCTTCCAGCTTCGCGGAAACCATCAGAGCGTTGAGGGGGCGTACCGGAGGGCCACCATTCGCGGATCGAGCGTATGACAATGCACGACTTGTTCGCTCCGGCTTGCGTAGGCCAGGTACTCAGTGCCCGGTGACGTACGCGCCATGGTGCTGTTGCACGGCAGTGCCGGGTACGACTTGGAAAATGTCAGTCTCACCGGCAAGACATTGGCCGTGGTTTCGCTGGTCACCCACCAGGTGCGCCCGCTCGCGGAACGGGAGATCGCGTAGTCGCGGGCGGTCGAATCGACGGAGGGGTGACCGCGAAGTAAGCGCAACAAGGATCGAGCACCGGCCCAGGCACATAGCGACCGCCTCCAGCCGTCCCACCCTGGTCAGGCTCGCCTCTGCACTGCTGCTGTGGAGAAGGTCGCAGAAACTCCTCCCATTTGCCATGGGGCGGACTGCTGCCAGTTCGGCCGCGCCGCCGGTTCTTTCTTGATCTTGACCGGTGGCCTTATGCCGCCGCTTTCTTTCCGGCGGCAACGCAAAAAGGGCAGCGGCTAACTGACCGGCCCCCAAAAAGGTTGGGACGGCCCGCGCCGCGTGTTATGCTTTGTCGCAACGCTTCACAAACGCAAACATGCCAAGCCACCGCGCGGGGCTGGCCTGATCGTGGATCCATTGAGCGGGGGAACAGCCATGTGGCGAACTTCTCTGGCAGCGTCGGTCCTTTGTCTGCTTGGGACCAGCATCGCGGCGGCCGACTGGCCGATGTACCGCGGCGACCACCAGCGGAGCGGATACACCGCCGACCCATTGCCGGCCAGCCTCCAGCCACTGTGGAGTTACCGCCCGGCCCATCCGCCTCAGCCAGCCTGGCCCCGCGAGCAGCGGGCACCCTTTGACCGCGCGTTCCATGTCGCCGTGGCCGACGGAGCGGTGTTCTTTGGCAGTTCGGCCGACGGCACCATCACCGCCCTCGATGCGGCCACCGGTTCGCTCCGCTGGCAGTTTACCACCGAGGGGCCCGTCCGGTTCGCCCCGGCCATCTGGAAGGATCGGCTGTTCGCGGTCAGCGACGATGGTCACCTGTACTGCCTGGCCACCGCCGACGGCAAACTGATCCGCAAATGGCGAGGCGGCCCCAGCGATGAAAAAGTGCTCGGCAACCAGCGGATCGTATCGCGCTGGCCGGCGCGGGGCGGGCCGGTGATCGTGGGCGATACGGTCTATTACGGCGCCGGTGTCTGGCAGTCAGAAGGCGTCTACCTGTACGCCATCGATGCCCAAACGGGAAAAAGGCTGTGGGTGAACGATTCCTCGGGCGGCATCTACATGCCGCAACCGCACGGCGGCGCCAACGCCGAGAGCGGCGTCACCGCGCAAGGCCATCTGCTGGCCGACGACGATCAACTGCTCGTGCCCACCGGCCGCGCCGTGCCGGCCGCCTTCAGCCGCGCCGATGGAGCGTTCCAGTATTATCACCTGCAGGTGAACCGGGCCGCCGGCGGAACGGAAGCGATGCTGTACCGCGGGGCCACGTTCAGTCTCGGTGCCGACTATGCCGGCGTGATCTTCGACACGGCCTCCGGCGAGAAGTTGGGGACGCTCAAGCCCGGAGCCTACGCCGCCACGCCCGAGGGCGTGCTGCACGCCGACGGCAAATCGCTGACATGGCTGCTGCGGAAGGAAGTACAGGCGGTCGACCGGTTGGGCAAGCCGGAAACGGTGATCGAGTACGGTGCCGACGACAAGTTCCCGCCCGTCGCCGACGTGCCCGGCGGCGTGTCGCTGATCGTGGCTGGCCGCACGGCGATCTCCGGCGGAAAAGACTGCCTGGCGGCCGTCGACCTGGACCGGCGTACCGTAACCTGGTCGACCACCATCGACGGCACCGCATATGGGCTGGCGGCGGCCGAGGGCCGGCTATTGGTCAGCACCGACCGCGGCACCATTCACTGCTATGGTGCGGCTTCGCAACCGTATCAGGAACTTGCGCCTCCACCGGCCGATCCCGCGCCTTACCCGGCCGACGAGGCCATCACGCAAGCCGTCGATGAGATCCTCAAGCGGGGCAACGTGACGCAAGGCTACTGCATCGACTTGGGCTGTGGCGACGGCGCCCTGGCCTACGAACTGGCTCGCCGGACCGAACTGCACGTCATTGCCGTGGATGCCGATCCTGAAAACGTAGCAACCGCCCGGCAGCGCCTGAGCGCCGCGAAGCTGTATGGTCCGCGGGTGACCGTGCTGCAAGCCGATCCGGCCGACACGCGGCTTCCCAAGTACATCGCCAACCTGGTCGTGTCGGGACGGTCGATCCGGCAAGGCATCGACGCCGCAATTCGCGCCGAGGCGGCCCGCGTACAGCGGCCGCACGGCGGCGTGCTGGCCCTGGGGGCAGGCGGCCGCATGCAGGTCAGCGTGCGCGGCTCGCTGCCCAGCGCCGGCACCTGGACCCATCAATACAGCAACGCCGGCAACACCGGCTGCACCATCGACGAGGTCAAGGGGCCGCTGCGGGCACTCTGGTACCGCGATGTCGATCTGGATCTGCCCCAGCGGCACGGGCGAGGACCGGCGCCGCTGTACGAGAACGGGCGGATGTTTGTGATGGGCATGGATGGCATGGTGGCTGTCGATGCCTACAACGGCCGCGTACTATGGCGGTTCGCCGTCCCCGGGGCCTTGAAGGACTATAACGCCGACCATCTCATGGGCACGGCGGGCACCGGCAGCAACTTCTGCGTGGATGGCGATAGCGTGTACGTCCGCAACGGCGGAACCTGCTACCGGCTCGATGCACGTACTGGCAAGAAACTGGCCACGTTCCAGGCCCCCAAGCATGCCGACGGCCAGGACGCCACCTGGGGCTACATCGCATGCAGTAACGGCATTCTGTACGGCACGGCCGTCAACCGGGAACACATCGTGCGGCACTCGTGGCGGCCCGCCGACATGAGCAATCTGTTCACCGAGTCGAAATTTCTGTTCGCCTTCGATGTCCGGGAAGAAAAACTGCTGTGGCGGTACGATGCCCAGGAGTCGATCCGCCACAACGCCATTGCCCTGGGCAGCCAGCGGCTTTACCTGATCGACCGCCCGCTCGCCGAGGGCGACCTGCTGAGCCGGGCCGAGCGCCGCGGCGAGCAGCCCGAAACGGTCGAGCATCCCCCCGGCAAGCTGGTCGCCCTGGATGCGCGCACCGGCAAGGTCGAGTGGACCTCGAAGCAGGACATCTTCGGCACGGTGCTGCAGTACAGCGAGCCCAACGACGTGCTGCTGATGAGCTACCAATCCACCCGGTTCAAGCTGCCCTCGGAAGTGGGCGGGCGACTCGCGGCCTTCCGCGGCGACAGCGGCTACCGCATGTGGGACAAGGAAGCCAAGTACATCACGCGGACCCTGATCAACGAGCGCACCATCTATGCCCAGGGCGGAGCCTGGGACCTGCTCACCGGTGAGGATCAGCCGTTCAAGTTCACCCGATCGTACGGCTGCGGCCAGTTGGCGGGTTCCAAGAACCTGCTGCTGTTCCGGTCGGCCACGCTGGGCTACTTCGACCTGGCGGGCGAGAAGCGCACGCAAAGCTTTGGCGGCGTGCGGCCCGGCTGCTGGATCAATACCCTCCCGGTCGGCGGCCTGGTCCTGGTACCCGACGCCTCGGCCGGCTGCACATGCAGCTATCAAACCCGGGCCTGGCTGGCGCTGCAAGGCGATTA
>CAZEEG010000115.1:0-17815 GCA_964511065.1 uncultured Pirellulales bacterium | reverse complement strand
TTTCGCTGATGTGGACCAGGCCCTCGATACCCTCTTCGAGCTTCACGAAGGCCCCGTAGCTCATCACGTTGACGACTTCGCCGCGGACCTTGGTGCCGACCGGGTACTTCTCCTCGACATTGTCCCAAGGGCTGGGCGTAAGCTGCTTGGTGCCCAGCGCGATCTTTTCCTTTTCGTAGTCGATGTTGAGCACCTTGACCTCCAGCTCCTGGTCGAGCTGGACGAATTCGCGGGGATGGTTGATCCGTCCCCAGGTCATGTCGGTGATGTGCAGCAGGCCGTCGATGCCGCCCAGGTCGACGAAGGCGCCGAAGTCGGCGATGTTCTTCACGATACCGCGGCGAACCTGGCCCACCTCGAGCGTCTTGAGCAGTTGCTTCTTCTTTTCTTCGCGCTCCGACTCGATCAGCGCGCGGCGGCTCACGACGATATTCCGCCGGGTGTCGTCGATCTTCAGCACGATGCACTGGATGGTGCGGCCGATGTAGTCGCCGATATCGGCAGGGCGGCGGATATCGACCTGGCTGGCCGGCAAGAACACGTTCACGCCGATATCGACCAGCAGGCCGCCCTTGATCTTGCGAGTGACGGTGCCGGTAACGACATCGCCCTCGTTGATGTTCTTGAGCAGGTTCTCCCAGACGATGATCTTCTCGGCCTTCCGCTTGCTCAGCAGGAGCATGTCGGAGGCGTCCTGGTAGCGGCCCTCGGGGTCCTCGATGTCTTCCACGAGGACCATGACGGTCTTGCCGGGTTCGGGCGGATCTTCGTCTTCGTCCCACTCGTTGCGAGGCAGGGTTCCTTCGCACTTGTAACCGACGTCGACCACCACGATTTCGCTGTCGACCCGGAGAATCTTACCCTCGACGATGCGATTCGGAAGAATCTCTTCTTCTTCGCTCTCGATCAGCAGGCTTTCAAATTCCTCCTCCGGGAGGCCCTCCGCGGCGGCGTTCCATGCTTCTTCCCAAAGCTCGTCGGGGAGGTCCAGTGAGTGCAGCAGATTTCGGTTAACCATGAAGTAAGCGCTCGCGACGTTGTTCCCAAGAAGCGGCCGCGCCCCGAACGCGTCGTGCTGCCAGGAACCAAGGGGTTAGATGGTCGAATGGATGAACTCAACCGGGCCTCGGGGGGAAACGGCGACATTTCGCCGCGCCGACCCGGAACGAATACGTAAATGTATCCGTTGTCAACCCAAGAGGCAATCTGTATTCGATTTCCGTCGGATGGAAGGTGTCCGGTTGCGAGGGTTGAGCCCCTTGGATGGCGCGGCCGGCCGTTCAGTCCTACGGCAGGCGATTGGCTTGGCATGCTGCCCCCCCACCCCGCAGGGGCCTGGCGGCCGAGACGAACGTGCTCGGTTTTCGCGTGGTGGTTTACCTGCTTTACCCATTTGCAATTGACACAACTCGGCCCGATCGCGATCATCCGCCAATCTGACGCAGGAGGCTCGTTTTCGCCATGCAGGCTTTCGCACCCAAGGTGCTCATTTGGTGGATGGTCGCCGCGATGGCGCATCTGCCCATTCCCGTCTGCGACGGCGATGAAGTCGGCTCGCTGTCTGAGACGGCCGCCCCCGGCGAGTGCAGACTGCGGCTGGATATCGACTTTATTCTCTTGGGGTACGTGGGGCCGGCGGACGTGGACGACGGACCTTTCCATCACGACCCCAGACACGATTATCCCGTGCTGGGATTGTTCCCCCCGTATCTTTGGTCGCGGGGTGAAATGTCGCTGCCCATCCAACTCCGGGCCGACCAGTTGGCTGCCAACCCGGGGCGCCAACCCGGCGATTGGCTGACGCCGCCAGCGGCTGATTGGGCGGAAATTGGCGAAAGTGCCTTCCGGATCGCCGACTGCTGCCGCGATACGTGCGTGCTGCGCCTTTGATGCCTGGCACACACCGCGCTCATCAGCATGTAGCCGCAGCACTTCATCCGGCAGGCAGGATGCCCGTCGGCCACCCCTCACCACGGAAGGCGATAGTTCATGCCCGTTCACCCTTCAGCCATTATTGATCCGCGGGCGACGATTGATCCTTCGGCCACGATCGGCCCCCATGTTGTGATCGACGGGCCGGTGCAGATCGGGCCTCGCAGCCACCTGGGGGCCGGGGCGATCGTGTACGGCCATACCACCATCGGGGCCGATTGCCGTATCCACGCCCACGCCGTTATCGGCGATTTGCCCCAGGATCGGGCGTACGAGGGGGGCGAAAGTTACTGCCACATCGGCGATGGCTGCGTGATCCGCGAAGGCGTAAGCATCCACCGCGGCACCATTCCCGGCACGGCAACCGTCGTGGGCAACCGCTGCCTGCTGATGACCAACAGCCACGTGGGGCACAACTGCCACCTGAGCGACGAAGTCACCCTGGTGAGCGGCGTCCTGCTGGGTGGCCATGTGACCGTTGGTTCCAAGGCGGTGATCTCCGGCAACGCGGCCGTGCATCAATTCGTCCGCATCGGCGAGTTGGCCATGGTCAGTGCCCTGGCCAAGATCGTGCAGGACGTACCGCCTTACTTCATGACCGATCGCGAAGGCGCTATCGTGGGCGTCAACCGCGTGGGCCTGGCTCGGGCCGAAGTGCTTCCGGCCGACCGCGACGAAATCAAGATGGCCTACCGCATCCTGTACCGGATGTCGCTGCATCGCGACGAAGCCCTGGAATTGATGGCTGCCCTGGCGACGCCTTCTGGGCAGCGGCTCTACCAGTTCATGACGGCCGAAACCCAGCGCGGCGTGAGTCGGCGCGAATCGCTCCGCCGCCGCATCGCCGCCGCGTGAGTCATTGCGCGGTTGACTCCATGGCACCGCGGGCCACGGCTCTGCGGGGCCGTGCAACTCGGATCAGGATCGGTAGGCTGGATTCGCCGGACGCAATGCGGGCGTGCTTGGTGGGAATCCGTTGAACCCCAAACGAACGGCGCGCGGCCGGTACGACCTGCCCGATCGCCGACCCCATCACGGATGATACGGCGGCATTTCGATCACCCGCTTGCCGTCGATCATCTCCTGGACGAACACGGTTAGCCGGTCGAGGATGCGGTTGATGTACTCCTGTCCGGTTTCGGCCGTGGCCATGGCGGGGGTTGGGTCTTGCTGGTCGTTCAGCACCTCCACCCGCACGTTCTCAGGGAACGCCGCCAAGGCGAACGAGGTTTCCCACTCCTGGGCATGGCCGGGCATGTCGTACGGCAGTCGCTGGCCGCTCTTGAGCAGCTTGGCGTCTTCGGCGGTGAGCACGTCCCAATAGGGCAAGAATTGCAGGTTCACTTTGAACCGTCGAACGTACTGGTCCCATACCGCGCGAAGCGGGGCCACGTTGCCGCCGTGCCCGTTGAGAACCAGGATATTCTGGAAGCCTGCCCGAACCATGCTGTCGATCAGGTCGTTCAGCACGGCCATGAAACTGCCCGGCGTGAGCGTGAGCGTGCCGAAGTGTTTCATGTGATGCTCGCTGATGCCGGCCATCAGCCCCTGTGCCACGATGACATGGGGGCTGAGCCGTCGGGCGACGCCTTCCGCAATCACGTTCACGCTCCGCCAGTCGTGCTCCATCGCCATGTGTTCCAAGTGCTGCTCGATGGCGGCCACGGGAATGATGCAAGCCTTCAATTCGCCCGACGCCATCCGCTCGCGGAATTCACGCCGCGTGAGCTTGCCCAACAGCACAGGGGGTTCGGACATGACAGTTTGCTCCTGCTGATGAAAGTTTGGCTGGCGACGTTCTTTTTGCCTCGCTGGACGCCAGGCCCGGGAGCAAAATGAAACGCCCGGGCCTGTCGAATGCCATCACGCCGTTTGACCGCGACCGGACTAGGGCCCTGCGGCCCCTTTCTCGATCCGGTACAGTTCGCTGTCGGTCCTCAGAAAGACGGTTCGTCCCACCACGGCAGGTGAGGCCAGGATGCGACCCGCGAACTGTACCCTGGCCAGTTCCCGATATTCATCACCGGGGGCGATGGCGATCACTTCGCCTTGTTCGCTGCACAGGTAGATCCGTCCGTCCGCATACAGCAGCGACGCCGAGTAGTTGCCGCCCAACCGCTGGCTCCAGCGTTCCTCGCCGGTTCGGGCATCGAGGCAGGTCAGAATCCCGCGATCGCTCACCATGTATAGCGCATCGCCCACCACCAGCGGCGAAGGGTTCAGCGGCACTTGTCGATTGAATCGCCAGGCAACGCGGGCGGTCATGTCGCCGTGGGCATCCAGCGGGATGGCCAACAGCTCGGCCCGCGCGTAGCCAGTACATACGTAAACCAGGTTATGGGCGACCACCGGGCGCGGCACCGTGGAGAAACCGTCGGTATCGCACCACCAGAGTTCTTCGCCGTTGGCCGGGTTATAGGCGCTGATCCGCATGGCACCCGGGTTGATGCAGACGGCCTTCCCGGCATGCTCCACCACCAGCGGCGTGCAGTACGATTTGTTCTTTTCCGGATTGCTGTCGGCGGGCCGCGAGCGGTCTGCCTTCCAATCGACCTGGCCGGTGTGCTTGTTGAAAGCGACCACCCAGCGGTGATCGCGTCCATCGAAATTAACGATCAGCTTGTCTTGCCAGATGATCGGCGAACTGCCGGGACCTTCCTTGTGATCGACATGGTGGGAAGCATCGGCCCAAAGCACGCGGCCGGTGGTCGCATCCAGGCAGGCCGTGCCCGCACTGCCGAAATGCACGTAAACCCGCCCGGCGTCGAGGACGGGCGTAGGCGAGGCGTAGCTGTTCTTGGGATTGATGTCCAGCGCTGCGGCCGGGCGAAAGACCTCAATGTTATGCACGATCTTTCCAGTGGCGGCATCCACGCACACGGCCCGTAACGAGCGGCCTTCGTCCTCGGCCGTGGTCAGCCACACCTGGTTGCCTTGGACGACGGGCGAGGACCAGCCCAGCCCTGGAATGGCAACTTTCCAGGTGATGTGTTCGGTGTCGCTCCAGCGCAGCGGCAGGTCCGATGCCTGGGCGTGGCCTTGCCCCGTGGGGCCGCGAAACTGCGGCCAATCGGCTCCGGCGGCGAACCCAGGCAGGCAGGCAGCGCAGACCAACAGCAGGCAGGCCGTAAGCATCCGGAATTTTGGCATGTGCGGCATCTCAGCAGGACATCGGGCGGGGAAGGAAGATTACTCTACCCCCAACAGCGCAGCGCCGCCAGCTATTGGCCGCTCAGGCCGGCCGGCTCTTGCCGCCGCGTTTGCGCTCGCGGTAGCGGCGGATCAGTTGATTGGTCGAACTGTCGTGAGTCAGCGGTGGTTCATCGGCACTTTGCAGCTCGGGAATGATCCGCTTGGCCAGCACTTTCCCCAGCTCCACGCCCCATTGGTCGAACGAGTCGATCTGCCAGATCACACCCTGGGTAAAGACACTATGCTCGTACAGCGCCACCAGCTTGCCCAGGACTTCTGGCGTCAGCCGGTCGGCCAGGATTGTGTTGCTGGGGCGGTTGCCCTCGAACACCCGATGTGGCACCAGATGGGCAGGGCAGCCCTCGGCGACGACTTCCTCGGCCGTCTTGCCGAAGGCCAGGGCCTCGCTTTGGGCCAGGACGTTCGCCGTGAGGTAATCGTGATGGTCGCCCAGCGGATTGAGGCTCTGGCAAAACGCGATGAAGTCGCACGGCACCAGTTTCGTGCCCTGATGGATCAACTGGTAAAAGGAGTGCTGGCCGTTGGTGCCGGGTTCGCCCCAGTAGATGGCGCCGGTCTGGTAGTCGACCTCGGCCCCTTCCAGGGTGACGTGCTTGCCGTTGCTCTCCATGGTGAGTTGCTGGAGATAGGCGGGGAACCGCTTGAGGTACTGGTCGTAAGGCAGCACGGCCACCGTATCGGCGCCGAAAAAATTGTTGTACCACACGGCCAGCAGGCCCAGGATGACCGGCAGGTTCTGTTCCAGGGGGGCCGTGCGGAAGTGTTCGTCCATGGCGTGAAAGCCGGCCAGCATGCTGCGGAAGTGGTCCGGCCCGATGGCGATCATGGTCGAAAGCCCAATGGCTGAATCCATCGAGTAGCGGCCGCCAACCCAATCCCAAAATTCGAACATGTTGGCCGTATCGACGCCGAACCGACGGACCTCCTCAGCGTTGGTTGAAACGGCGACGAAGTGCCGCGCGATGGCCGCTTCGTCCTTCAAGGCGCTCAGGCACCAGGCCCTGGCGGAATGGGCATTGGTCATCGTTTCCAGCGTGGTGAACGTCTTGGAGGCCACGATAAAGAGGGTTTCGGCCGGGTCCAGGTCGCGCGTGACTTCGGCCAGGTCGGTGCCGTCGATGTTGGAAACAAACCGCAACGTCAGGTCGCGAGCGCTGTAGTGCTTGAGCGCTTCGTAAGCCATGACCGGCCCCAGGTCCGAGCCGCCAATGCCGATATTAACGACATTGCGGATGGGCCGCCCGGTGTGCCCCTTCCAGGTGCCGCTGCGAATCTGCTCGGCGAATGCCGCCATGCGGTCGAGCACGGCGTGGACCTCTGGCACCACGTTCACGCCATCGACGGTAATCACGGCATCGCGCGGTGCCCGCAGTGCCACGTGCAGCACGGCGCGATCCTCGGTGACGTTGATCTTCTCGCCGCTGAACATGGCGTCGATGTGCTGCCGCAGACCGGATTCCTCGGCCAGGTGGATCAGCAGCGGCAGGGTTTCCTCGTTGATCCGGTTCTTGGAGTAATCGAAGAACAGCCCGACCGCTTCCAGCGACAGTTTTTCGGCCCGGGCCGGATCGTCGGCAAACAGCTTGCGCAGGTGCAGTTGGCTGATCTGCTCATAATGGGTTTGCAGGGCCTGCCAGGCCGGACGCTTGCGTAGCGGCAAAACGCTCATCGGGTGGATTCCTTCGCGAGCGGAGAAGATTCCTGAAAGATTGGCACTGCCGCATCTTAGAAATCCGCGGCGGAATCCGCAAAGGGGGAGAAAGGCGGGGCCTGCATGGACTCCGCAATACGGCCTACTCGCGCACCAGCAGTTCCGCGATGTGCAGCACCTCGGTCTTCTTCCCCAATCGCCGCATGCGGCCGCCGATGTTCATCAAACAGCCGGTATCGGAAGAAACCACGGCGTCGGCCCCAGCGGCTTCAATGCATGACACCTTGTCGTTGACCATCGACGCTGAAATGTCGCCATAGCGCACGGCGAACGAACCGCCAAAACCGCAGCATTGATCCTGCCGGGTGATCGGCACGTACTGGGCTCCTTGAACGTGCCGGATCAATTGCTCGATCTCGTCGGTCCCGCCCAATGCCCGTAGATGGCAGGCATAGTGATAAGCCACGCGTCCTTCGTAGCGGGCGCCCACATCGACAATGCCCAGGTGGTTGACGATAAAATCGCTTAGCTCAAAGGTTCGGCTGGCCAACTCCTCGGCCCGGTTCCGCCACGTGGAATCGTGCTCGAACAGACGAGGATATTCATGCTTGACCATCGCCGCGCACGAACCCGAGGGCACAATCGCCGGGAGCGGGTCGCGGAACACCTCCAGGGTATACTTGGCCTGGTCCCGGGCCATATCGGCATAGCCGCTGTTGAACATCGGCTGGCCGCAGCAGGTTTGCTCTTCAGGAAATGTGATTTCGTGCCCCAGCCGCCGCAACAAACGCACCGTGGCCTGACCTACCTCCGGCCGGAAAACGTCGCCCAGGCAGGTAATCATTAACTGGAGTTTCACGGCTGGAACGCACTTGCAAAGGGTGGCCGATTGGCTGGTGCTGAAGATAACAAACGGGGCAGGCGGCGAGGACCCATCGCCATCGGTTGGCGGCACCGCGGGCAGTGTTCACGTAACCGGCCCCCGAGGCGCCTCTCCCCAAGTGGCATATGGAGGCGATTGCTTGCCGGACGAACGGCGGTAAACCCGGGTGTGTGCGGTTACGGGCCGTCGACCACCGTAAACTGCACGGTGGAAGCCGAGGGCTTGCCCAGCGTGAGTTTGAGTTCGCTGCTGGCCTGGCTTTGGGCCTGAACGCGCAGCGTGACAGCGTGCTGGCCAGGCTCCAGCTCGGTGCTGAATTTTGCCTGGCTGCCAAAGGGTTCATCGTCCACCCACACGGCGAAGGGGCCATCATATTCGATGGTGAAAGCGACGCGCCCCGCGGCGGTCACATCGAACTCACCCCGCAGATAAATCACCTCGCCCTTGAGCCGGGCGGCGACTTCATCGAGCGGCAGCCCGCCCGCCACCTTGGCGTAAACCGGGGTCCACGCGCCGGCGGGGGCCGAAAGCACGCGCTCGGAGAAGGTTTCCGAGTCGGGCACGTCGGCCGCCAGCAACTCGTCTTGCGGGGCCATTGCCCGCCAGCGCTGCATGGTCGGGGCCGTGCGGATACCGTAGGGGCCAGGTTTACCCAACTCCGACAGGAATCGCACCAGGTCGACCAACTCGGCCCGCGTGAGAAACCGCGTGAGCCCCTTGGGCATCAGCGAGGGGCCTTCGGTCATGTCGTCGATCGACGAGATCGGGATGCTCCGCTGCCGGCCGGTGGCTTCCTTGATGACGATCCGTTCATCGTTGCGGTCGGTGATGATGCCCTGGTAGATCTGGCCTTCGTCGGTAATCACGATATGCGTGAGGTATGCCTCTTTCACTGCCTCGTTGGGCAGCAGGATCGACTTGATGAGGTAGTCGGGCGGAGATGTGGCTCCCACGGGGCTGAGGTCCGGCCCTACGTCCCCACCGGCCTTGCTCACAGCATGGCACTTCATGCAGCTTAGGTCGTCGCGGCGGAAGATGGCCTCGCCCCGGGCTGGATCACCGTGCTGGAGCACTTCGGCCACGAGTTGCTGGATTTCCTCCTCGGTGGGCGGCGGCGGTTCCTCGCCCACCCCGGCCGCATCGCCGAGAATCTTGGCCAGGGAACCATCGGAGCGGCCCACGGCATACATGTGCCGCAGGGCCAGCTTGGCGGTTTCCTCGGGTAGCTCGCGGTCGGCCAGGGCAGCGGCCAGAATGTCGGTACCACCTCGGTGGTTCAGGAAGGCATCGATCAACGGGGCCGGATCGACGTCGGCCGTGCCGGCGGCAAGCAGTTCCGCGGCCAGGTTGGCCGACTGCTTGGGATCGAGTGTTGCTAGCGCGGCCGCCCCACGATACCGCACCGCCAGCGGCTGATCGGCGGCTGTGAGTTTCTCGAGTGCCTGCCGACTGGCCTCGCTGTTGATTTCGACCAGGGCGTCGATCGCCGCTTGGCGCACCGCGGCGTTGTCGCTGTCCGCCAGGCTGCTGAGACTGTCGCTCAGCGCGTCTACCTTCCAGACGCCTGCCAGGCGGATTGCCGCCAGTTGGGTGCGCGCGTCGAGCGGTTTGCCATTGGCCGGAACGATGAGTGCCGCCAGCTTGGACAGGTCGGCTGCCGGCTTCACTTGCCGGTTCACGGCCGCATTGGCCAACATATCCAGGGCCTTCAGGCGTACGCTGCCTTTGTAACCGCCATCGGCCAGGCATTGCTCAAAGATGAACTCCAGATCTTCGCCTGTGCCGCGGCTACCCACCAGGTCCAACAAGGTGGGGATGCGGTCCTCGGGTACGCGGCCGCTCTTGAGCAGACGCATCATGGCGGCGGCCGGTGAATCCTGGGCAGTGGCAGCGTCCGGCATGAAAACCGCAGCCGGCAAAACCAGCAGCGCTACGCATATCCAAACGATCTTTTTCATCGGAAACGGTCGTTGTGGTCGCAGGGGGATTGATTGAGGCCACCAGAAACCGAACGCATCGGGTCCGTTTTGACGCGGACGCGGCATCCGGTGAATGGTGGCTGCCGGTGCGCATGGCTGGCAGCGCCGCGCCACACGGGGGGCACGTTAGCAGGCACGGCTCACAGAGCCGTGGCACCCGATTTAGCCGTGCGGCTACTTCTTGCCGCGGCGTTCCAGGGTGCTGAGCGTTTCTTTCAACGTGTATTCCAGGTAATCGTCCTGGTCATGCAGCAGCGATTCCAGCGCCACTTCTTCGGCCTTGGCCACATCGCTGCCCTTGAAGAAGCTGGCAGCCCGAACGGCTTCCAGCCGCACGCGCGGATGCTCGTCGCCCGCCTGCACCCGGAGCAGGTCCAAGCTGCCGTCCACGCGGTCGCGCCAGTAGCACAGCACGCGGGTGGCGGCGGCGCGGGCCCGGGGTTCCGGGCAGCGCAGCAGTTTCTTCAGCAGTGTCTGGTCGACGATGTCGTGGTGCTGATGGACCCACAAGGCTTCCAGCAGGTGGTGCCAGTAATCGGGATCCTGCGGATCCTGGGCGGCCACCCACTTGTCCAATTCGGCTTTCACCTGGTCGCTGTCGCGCTCGCGCAGTTCGCGGCGAACGCGGTAGCGCGTGCGGTCCTCGTACTCTTTCAGCAGTTCCAACAGGTTGGCGATCGGCTCGCCGTCGATCTTGGGAGCCTTCACCAGCGGCCGGTTCTTGTAGGTGATCCGCCAGATGCGGCCGTGGCTCTTGTCGCGGTTGGGGTCGCGCAGCGAGTGCTGCATGTGGCCGATGAGCGGGTTAAACCAGTCGACCACGTACAAGGCGCCATCAGGACCAAACTGCAAATCGACCGGGCGGAAGTTGGGATCGGACGATTGCAGCAGCGGCTCAACCGGCGTGGCCGAGAAACCCGAGCCGTCCTCCTTCATCCGGTACCGCAGCACGCCGTGGAATCCGATGCAGTTGTTGAGCAGATAATCGCCCTGGGTGTCGTCGGGAAAGTTGCGGCTGGAAACGAACTCGCAACCGGCGGTCGGACGCCACTGCTTGGTTAAAAACTGCTTCAGCGAGCCATGCTTGTGGGGGTAATCCACCTGGCCAGAGAAGGCGGTGCCGAAGTAGTTGGCACCGCCGGAAGCATCGGCCACGAAGTTCTGCCCCCAGCGGTCGAAGGCGTGACCCCAAGGATTGGCAAACCGGTAGGAGACGAACACTTCAAACTTCTCGGTGCGCGGTTCGTAGCGGAACACGCCCGCATCGGAGCAGCGCTGCGGTCCATAGGGGGTTTCCACCTGGGTTTGATGGAAGGTGCCTTCCTGGAAGTACAGCGCGCCGCCCGGCCCGAACTCAAAGGCGCTGATGGAGTGGTGGCTGTCGGCCGAGTCGAAGCCGTGCAGCACCACTTCCTTGTGGTCGGCTTTGCCGTCGCCATCGGTATCCTTGAGGAACAGCAGGTTCGGCTGCTCGGCAACATAAGCACCGCCATCAGCCAATTCGATGCCCGTGGGCACGTGCAGGCCGTAGTCGAATACCGTCTGCTTGTCGGCCTTGCCGTCGCCATCGGTGTCTTCCAGGATCAGCACCTTGTCGTTCACCGGCACACCCGGCAGGTACTGCGGATAACTGGGCATGGTGCAGACCCACAACCGGCCCTTGGCGTCGAAGGCCATCTGCACCGGGTTCTGCAGTTCGGGGAAATCCACTTCCGAAGCAAACAGGTTTACCTCGTAGCCCTCGGGCAGTCGGAACTGCTGCCGCGAATCTTCCGGGGAGGTGATCTTGACCTCGAACTTGATATTGGTCTCGACGTTGACAAATTCGCCGGTGCCGCTGTCGTCGATCTGGGCCGGCACTTGCTTTCCCTGGGCGGTGTCCCAGATGCGCCGGTCGCGAACTTCGATCATCTTTCGCAGCTTGGCAAACTCGGCCGGAAAATTCACCACGCCGAACGGCGCCTTGCGGCCACCATAGATGTAGTAACCGTTAACCGCGCGATAGTCGTACCAGAACTGGAGATTCTTTTCGTTGACTTCTGCCCGGAGCCGCTCCAGGTCGATGCTGCCCGATGCCGCGGGTCTCGGCCCAAACAGCGCTTCGTCCAGGATCGGGGCCAATTGGCGATAGCCCGAGTCGGTCAGGTGGATGCCGTTGAAGGTAAGCGGCTGCCGGCTCTGCTGCATCAGCTTGAGCGTCGGTGTGAACAAGTCGACAAAGCCAATCCCGTGTTCCTTGGCCGCAGCCTGCATCGCCTCGGTGTAGAGCTTGATGTTGGGATTGTTGCGCTGCCCGGCGGTTTGCTTGCGGGCCGGCAGGTCCTCGTTGGCGATGGGCGATACCAACACCAGTTGCGGCGGATGTTCGCCGTTGTAACTGGTGGTCGTTGTTTCCTTGATGAAGTTGTTCAGGTCGTTCTTGAACTTCGCCAGCCCAGCTTCTCCACCAAACGACTCATTGAAGCCGAAGAACGCCAGGATCACGTCGGGTTTGTGATCGTTCAGGGTATGCCCATGATCTTTGAAATCCTTGCTACGCAGGCGGACGGTCAGTTCGTCGGCGGACCATCCCAGGTTTCGGACGGTCAATTGCAGGTTGGGGAAGCGGCTATGGAGCAACGACTCCCAGTGACCAAACCGCTGCATGCGTTCGGCCAAGGTATTGCCGATCAGGATGATGCGGTCGCCCTGTTCGAGCTTGAGCGGCGTGGCGGCCGTGGCATGGCGAGACATCGGAAGCACGCACAAAGCCGCCGCCACGACGACTTTCCACCAAGCTTGACAAATCGAGGTCATGGGTGCTCTCAACGGAAAGGCTAGTTGCTCACAGTGGTCAAATACGGCTTTGCGGCGGCCGCCCCGGGGGATAGCCAACGTGGAAGCTGACCAAAGGTCCAACGCCGGTCAGGCCGAGCAGGCAGGCATTTCAGGCAGGAAGCCCCCCATACGGTAACGCTTTCGAGTTACACTACCGGTAAAGCGTATCCCCCGGTACGGGGCAAGTCCTCAGTATAATGGCAAAAGCCGCCGGTTCCATGGATTTGTACGGTTCTCTGGCTTGACCGGTGCCGAGCGGCTGATGGCTTGACCCGACTGGATGTGTCGCTGAAACTGACGGTGGCAGGCATCCAGGGGGGGGGACTTGGCTTGCCCACCGAACGGGATTACTGGCCGTATCGTAGGAATTTCAAGCGCCACTGCACTGCCGGCGCGCCGCCCCCCGCATTGGGCGGAAAAATCGATATCGGAACGATGGTCGGCGGTGCCCGGCTGGCACCGGGCGACCCGCGACTTCCAACCTGCCACCGTGGCCAGTTCCTTGATGGCCGCCCCTCACCACCCTAAAGGCCGGAAGAACTTCCCTGCTGCCCGGCGTCCAACCGCAACCAAACTCCCAGGAGCGACCAAAATGACGCGAAGGAACTACAGTGCGTACGTTCTGCTGTGGGCGGCGGCCGCCTGCGGAGGCTTGCTGATTAGCAGTTCCGCTAACGCGGAGAATACCAAGGTCGTGCGCGATCGTATCGCCCGCGACATTCAATACCTGGCCTCCGATGAACTGGAGGGGCGCGGCGTCGGCACCAAGGGCATTGACCTGGCGGCCGAATACATTCGCGACCGCTTCAAGCAGCTGGGGCTTTCCAGCGGCACCGCCGACGGTTCTTACTTCCAGCCATTTACGGTGACGCTCGAGCCCGATGTCGTGGCCGACAAAACCCGGCTCATTCTGCGCGGCCCGCAAGGGCAGGAACTGCAACTCGCCTTGGAGAAGGACTTCCAGCCACAAGCCTTGGGCGGCAGCGGAACGGTGTCGGCCCCGATCGTGTTTGCCGGGTATGGAATTTCTGCAGAGGAGCAGAAGTACGACGACTACGCTGATTTGGATGTCGAAGGGAAAATCGTCCTGCTCATTCGCCGCGAACCGCAGCAGAACAACCCGCACAGCGTGTTTGGCGGCAAAGACACCACCGAGCACTCGTACATCCGCACCAAGCTGGACCTGGCCCGCAAGCACAAGGCCGCTGGAGTGCTGCTGGTGAACGATCCGTTCTCCACCAAGAAGTCGGACGAACTGGCTCCGCCCGATCTCTTTGGTGCGCGCAGCATGAAGATTCCCTTTGCGCACGTCAAGCAGGAGGTCGTCGAGAAGTTGCTGAAGGCCGCGCCCTTGTCGGCCGGCGATGAAAAGCTCGATAGCCTGGCGGCCATTGAGGCCAAGATCGACAAGGACCTCAAGCCGATCTCCCAACCGCTGGCAGGCTGGACGGCCGAGTTGCAAACGGAGTTCATCACGCGGGAGGTCGAGACGGTCAACGTGATCGGCATCCTGGAGGGCAAGGGGCCGCTGGCTCACGAGGCGATCGTCGTGGGCGCTCACTACGACCACCTGGGCATGGGCGGTTTTGGCTCGCGGCAAGCCGCGCTGCGGGCCATTCATAACGGTGCCGACGACAACGCCTCGGGCACTTCCGGCTTGATGGAATTGGCACTGCGATTTGCCGAGCGAAATAGCAAGCCGGCCCGCACGCTGGTCTTTATCGCGTTCAGCGGCGAGGAGCGAGGGCTGCTGGGCAGCAACTTCTACATCAATCATCCGGTGGTGCCGTTGAAAGACACCGTGGCCATGTTCAATTACGACATGATTGGCCGGATGAACGAAGGCAAACTCACCGTGTATGGCGTCAAGACGGCCAAGGAATTCGACAAACTGGTCGACGCGGCCGCGGAAGGTGTCCCCATCAAGCTCGACAAGGTCGATGGCACGATGCCCAACAGCGACCACTACGGCTTCTACCAGAAAGACATTCCGGTGTTTCACTTCTTCACCGGTTTGCACAAGGAGTATCACACGCCGGATGACACGTTTGTCCATGTGAACGTCCATGGCACCGCCGACATTCTGGATTACACCGAGCGGTTGCTCGATTCGGTGCTGGAACTTCCCAAGCGTCCCGAGTTCACCAAGGTGGCCTCGGCCAGTAAGGGTCCCAGCCAGGGCGGCCGCATGGCTTACCTGGGCGTGGTGCCCGACTACGCCAGCATGAACGACGGCCTGCGAATCACCGGCGTGAACGACGAATCGCCCGCCGCGAAGGCCGGCCTTAAGCCCAACGACGTGATTATCCGCATCGGCGAGGTCGAAGTGACGGATATCCAGGGCCTGGCCGATGGCCTGATCAAGTACAAGCCGGGCAACAAGGTGGTGATTACGGTGAAGCGCGACGGCAAGACGGTTGATGCCGAAGTCACGCTCGGCGCGCCGCGCAGCGGCAACTAACGGAATTGCCCAAGCGGCACAGGCCATCCGGCGTGCCTGGCCATCGGAATTGCAAGACGACTTTTAGCGCACTCGGCGGGCTCTCGCGGGCCCGCCGAGTTTTTTACGCGCGCCGGCTCCAGCGGCCCTCCCGCATGCGGCCCATCTGCGCTGTTCATTGGCGCTGCTCTTTGGTCCGGCAATGTGCCACAGGGCGATTAAGACCTCGCGCCGGGGAACTAAGAGCGGGGCGCCGCCTGGTGCATGGCGCCATTGGCAAACTCCCGCGACGAAAACCCTGCGCCGGGTGAACTAGGAGCGGGGGGACTTGTGTCGTAGAATCAGGGGAAAGTTACAAAATTTGCGATGCCCGGGGGCGTTTGCCATCGCGGCGGAGAGGCGGAATGGCTGTATCTGCTGGCCCGCTGCCCACACGCTCCAGGCTCGATTCGCGTAGCCGGCACGCCCGGCTTACCCAACGGGAAAGAGTTGTATGTCGGTCGCCGATACCCTGCAAACCCAACAACTGCTTGAAAACCTGCTGGCCCAGCGGATTCTACTGCTCGATGGGGCGATGGGCACCATGATCATGGCCCATGCTCCCACCGAGGAAGACTACCGCGGCGAACGGTTTGCCGATCATCCCGTGGCGCTGAAGAACAACAGCGACGTGCTGGTGCTCACCCAGCCCGCGATGATCGAGGGGATTCATCGGGCCTATCTGGAGGCCGGCGCCGACATCATCGAAACCAACACCTTCAATGCCAATATCATCTCGCAGCAGGAGTTCCACCTGGAGCAACTGGTGTACGAGCTGAACCGCACCGGGGCCGAACTCGCCCGCAAGGCTGCCGACGAGTTCACCGCCGCCGATCCGGAAAAACCGCGCTTCGTGGCCGGCAGCATCGGACCGACCAAGGTCATGCTCTCCATGTGCGGCAAGGAAGAACCCGGCCACCGCTCCCACACCTTCGACCAGATGGTGGCCAGCTACACCGAGCAGATACGTGGGCTGATCGATGGCGGGGTGGATATCCTGCTGCCGGAAACCTCGTTTGACACCCTCAACATGAAGGCGTGCCTGTTTGCCATCAGTGAGTACTTCCACCAGCACGGGATCAAGCTGCCGGTGATGGTGTCGGGCACCATTTTCGAGGGCGGCAAGACGCTGGGGATGCAGTCCATCGAGGCCTTTTGGACCTCGCTTTCGCACTTCGACATGCTGAGCATCGGGCTCAACTGCGCGCTGGGGCCCGCGCAGATGCGGCCCTATATCGAAGCACTCTCGCAGGTGGCGACCTGTTACATCAGTTGCTATCCCAACGCCGGCATGCCCGATGGGATGGGCGGTTTCGATTCTTCGGCCGAGGAGGTGGCCCACTGGATCGGAGAGTTTGCCAAGGAAGGTTTTGTCAACCTGGTGGGCGGTTGCTGTGGCACCACGCCCGACTATATCCGCGCGATCGCCAAGGCGGTGGACGGTGTCACCCCGCACCGCCGGAGCAATCCGCCGCGATATTCCACCTTTGCCGGTATGGACCGGTTGGAGGTTCGCCCCGACTCCAACTTCCTGATGATCGGCGAGCGGACGAACGTCACCGGTTCCAAGCGGTTCGCCCGCCTGATTCGCGAGGAGCAGTACGAGGAGGCTCTGAGTGTCGCGCGGCAGCAGGTGGAAAACGGCGCGAACATGATCGACGTGAACATGGACGAGGGCCTGCTGGACAGTGAAGCCGCCATGGTGCGGTTCCTCAACTTAATTGGCGATGAGCCGGACATCGCCCGCGTGCCTATCATGATCGACAGCTCGAGGTGGTCGGTCATCGAGGCGGGCTTGAAGTGCGTGCAAGGCAAACCGGTGGTCAATTCCATCAGCCTGAAGGAAGGCGAAGAGGCTTTTCTGGAGCAGGCCCGGTTGTGCCGCCAGTTCGGTGCCGCCGTGGTGGTGATGGCGTTTGATGAAACCGGGCAGGCGGTCACCGCCGATCGCAAGGTGGAGATTTGCAAGCGATCGTTCAAGCTGCTTACTGAGAAAGCCGGCTTTCCGCCTGAGGATATCATCTTCGACCCCAACATCCTGACGGTCGGCACCGGCATGGAAGAACATGCCAACTATGCCGTGGAGTTTTTCGAGGCGGTGCGGCGGATCAAGCAGGAGTGCCCTGGCGCCAAGACTTCCGGCGGCGTGAGCAACGTATCGTTCAGCTTCCGCGGTAACGACCTGGTGCGCGAAGCCATGAACGCCGCGTTCCTGTATCACGCCATCCAGGCCGGGCTGGATATGGGGATCGTCAACGCCGGGCAGCTTGCCGTGTACGAGGAGATCGACAAGGAACTGCTCACTTATGTCGAAGACGTGCTGCTGAACCGCCGGCCCGACGCCACCGAGCGGCTCATTGATTACGCCGACAAGGTCAAGGCCCTGGCCAGCGGGCGCAAGGAAGAACAGCTCCAAGCCTGGCGGCAGGAGTCGGTTGAGGAACGGCTCAAGCATGCTCTGCTCAAGGGCATCACCGATTACATCGACGAAGACACCGAAGAAGCCCGGCAAAAGTACCCTAAGCCCTTGGATGTGATCCAAGGCCCGCTGATGGATGGCATGAACGTGGTCGGCGAGTTGTTCGGCTCGGGCCGGATGTTCCTGCCGCAGGTGGTGAAATCGGCCCGGGTGATGAAGAAATCCGTCGCCTATCTGCTGCCGTTCATGGAGGCCGAAAAGGCCGCCGGGACGGCCGATACCACGCGGGGAACCTTGGTGCTGGCCACCGTCAAGGGCGACGTCCACGACATCGGCAAGAACATCGTGGGCGTGGTGCTCGGCTGCAACGGCTACGACGTGGTCGACCTCGGCGTGATGGTCCCCGCCGACCGCATCCTCGACACGGCCGTGGCCGAGGGGG
>CAZEEG010000114.1:0-17827 GCA_964511065.1 uncultured Pirellulales bacterium | reverse complement strand
TAGCAATAGCTGCACGCGTGGACGCATCCCCGGTACGGATTCACACTGTAGCGAAAGTTGATGTCCGGCGAGTGGTTCTCGGTAACAATGCTTTGCGAAGTATCGGGAATGTATTCAATCGGGCGGTCCGCCAGCCCGCGGTGGTACTCGTCATCCCACTCCAGGTGTTCCAAGTCGGGCACAGAATGGGTCCGCTCAAACCGGTTGGGCGGATCGAGGTTCGATCCGTGACGCATGTCGGCTTCCTTGGTGAGGCCAAAGTTTTCCACCACCATTCTACGAGAGCGACTGGGGCCGGGTATCCGCCCGCCGCCGCGGTTTTGGGAGGGCGTTCGCTCCATCCATCGTTTGCAAAGCAGACGCTTGTTGGGTACGCCCCCTGCGAGGCCGGTTGCCTCTGGCCGCCTCAGTTGGTGGGAGACGACGATTTGGGGGTTCGCGGGTTGCAATCATGGAACCTCGATCGGGTTCAAGACGGCGCACATCAGGCATGATTCTTGCTGAGAATTTGACATTCTTCGGCTGGCAAGGGGGGAAAGCTCGCCGGGCTGCTGTTCGCGGTATTCGTCGGAAGCAAGTGCGCCTGAGGGGGGGCTTCATTGGAAAGGCCGGGGTCCCGATGACAGAAGGCGCGGCCGCACCGCTGCGATCATTCCCCCCGGGAGTTTGAAGACCGGCGGCTGAAGAATGCTATGTTCTTCTTACGTTCGCTTTTCCATTTCTGTGAGAGACTTCCTCAATCGCTACGTTTGGATAGCAGAAACGGTGGCGTGGTAACCACGCCTTTCCTGGTAAACCGAGGCATATTCGAAGGGCATAGCGATGTACGCGACCGATGAAAATCCCTTGGCTAACCAGTTGCGGCACGATCTCGCGGCGTTGCGAGGCAACTGGTTCTGGTTTGTGCTGCTGGGTATCGCACTGCTCCTGCTGGGAGGGGTTGCCCTGGGAGCGGTGGGGATCGCCACATTGGCCACGGTCGCAATGCTGGGGGTCCTGCTCTTGGTCAGCGGCTTGTTCGAAATCGTGGGCGCCTTTTGGACCCGTCGCTGGAGCGGCTTTTTTCTTCACCTGCTCTCCGGTGTGCTCTCCGTGGTCGTGGGAGCCTTGTTCCTCCGGGTGCCGCTGGATGCCATGCTGGCCCTAACCCTACTGTTGGCCTGCCTCCTGATGGTCAGCGGCATCTTCAAGGTCGTTTCGGCTCTCAGTCACCGGTTCGCCATGTGGGGCTGGACGCTGGTTAGCGGCATCCTCGATGTGCTCTTGGGTGTCTTGATCTGGCAGGGATGGCCGGAATCGGCCTTGTGGGTGCTGGGCCTGTTCCTGGGCATCACCCTGATATTCCGCGGCGTCAACTGGATCGCCCTGGGGCTGGCGCTGCGAAGTCTGCCGCGCGACCCAGCCACCTGAGCCTGGGTACCGGCAGTGCGAACCGTTGCCCACGGCTTCTGCCAATCGCCGCTGGGTTACCTGCCGCTGTCGCCGGGTTGCCTGCCGCTGGCTTCGCCATCGCATGCGCGAGGTCGCTCCACCATCGTTCCTCCAGCACCGGTCCCCCTCCTGCTGCCTGTCATCTGGCTCGGAACGACGCAGGGGGAACGGATCAGAGCAACCGTTCGCGCGGAATGGCGGTCGCAAGACGCGCTCCCGCAGATAACAAAGCGAGCCGCCCGGTTGCAAGGCACCGGGCGGCTCGATCGTTCTGCGGCGGCCACTGGGCGGGGCGGCCAAGCGCGGCGATGCAGGCGGCTTGTCGCAGCAATTGGCCTGTGGTGCCGCTCCTAGTTTGCGCGGTTGCCGACCATGGCGACGTCGCGAGCAAAGTTCCCGGCGGCGGATTTCAGCATGTGGCTGTACCGAAACCGCTTGCCGGCCCTGGTCTCGATCGTGAGCGAACTGGTCAGAGATCCCGTCTTGGGAGTGACCGCCCGCAAGTCGGCCAGTCCAATGGAGGCCACCAGGCGGCTGCCCTTGGTTTTCCGCGTGAACAACGTTTTCAGCACGCGGATGATGAGCACCCGGCGGTTGGTGATAGCCAGGATGAAAATCTTGGGAGCGGTGAGCACGTCGGGAACGAGCGGCATGATCCGGATCAGGAACGGGAGCCTTTGTTCGCCCCGCTGGAAGGCCAGCAGTTGCTCGCCCGGCTCAAGGAAGTTCTGAACGAGTTGCTGGTTCTCTTGCCGACCGGCATCGAACGCTTCACCAACTGCCTCAGCGATCACACCTCGCACTCCCTGGGACGGCTGACGAACGGGGGGATTGATGCGGTTTTGAGTCGTCATGGTAGGTTTCCTCGTTTTGGAGGGGGGTGAATTGTGACTTCACGAGGAAATCCGAAATCAGCCGCACGTCGGACATGCCATTCACATTTTTTTCCCTGGCTGACTTCCTGGCCGGCCCATCCCCCCAGAATGGCAGCCGCGGCGAACCAAGAGCCACGATTGGCACGCAAATTGCGGATTCACCCACCTTAGCCCCCGGGCCCGGGAAGGTTCTCTACAGCCGCTACCGGCACCGAACCCCAACCCCAGGCACTACGTTGCGAACGGCGCGTTGGCGTAGTCGCCCACTCCCTGCCTTCGCTAGCAGTCAGCTTCCTGGCGACTGCCCTGATCGGTCCGCAACCATGCCGGGAGACTGAAAGCCCTACCCACCCGTACCACTTGGGGGGGCCATACTTACCGCACCAGGTAACCGCACCATCACGAGGCGGTTCTTACGGTTTGATTTCACGCTTCGTCTTTGTCCAGGAGGGAAACGCACTATGCTCAAGTTGGCCATCATCATTGGGAGCACTCGGCCGGGTCGCATCGGAGAGTCGGTTGCCCAGTGGGTTTATGAACTCGCAAAACAGCGCAGCGACGCCCAGTTCGAACTGGTGGATATCGCGGCCTTCAATCTGCCGCTGCTCGATGAGCCAATTCCGCCCTCGCAGGGCAAGTATTCCAAGGACCACACGAAAGCTTGGGCGGCCAAGATTGCCTCGTTTGATGGCTATGTCTTTGTCACGCCCGAGTACAACCACGGTATCTCCGGCGCGCTCAAGAATGCGATCGACTTCCTCTTCGCCGAATGGAACAACAAGGCGGCAGGATTTGTCGGTTACGGCAGCGCCGGCGGGGTGCGCGCCGTGGAACACCTGCGACTGGTGATGGCCGAAGTACAGGTTGCCACCGTGCGCAACCAGGTGGCGCTATCGCTGTTTACCGACTTCGAGAACTTCAGCACCTTCAAGCCTGCCGCCTATCACGAAAATTCGCTCAAGCAAATGCTCGATCAGCTCATCGCCTGGAGCGGCGCGCTCAAACCTCT
Source organism: uncultured Pirellulales bacterium (assembly GCA_964511065.1). Lineage (GTDB taxonomy): Bacteria > Planctomycetota > Planctomycetia > Pirellulales > S012-138 > CALBRZ01. The sequence continues at coordinate 14,512 of CAZEEG010000114.1, read as the reverse complement.
ACGGATTGAACGCCCGACAGAGCTGTGATGGGCGTACCCCGTCGGCGCGCGCAGAAAGCGTCACGATCGACCAACAAACATTTCCATACACTTCCACTCGCAACTCCCCGGGGAACCCATGTCCACCTCGTTAAGTGATCAAAAACGAAGAGAAACCGCTGAACAAAAGGGCATGCCCGCGAAGCAGGCAGACGCCAAGCAACAGGGAACGCCCGCACCCAAACGTGGTGCCGGCCCAGAAGCCAAGGCCGCCCCCCGCCACGCCGCTGATTGCGTGGAACTGGCCAGCGAAGAATCCTTCCCCGCCAGCGATGCGCCGAGTTGGACCGGCGTAACAGGCACCGGCTAACGATCCCGGGCGACCGACCTTTCACACAAGTGGCCGGTGGCTTCCTGCATGGAAGGTGCGCCGCAGGTGCCAGTTCATCGAATGGGATGGTGCTGCACGTCTTCTCGCTTTGTGGCAGAATCACCGGCGACTTGGCAGGTTCTCGTGAAACAAAGCGCACACCTGCTGCCCGAGGAAGTCCATCAACCATCACGCTGGCAGGCTCTCGGACCACGCCGAAAGGCCAGGGCTTAGAATGGGCCTCCCTAACGTTTGATTTTCATTCTCCTCTCAGGGGCTACGGGACCACGGCAATGAACCAGCGCACTCTCGGCGGCAGCGGCTTGACCACGCCGCCGCTGATCCTGGGCGGCAACGTCTTTGGTTGGACCATCGACCAGGCAACCTCCTTCTCTGTTCTCGATACATTCATCGAGGGCGGAGGGCGAATGGTCGATACGGCCGATATGTATTCCGCCTGGGCACCCGGCAACCAGGGAGGCGAGTCAGAGTCGATCATTGGTGCCTGGCTGGCGGCGCGCGGCCGCCGCGACGACGTGCTGATCGCCACCAAGGTCGGCCTGGAGTTCCAGGGCACCAAGGGATTGGCACCGGACCGGATCGCCCGCGCCATCGACGGCTCCTTGCGCCGCTTGCGCACCGATTATGTCGATCTGTACTTCGCCCATACCGACGATACCGAGACGCCGCTCGAAGAATCGCTGGAAGCCCTCGACCGCCTGGTACGTGCTGGCAAGGTCCGGTCAATCGGTGCATCCAACTACGATGCAGCCCGGCTGGAACAGGCACTCGATGTCAGTGCGGCCCGTGACTGGACGCCGTACACCGTGCTGCAGCCCCTTTACAACCTCATGGAGCGCTCCCAGTTTGAAGGACCGCTGCAAGACCTGTGCGTGGCCCGCAATATTGCCGTGGTGCCATACTTTGCCCTGGCTTCTGGGTTTCTGACCGGCAAGTACCGCAGCCCAGATGACCTGGCAGGGAAGGCCCGCGGCAGTGCCGTCGAACAATACCTGAACGAGCATGGGCTGCGTGTTCTGAAAGCGTTGGACCACGTGGCCGAGCAATGCGGAGCGGCGCCGGCCCAGGTAGCCTTGGCCTGGCTCGCTGCACAACCCGCCGTGGCGGCACCGATTGCCAGCGCAACCAGCATAAGCCAGGCCAAGGAGTTGCTCGGGGCCATGCGCCTATCGCTCACGCCCGACCAACTCGCAGCACTGAACGCCGCAAGCAGCAAGTCCGGCACGTAGTGCGTGGACCACCTCTGGTGATCATCGATACATGAAACTTTCGATTCTCGATCTGGCGTTTGTACCCGTTGGCGCCACTCCGGCAGAAGCGCTGCGGAACACGCTCGATCTGGCGCAACACGCCGAACGATGGGGCTACCACCGTTTCTGGCTGGCCGAACACCACAATATGCCTGGCATCGCCAGCGCGGCGACGGCGGTCGTCATCGGATACGTGGCCGGCGGCACGAGCACCATTCGCGTGGGCGCCGGCGGCATCATGTTGCCCAACCACGCACCGCTCATCATTGCTGAACAGTTCGGCACGCTGGAAACGCTGTACCCGGGCCGAATCGACTTGGGGTTGGGCCGCGCACCGGGGACCGACCAACTTACGGTGCGTGCCCTGCGGCGCGATCCGCTGAGCGCGGAGCGTTTTCCCGAGGACGTGTTGGAGCTCCAGGCCTACTTTGAACCGGCCCAGGAGAACCAGGCCGTGCGCGCCGTGCCTGGCGAAGGCTTGCGCGTACCGCTATGGATTCTCGGGTCGAGCCTGTTCGGCGCCCGTCTCGGCGGAACGCTGGGCCTGCCTTACGCGTTCGCCTCGCATTTCGCCCCCGATGCGCTCATGCAGGCGCTGGAAACCTATCGCCAGAGCTTCACTCCCTCGCGGCAATGCCAGCAGCCATACCTGGCCGCAGGCGTCAACGTCTTCATCGCCGATACCCAATCCGCAGCCCTGAAGCTTTTCACCTCGGCCCAGCAGCAGTTCACCAATCTCCTGCGCGGCTCACCCGGCAAATTGCCGCCGCCGATCGACGATATCGAAACCTACTGGACATCTGCCGAGAAGGCGCACGCTGCGTCCATGCTGCGGTACTCGTTCGTGGGCACGCCGGAAACGGTACGCAGCGGACTGAAGCAGTTCGCCGCACAAACCGGCGTGGACGAACTGATCGTGGTTTCCGCCATTTACGACCACGCAGCGCGGCTCCGCTCGTACGAACTGCTGGCCGAAGCGTTTAGCGGCGCAACTGCATGAATCGCCGACAGACCGAGGTAAGCCTCGTCGGCAACCGGCGGGCACGTGCCAGCCACAGTGTCTTTGAAAAGAACGCTGTCTGCGAGACACATACTGCCTTTGAAAAGCACACTGTCTGCGGGAAAGCACACCGTCATTAAGAAGCGTGCCGACGAATCGGGGCAATCTTGATTGGATTGCACCAAGTGGCGCGTATAATCGCCCGGATGAATGTGGATGAAATCTTCGCCCAATTCGAGTCTCTCGGCAACGCCGCCCGCCGGGCCCACAACACCAAGGCCGGCGCGCCCGAAAACCAATTTGGCGTCAAGCTCGGCGATCTTCGGGCGATGGCCAAGAAGATTAAGACGAACCATTCGCTCGCGCTCGAACTTTGGGACACCGGCAACGTCGAGGCGCAACTCCTCGCCACGCTCATCATCAAGCCCCAGTCGCTCTCCACGGCCGAGCTCGACCGGCTGACGCGCTCGACCACCTGCACACAGGTCGCCGACTGGCTCAACGCATATGTCGTCGCCAAGCATCCCGAGAAGGAATCCATGCGCGAGAAATGGATGAAGGCGAGGGATCGCTGGGCCGCCCGGGCCGGCTGGCATCTCACCGCCAGCCGAGTGAGCAACCAGGCCGACGGCCTGGACCTGCCGGCGCTGTTGGATCGGATCGAGCGAGAGATGCCCAAGGCGAAGCCCGAAGTGCAGTGGACCATGAACAACACGCTTGGGGCCATCGGCATTCACCACCCCAAGTACCGCAAGCGCGCCGTTGCCATTGGGGAGCAGATCGGTCTGTATCGGGATTGGCCGGTATCCAAAGGCTGCACTCCGCCGTATGTGCCGGTGTGGGTGGAAGCCATGGTGAATCGCCAGGGCTGAGAAACCATCCAGCAGCTCAACACCGGCGGCATTGGTCGCTTCCTCCATCAAAGGAATGCGCCGTGGCCCGATTCCCGGTCACATTACCTGAGCGATCATCCGGAATAACCATGGAATGGATTGCGCCGCAGATGCCAAGCCGCGCCCGAATAACAGGGGCGATCGGCCACGCTCCGCGGACATGTGCGAGATGCCCAGTACGCTCTTGTCTCTGTGTCGTTCCGGCCGAGGCCTGACGATGCTCCCTCCCGACCCGCTAACCAATAGCACCGTATACGACGACTTCACCAAGCGGCGCGGCGGCGGTACGCTGCGACGAATCAACAACACGTCGGCCGGAGCTATCCGAGGGCTCAAATCTCCTAACTAGCAGATGGCCTCCGGTGCAGCCGCGATCGACAGCCAGACCGCGAAGATGAACAAGCACAGCGGCCGTCGATGCCACGATGGCGGCAAGAACACCACGGACCGCAAGGGAAACCTCGCCGTGGATACGTTGGGCCTGCGGCTCGCCGTCATGCTGACGTTAGCATCCATAAACGATGCCCAGGCCGCGGGTCGCGACCATGGCGCAGCTGGGCCGATGCAGGCGATCGCGACAAGATGATGAGCACCTCATCCCTTCGGGCGAGGCGATAATCTAGGTGCCGCGGTGGGCGAACGCAATGTGGCCTGCTGTCGCCGCAGAATCAACCTGCGTTCAAGCATCACTTACAAGATCACGACGACTCAGAATCTACGCCACCTATTCGCCAATACTCAGAACGCACTGCTGATTGCCAGTTACAAGTTTGACAGTATGTCTTGAACGAGCATCACGCCTCCAGCACCTCCAAATGGGATCGATAATGCTTGGAAGATGGGGTCGCGAGTCATCGGAGAGAATGCACCTCGGCTTTCCTCGACAATCGCATCGTTGAGAATGGCCAACTGGCCGATCTCGGCCGAATCGCCGTTTGCCGTCAAAGCAGATTTCAGCCGGACCAGCTTGCCACTGATCTGGTCGCGAACCCGATGCACTTCCAGCCGCAGACGGGCGTAAAAGGCAACAGGGAAAAACACTAGGATGCTCAGCACCAGCAGCAGCTGCCACGATACGCCCAGATTGTCCAGCCAACTGAGGCGGATTAGTGCTGTTCCCAGCACAATCCACGCCGGCAGCAGCAATAACTTGCCTACCGTCCGCGTTCGTTCCGCGAGGAGTCTGACGATCGTCAGCCCCTCGATCGCAGGCCGTAACGCGCCATGGAGCGAAATGTGCCATTGTTGCGCCTGACCAGCCAGCATGTTATCCGGGCATGTCGGGCTGTCTTTCTCTAACTGCTCCTTGAGTGCCTTGACGCACGCGCGCACGCTCTGCACCGCTTCGAACACGACGAACGACAGTAGGGACATCGAAATCACGGTGCAGTACATCACCGCTTGCGAGGTCACAAGACACAACCGTCCGCGGCTTGGATTGGAAGGGAAGCTGGTGATCGCAAAGAACAAATAGGACCCCGCAAAGAAGGCCCAAACCATGGGCATCGCTGAGTGTGCATTCCCCCTAAGGAAACGGCGACCGAAAAATTGCCGCCAAACGGGTGGTACCGTCGTGAGCGGACTGTACTGACCGAGATATTCCTTCTCCAGGCGTGCGGCGCTCTGTGCAAGCGATGAAACGCATATGACGATAAACGTGCAGGCCGCCAGGAACAGGCCCGCCCGACACAAAGTTACGGGCCACATGCTAATACCGGCCGCAGTAAACGGCTCACCGGTCACGGCCAGTTGATCGAGGATCATGGCGATGACCGTCGCCACCACGACCAGTGTGGCCAGAACGATGATCCAATACGGCGTAATGGTATCGGAGTCATGGAACTCCTTTTGAGCGCGCGACATACTGGAAGTGCGGTGCCCCACCAGGTTGGCGCGAAGCATTGCATGCAAGTGCCGGCCAAACAGAAGCGCCCTTATCCGCAGTGGCTCCGACATGGTAATGCCGACCACCATGCAACCGGCGACGCCGCACCCCATCACCCAGGACCACATGGTCCCTTCTTCGACGAACGTGTACCGGCGCAGGATCAGAGCGAGCACGATCGTGCCGGCAAAGGCAAAGAAATAGACGTCCCAGCGGGTGGAGGGCCGCGCGCCGGCGATGAACACAATGGCTGCCAGCAGGCCAATTAGAATCAACAGCGTGACAGACCAGTTAAACATCAGGATCGAGATTGCCCCACACACGGAGACAAAAAGTATTGCCGATAGGCAACAGCGCATCCGGCGAAAGCTACCGGTACAAAACCGGGTGGCCGAACGGGCGAGCGATCGTTCGATGAATTCAATTACCTTTGCGAAAATCCCGTGTGACGGCTTCCAGGCACGCTTGAACAGTTCGACAAAGTGGACCATGAAGCGGATGCCTGCCCAGTACGGAACCAGCAGCAGCAATACGACCACCAGAATCTGTTGCATTGTCTTTGAGAGTGACATACGCGCATGCGATGTCGGAGGGTGTTTGTCTGACACTGCATTGAGCGTCGCCAGGTGGAAAGGGCCGTTGGTGCCAATCTCAAAGAGCAGGCAACCGTCCTGATACGGATGCTCCTGGTTGGCGGGATCGATCTGCGCTTCCTGCGAGACCTCCTCCCGGTCTGTAATAGGAGTAGCGCCGCCTTGCGCGGCTTCCTTCCTGGTACCGGTTGCCTTGGGTGCCACGGCTAACTGTACAGCATGGAAGAGCGCGGTTTGATAACTATCACGGAATGGCGCCGGTTGATTGACGGTACCGCACGAACCTTCCAGAGCTCTGGTTGTCAATCCAAAGTGCGAAGCGACGACCAGATTGCGCGTCCATGGCAATTCAGCCGGATGTGACAGTTCAATGTCAAGGTCTGTTGTGAAAAACACCGCGTTCGGAAAGTGCGGACGCAGCGCGCGGAGGATCAGCAATTTGTCGTATACGTCCGTTCCGATGACGCCAATGGCCTTGATCGCGTCCGGGTCGTGTAGCAGGGTTACTTCGCGTTCGAGACGGCGGAGATAGTCAAGCTGCGCCGGACCGGTTTGTGGTTCGCTCTTGCTGGACATTGCCAGGCGGGTTGATGATGCTGCTGTCTGTTGCTCCTCGCTGCAGCTATCCTTCTTCGGCGCAGTATGGAATGTTCGGCCATCTATTCCCCGCAAGTACGAAAATACAATTAACTGTTTTGGCTCTAGCGGCGGCGGAAGGCGGACGGGCACCGGCTCGATCTGGCTCGTCTTGACAGTTAGCTCCTCCACCTTTCGGGCTTGCGGCCTGTCCTGGAAAGGATGGCCCTCATGGGTCCAGGCGCGGCCGTACGAGGTGTCGATTTCCGTCACGATAACGATCTTCTCGTCCGTATGTGGCGCGGGCCAAGCGTCGCGCAGCGCCAGTTCCCAGCGCAACGCGCGCTGCAGCTCATCGTCTGTTCCAATGGCCCGCCGGAACTCGATCCCATTGCCCAGAAACAAATCGTGCTCATTGCCAACCGTGGCACGGGTGGCCCGGGTGGACCATAATTGAGGCTTTTGCTTTCCCCACTCTGGCCACTTCAGTTTTTTTTCATGGGACATGGTTTCGAGCATGTCGGAAGATGTCGGACCGATAATCCTTAAGCCCACCTTATCGCGCACGCTAAGTGCTTCGGGAAAGAGTTTGCTCATGATTTGATGCAATGCGTCCAACGGCCGCTCGCCCAGCACCAGCTCGTCAATCCAGCAAACAAGAACCCGGTGTTGCTTCCGATCATTCCGGTTGTTGTCGCGGCAATTTGAGGCAGTGTCTTTTACATAGAGCTTGAACGGGACTCGCACCTTTCGAGGTGGTGTGGGGACATTCGAGTCCAAGCCGCCCGTCTTGACGACAATCCCGTCCAAATCGGTGTATGTGAGACGTGAGTTATACTTCAGGCTAAAGCCCGACTGGGTCAGGGCCGAAACGAGCGCATACCGTATCCGCAACCGCAGTTCGATGGCTCCTTCATCGGGCCCGCCAGGCACAAGAACTGCCAAGCAAGTAAACTGTCCGGCGTTCTCCACTCGGTTTTTTAGTATTTGCGCAACTTGAGCAGGCTCAGCGCCACAGGTGCCTTTTGTGTCTGGTTCTTTCCCCTTATACGTGAGGAGCGGGTCCTCCCAAATGCGCGCATGAATCGCGGCCAGGCCCTGAGGAGCGCGGGGAGCCTTTGCCGTGTACGTGGAAGACGATAAAGCAGGCCGGGCCGATGTAAGGGAGGGGCGCGTTGTGTAGTAACCGATAACCGATAATGCGACGACAACGATGCCTGGAAACGCGATATCGGTCAGTTTATTGATTGAAGATGACATCAGTTCAACCGACACATTACAGAGTAAGGTGACCAGAAAGGCGCACAAGTCATGGACGGTTTACTGAGGGAGTGATGACTGGATGTACCGAGCAAATATGTCACGATTCACGGCAACATTTTCGCTGGTGAAGTACGAGCCGTGGGCGCACGAGGCCGTGACGGCTGGGCCGCATGTCGTCGGGTGAAGACCCACAAACTCGTGGTCGACCTGGAAGTCGTTGAGCGGGCCGCCGACAATATCCCCCCGGGCGTTGAGGTTTACCCACCGTCGTACATGCCGGGGGCGTTGACCGTCGCGAGGGCGGACGCGTCGCCGCACCGGCCAAATGGCCATGGCGGCTCCTGCCGTAAATAGCGTCTGCACATGGCCGCGGAAGGATTCGCCATCGAGCCGGCGGAGAGCCTCATATGCCACGACGGTGCCCCAGCTATGGCTGATCACGTCAATCGTGGCGCCGCCGCGAAGCAGCGGGACCACGGCGTCGATGAAACGCCGTTGAATCGCGTCACGAATCCGGCTATCGAATAGATAACGCACAAAGTCGTCGATGCATGTCTGGCCGGGAATCTCAAGCAATGTCCGATCAACCACCGAGGCCTGCTGCCCCTGCGAATGATCGTGACGGTCGAAACGCGGGTACACTTCACCTGCCTGGTGTTCCGCCCGATCGCGCAACACTTCCCTGATCTGCTCGGCCAGTTCTTCCTCCTCGTAATGTCGTTCCAGGAGCGCATCGGCGTACGCATCGGAACGGACTCGATTCACCAGGTCGCTCCACAGCACTGCGTGGCGATTGCGCTCAAGTTCCGATTGCAGTCGGTTTGGAAGGTGGGGCCGTAACGACCGCCACCAGGGATCCGCATAATTGTCCGTGTGATGGCAGATTCCATGCACATAGACCAGCGCACGGGCTGTAGCAGGGCTGCTGTCGCGATGTCCATGGCCATTACGCAATACGTCGCGAATCTCTCGCAGCAGTGGGAGGACATCGCGAATCTCGCCCAGAAGGCGCAGGAACTCGGTCGAACCGACAGGCACACCGTGCTTCCACGGCGGCGCGCCCGAGTCCTCTCCACTGCCATTGCCTCGCCAGCGGAGAAGCGGCCCACGAACAGACCGGGGTTCCAGTTGGGGCTCCTGCGAAAAGTTCTTCTGTTGCAGCGTCGAGCGTATCGTTTCGATCACATCGCGATGGTCGGCAGTGGGCCCCGCCTGACGGACCGCCTTGCAAAAATGGTAGGTAAAGGCCCCGTGATAGTCGCTGTCGATGTAGGCGTCGGCTGACGTTTGATTATCACGGCTGGCAGCCCATAGCACGTGATTCATTTGTCCCTCGCTAACGAGCGATTCGCGAGCCAGGCGGCTGCGGATGCGATTCGCGAACACGGCGTCAAGCACGTCCTGGGGAGGTTCCACAAATCGTGCCAGCACCCGCTCATGCTCAGGCAGCTCCGACAGTGCCAACGACCGCATACCCCTGTCAGCAGAACGCCGCCGGCTGGTTTGCTCGTCCACGAGCGGGAGTTTCCCAGAGCGGAGTCCTGTCCTGGACTTGTCCGGGGAGATCAGGAGCCGAGTGGCCGTTCCGGCGTGACATTGGTCGAGGATGACCGTCAGACACACTCCCTCAGGAACCTGCTCGGTAAGCTTTCGCATGTCGTCGTCGAGCAGGTAGGTGTTGGGGTCGCCGAAGTCCATGTCATAAAGGCACAGCAGTTCGTCGGCGCCATCGTCTTCGTCTCCGTCAGCATCTGTGACATATGAGCCGTGCCCAGAAAAGTGAAACACCAGATTGTCACCCGGCCTGGCATTTCTGGTGAGCCACTTCCACTCCGTGAGAATCCGCTCCTTCGTCACTTCGTTATCGGTGAGGATGCGAATGTTTTCTTCTGGAAACCCAAAGATATCTACGAGAAGTTGCCGGATGTTGTGTACGTCGTTAACGCAACCCCGCAAGTTGCTGATGTGCTTGTACCGATTGATTCCCGTCAAGACTGCCTTCTTGGTCATGGTTGCCCCCTGTATCAAGTAGACGATGAGCCGGATCGCGTAGTTCTTTGATGGTTCCCTGTCTGGTCGAGGTTCCCTGTAACAAAAGCTGTTAGAGCGGCTGCCCGTGTCATACCGACTAAGTCTGGCACTGCTGGATGTACAGGTCGTAATACAGTGGTTTGCCGTCCGCCTTATTGGAGTTGGAACAGCGCCAAGAAGCGCCCTCGACGCCCGGCACTTGTGCTTTGCGGCTGCGCGGCAAGCACAAGCTGTTATCATGTCCGTCGTCGGAACGCAGGATATTGCCCCGGGTCTTGCGCTTCAGTACCTGGTACAATTTACTACAAGGCATGTTCCATCCAGGCAGTTGAGTGGCCGCCTCTTGATCCACCGGCATCAGGGCGATGAGCCCGTCGGGCATCAATTCCAGGCCATATTCCTGTCCCTGATCGTCGCGGCGCAGGGTGGCGTGGTGGCTGGCATGATGGCCTGTCTTGTAGACCAGTGTCCGCCTGAGCAGATCGGGAACTCCCAGCGATAGGCCGTTGATCCGCCAGCGCAGGTTCCGCCACGAGAGCCAGTTACCCACCTGCGCATCGCCGACGAACAGCAGCACAGGGCCATGTCCAGGTTCTCCCAGTTCTAGGGCCAGCACCAAACTGCTGTTGTTGATGTGGCGATCCAGGTGCACGGCAATTTCTTCCGCCGCGCGTAGCCAATCACATTCAATTTGCCGCCATGGCTGGTGTGTGGAGCCGTTGAAGGCATAGTTGGTCTGGAAGAAAGGCTGCTGGGATGCCCATTCATAAGAGCGGCGATACCGCCGGTCGAACGGATAGGCGATTTCGCCGTACCCGTCGGAATCCGGGGTTTCACCGAGCCCCTGGAGGATGGCCGCCGAGAACGAGTGCAGGCCAATTGCCGAATTGAGATAGGTTTCGTGACGATCACCGACTGCGAGATCTGAGCCGTTCAAAAGGACATCTTCGCGCGGTGGGCCGAGCACATAAGCCCGCACGGCGGCCGTCCCAGGAACAGGAATGGGCCGGTCATCCGCATCCAGGAACTCTACTTGTGCTGCCTGGCGTTTGAGCAGAGCCAGCACCGAATTACTGGCGTTCCTTTCGCGGGAGCCGCGTGCTCCGGCAAGCAAGGCCACGGTTTCGCACCGCGACGGCTCTTTGTCCCCTTCGTACGGCTCAACGTCAAACAATGCGGTAGCCGCGGCCAGCCGCTGGCGAAGGCTGGTCATCGCCGGAACGGCTCCAGCCCGGGGCTCAAGCTTTTGAAGGGCTGCCTCGATAGCCTGGTGCGCGGCCACCTTGGCCCTCCGCATGCGGACCGCATCGGCATCCTGGTCGCTCTCCGTCCAGGCGAGCCACAGGCGGTCAATCGTCAGGTCCCCGTTCGAGAAACGTTTGGCCTGCTGCATGAAGCCGGAGACGTGGTCGGCGTGTTCGTGGGTGACTACCACCAGGTGAAGGTGCCCCCCGGTGGCTCGTACCAGGTCCTCGAACACCAGCGCCATATTCTGCCTGCCGCCTTGTTGCGCAGGATGTACCCCACAATCGATCAGCATGTATACTGGGGCACCCTTGTTTCCGGCCATGGCCAACAAGAAGCAGTCGCCAAGTCCCAGGCGGTACATGCGAATGGCCACGCCACCCGCGGGAGGTAACAGCGGTCCAGCTTGAACACTCTTCTTGGCACGAGGCCTGTTAGCAACTTGTTTGGCCACGGCTAATCTTCCCACTCTGAACTACGGTGCAGCAGCCGAAACGGCTCCTGCGGTATCTTTTCTTCATCAGGCCGCCATAGACCGTAGCGCGCACGGGCACCGGGCCCCTCTGCTTCCATTCTGGCGCGGAGAAATGCTTCCTGGCGCCAGCGGCGGCCGCGGCTTTGAATCTTCTTGGTGATGCAATACCGCACCTCCCCCCATTCGGGATCGATGAGCAGCGTGGCACCGCCGCGGAAGCGATAATGGAGGGGATCTTCAGATTCGCCGTTGGGGTGAATGGAATGGATGGTGCGCTGTGTGAGCATCATCACCAGATCCGTCTTGGTACGCCCGTTTGGCGATACACGAATGGCAGGGCGAATCGCGTGGACCTCAAACTTGGCGTCACGGAAGAAATCGATTCCCAGCAGATCTGATAGCTGCCGGCGTTCGGCATCCGCGAGAATGGCTTCTTGTGTTGTGGCAATCAGGTACGTGTGCAGGTACCACGTGAACTGTCGCTCGCGGAGAAATTCATTGCGGCGGCGTGTTGCAGCATCATATGCCGGTGAATGCGAGCGGCGTCCTGGCGCAACGTACAAATACGCCTGCATGAGCTGCTCGCCCGCGGCAAGTACGTCGCGCAGCGAAGCAGCCCCAGGTTCGCCGTTTCTGCCCTGCTCACTGCTCGACCACATAAGCTCAGGGCCCAGCCTTTCGAGAATCGCCCAGCCCTCCTCGGCGAGGTCGTTGGCATTGGCCATGGTGCGCAGCATGCTGATCGGAGGCAGTAGCTTCTGCAACAGACGTTGCTCATCGGATGTGGGGCGATTCCAAAGAAGGCTTTCCACAGAAAGCGTGCGAATATCGCGAGGATAAATGCCCCAATCCCGCAGGGCACCGATCAGGGCTACACGATAATGCCGCTCGTCGTTGTGGACCATGTTTACGTCGGCGGTGATCAGGCCGCGGACATAGTCGCCAAAGGTCACGTCCAGTGGAGGCAGATAGTCGAGTGCCCGGATGCAAATAGTGAGCAGGCGTTGGGCTACTTTGCGAGCTTCGTCGGCCAGCCGTCGCACCAGATCCGGGTGGATGGCTCCCTCGGCGAGAACGCCGCGACCATCGGTGGCCAACCGCAACAGGTCGGCGATGTGCGACTGATAAATGGCCAGGAACGCCGTGAAAATCGCGGCCACCAGAATGGCCCCTCGGGCGTGCGGCTCGAAGGTGCTGCTGATTTTGGTTGGATCGGGTTGCGTGGGCATCCACTTTCCCGTTGCCGGATCGACGTCTCCCAGCGCGTCGCGCAATGCATTGCCTCGTTGGGTCGCCCTGCCGAACTGAACCGCCAATTTCGCCAGCAGGTTCTCCGTGCTCAGATCGCCGCGCGTGGCTGCAATCTGATCCTCAAGCACACCAGGCAGTGTGAAATGTTGAAAAATGGCCACCAGATCGGCGAACGCCTCATGAAAAGCCAGCGAGTCCGGGTTACTCGCTTCGAGTAGCCGCCGGTGAATCCCATCCAAGATGGCGTGCGTTGTCTCATGCGCAATGACATCGTGCGACAGGCAGCTGAAGACGATTCCGCCCGGCAAGCCATCGCGGGCGTCCGTGTTTTTGGCGTTGAAGTATCCAAACAGCAGGGCCTTCTTATCCGGACTGTAATAGGCATTCGCTTCGCGAAGTGCGTGCGGATAAATGCGCAGCCGGGGAACGTAAGACTCCCGCCAAGGTAGGCGCTTGAATTGCTCGTTGAAGATGCGCGGCGACCAATGGACGGACCGCCCCAGGGCCTGTTCAAAGTTTTCGATGGTCTTCATCGCCACGGCATAGACCATCTGTTGATGAAACTGAGGATTGCCCTCCGAGGGAGATAGACCGTGTTGCGCTAAAAGGCGGGGGGCATTCAGATCCACCGGCTCGTAGACTGCCTGGCTGGGCGGATCTACGTCGACAATTTCGAGATATTCACCGCAGGGGCCCGGTTGGAGGTCGTCTTCCCATGCCACATCGACGACCGATCGATTGACGCGGGCGGTAGAAAGATCCAAGTCGAGGCTCGGATCAAACGCATAGATCTGCAACGACCGATGCGGCGGTGGTGGAATACTGCCCTGCATAGCTGCCCCTGGAAACGCTTCTCCGGCCCTGCAGGCAATGGAACTGCGTCGCCCCCAACGCTGCTGCATTGGCCGAATAACAGAGGGCAGGGTACCCCACCATCAGGTAGCATGCAAGCTTTTTGTTGACACGTGCGCAGCTAAAGTCCGCTCACTTTCGTGCTAGCCGTCCAAAATGCGGCCGCTGGCGCTGGACAACGGCACACTTCCGATACCGACCCGCTCGGCGACCGGACACGGGCGGCGCAACCATCCATAAATGGCCTCATGGCACGCACCGTGTGCCCTAGGTTGAAGTTGTCCGGCCGATCGCAAAAGTGCTAACGTGCGGAACAGCAGGGACAGCCTATGCTGTAAGTCAGAACGTCTGTTGAATCCACCGCTTGGCCCTGGCAAGCAGCGTCTGCGGCGCGGTGGTGATCTTCGCGCGGCCGCGGAGACCTGAGCGGAGCGTGCCGTGCGGATCGTCCAGGATGACCGTGGCCAGGTAGGTCTTCTTCACGGCCGGGGTCTGCTCATCGGCCGCGGCTACTGGCTGGCGCAGTTCCAGTTCGCGCTGTGCAAGCATGCTGATCGTGCCGCGATAGACGTGGCCCGGCTGCTGCGCAAGCATCATTTCCACCGACTGGCCCTGGGCGACCAGTTCCACGTCGCCAGGGTCGATGGTCAATCGGGCTTCCCAGTGGGTACCCGGCCCCACGTAGCACAGCAGTACGCCCTGCTCCAGGTAGGTGCCGAGGTTTTCGCGATCCAGCGGATAGCCCGACCAGGCCGGGAGCCGCCCTTCAGACCAAGGCTCCTTTCCCAAACGCGGCGGCGAGATCACGCGGCCGGCCCTGGGGGCCTT
>CAZEEG010000113.1:0-17885 GCA_964511065.1 uncultured Pirellulales bacterium | reverse complement strand
TGAGGGCCTAGTTCAGGTTTACTGAGTGCTGGTTCGAATCCAGTCGAGCCCATTGATACACCGCCGGCAGGTGCAGACCGGCGGTGTTTGCTTTTCCGGTCCCTCCCTTTGCGATCTCCATTCTTTCTGGCTGGCGCTCTTTGGGGCCGCGCGTTCTTCTGCGCCAATAAGCTATCTGCTCGCGCCGGTGGGTTGCAACGCTCTCCGTAAACCCTTAAAGCCGGGGTGGGCAAACCGTGTGCGCTTGTGATCGCAACCTGTTTTTTATCAATGGCTTGCGGTCCGCATCGCCCTGTCTTCGCTGATCACACCCGGATTTACCATCTTGCGAAGGCAGGCAGGACGGTTAACGTGGGCGTCTTAAGTGGCGCATTTGGCCCAGGTCGCCCATGCCTGCGCCGCTTCTCACTCCCCAGGATCGCCTGCATTTTGCCCGGTTCTCCGCAGCGCGCGGCGGCTGGAATCATCGTAGGCGGTTCCGCCCCGTTCTTACAGGAGCCTTGAACATGCAGCGTGCCCTGGCCCTGACGTTGGCGTTTGCCGTGGCGATGCCCGCGGCGTTGGCCGCCGAGGAAAAGAGTTCCACCCCGGCCGCCGTGGTCGTGACCACGGCTTCCTCCAAGAAGATCTCGCTGTTCAGTATCGAGGATCAGTTGATCCGGCACGTGAACGCCACGCGGCAGCAGTATGGGTTGCCGAGCTTGCAGGTGTGCGAGCACCTGATGGGTTCCGCCCGGCAACACTGTTACTGGATGGCCCGCAGCGGTTCGTTGCAGCACACACAGGCGGCAGTCGCCGAAAACATCGCCCTCGGCCAGCAGAACACGACCGAAGTGATGCAGTCGTGGATGAACTCACCGGGACACCGAGCCAACATCCTGGGCGGCGGCTACACGCGGATTGGCGCCGCGGCTTACCAGGGTTCTGGCGGCCGTATCTTCTGGTGCCTCCAGTTCCTGCGGTAATCGCCGGGCAGACGCCTACGTACACGTGGCGCGTTCGGCCCTGTTCAAGAAAGAGCAGCCAGGCTGCGCGGGCGACTGTCCTTCCGCGGCAGCTAACAGCGGGTAGGCCTGCGCTCGATTCCCTGCACGACTTTCGTTCCCTGCACGGTAACCCCTGCGATAATAGCGCCTGCCCTACAGATATCGTTATGTCGTTCCTGGGCTACGCTTTTTGGGTGATAACGATCCAACCGTTGGCTCGTAGCCGGCCCAAGAACCAGGGGTGCCGCAGGGCGTGGCGGCGCTCGGTATCCAGCGGAACAAACTCTACGATCTTCAAGCCCGCACTGCGCAAGTCGGCGGTCAGTTCGCGGCGGGTGAAGACGTGCAGGAACATCTGCGGCACGCCGCGATAGTTGAAGAACTTGTCGCCCGGTTCGATGTCGCGGCGAAAGCGGCTTTCCACCAGGTTTCGCAGCACCCACCAGCGGCTTTGCGGTTCCAGCAGGTTCCGCCAGCGGTTGTGAACGTGCAGTACGAACAGGCCACCGGGCTTAAGGATTCGGGCAGCATGCGCCAGGGCCTTCCGCCGGTTGGCCCGGCCGCGGATCATGCCTAGCGTGCTGAACATGCAGATGGCGTAGTCGGCAACGCCATCGCGGATGCCGTCCAGTTCGACCATGTTCGCCTGCAATCGGCCGATCCGCAGGTTCTCGCGGGCGGCCTTTTCGCCCACCACCTTGAGCATCGGCAGCGATAGATCGACGGCCAGGGCAGGAAACCCCTCGCTGGCAAAGGGGACCAGCAGGCGTCCGGTCCCACAGCCCAAGTCGACCAGCAGCCCTGGCCGCACAAAGTGTCGTCGCAAGGTGGCCGTATCGAACTCAAACAGGCTGTTGTGGGCGAAATAGTCGTCGTAGTCGGTTGCAATATGGTCCAGGTGTGCGTATTCCCACAAGCCCTTGGGAACGCCCGGCGGCAACCGCCACTGGGGAGGACTAGGGGACAACGCTCGGCTCCTGTACTCGCAAGTTCATATGCGGCAATGGCTTGCTATTGATGAGCTGTTCTCATTGGGAACGCGGCCGCTGTCGGGGAACGCGGCCCAAATGGGGCCGTTATCTTAGCCTGTGATTGGCTGGCACGACAGGTGCCCGCGGGCGTGAGGTTGCCGCCGCGGGCAGGAAAAAAGCGGTCATCCTTCGATACTCGCCGCGAAAAAGGCCGCGAGTCTGGCATGCCGAGTGCATCGACTCGGCTCCTCGGCTACCTAAAATGGAGACGGACCCGGCCTGCCGCGGCGGGCCGGCCCAGCCAAGCGAGGATTGCCATTGATGTCGCTATTCACATCGTATGAAGAGCAGCCGCAACCGGTGACCCAGGGCGGCAGCCCGCCGCCGCGGCCCATTTCCGACGAGGCCGCGGCCATTCCCATCACGACCATTCCAGCAGGTCCGCAAGCCCCGTCTCCAGCAGCCTTGCCGCCGGCCCCATCTCCAGCCAAAGGCCAAACGGCAGGGAACGCAGCTACCCCCCGCGGCGGGGCAGCGCCAGCGGCCGCCAAGCGGGTCCGCTTTCCAAGGTTCTCGCTGCGTACGGTGTTCATGGTGATGGCCGCGCTGTGTGGGCTGCTGGCATTGGCCACCGCGGTTGACGCTGCCTGGGTGGTGCTGTTTCTGTGGGTCTCGCTCATGGTGACGGCCCACATTACCGGCAATCTCAGCGGCAGCAGTTCGCTGCGCGGCGATTCCTCGATGGATGAAGGGCCGCCTTACATTTCGCCGACCGTGGTGGCGGCACCTTCCACCCGGCTCCGCGAGAAAGCCCAATTTGGCCGCAACATGGTGGTCTTCACCGCCACTTCGGCAGCAGGAGGTTGCATCTTGGGCCTGGCTTACCTGATCTTCGGGCTCAAGCAGCGTCCGCCCGTCCTGGGGCTGTTGATCGGCGGATTGTCCGCGGCCGTCATCGCGGGTTTGTTAGGTTTCCTGGCCGGCAGCTTCGTGAATGTTTTCCGCCACGCTTTTCGCCAGGCATCGGGAGCCGCGCCTCCCGTAAACGACAACATGAAGTGCAGCCCCCACCGTGCCGAGGTGTAGCGGGCACACCGCGCACTTGCTCCGGCGAAACCCTACGCTTGACGCGGCCTGTCGCCTAGGATGGAAGGGTAACTCCATGGCAAGACTCCATCCAACCCATAGGCGAATTTCCGTGAACTACGACCAAGCGGTGGAACTGCTGGAATCCAACCATGAATTTCCGTGCGAATACGCGTTCAAAGCGGTGGGGAAAGTCGACGATGGATTCGTCGCCCGCATCGTGGCCGTGGTGAAATCCGAGCTGTTCCTCAACGAGGAACCCGCACATCACCTGCGGTACGCCCGGGGCCGGCGGCATGTTTCGGTGACCGTCCGCGCGACGGTAGCCTCGCCGGCTGAAGTGCTCTCGGTATACTCGCGGCTTCGCGATGTCGAAGGGCTGGTCATGCTGCTTTAAGCGGCAGGCGGTGCGTCGCCAAAGCGGTCGCCCTCGCGGATCGGATAACCGCGCAGCAGCTCGGCCGCCGACATCATCCGCTTGCCGGCTGGTTGAAGTTCCTCCAGCGAGATCACCGTACCGCCGCCACAGGCGATGGCAATCCCATCGCCGCTCGCTTCGAGTACGGTACCGGCCGCGTTTTCCTCGGCAGGCCGGTTCGTATGCGGCCGGGCCGCGAGACGCCCGACAATCAGCCGCAGAGGCTCACCGCCGGTACGCCGCCAATAGGTGTAGCAACCAGGCCAGGGCTGCATGGCCCGCCACTGGTTGTATACCTGCTCTGCGGTTCTGGTGAAGTCCAGCAGGCCGTCGGTCTTCTTGAGCCGCGGTGCCTTGGTGGCCAGGGCGGGATCTTGCGGCACCGGCTCGATTTCGCCGCGCAGATAACGTTCCACGGTTTCCATCATCAGCGGCGCACCCAGCACCGCCAGCCGAGCCTCCAACTGCTCGGCCGTTTCGTCGGGCTCGATGGGCACGCTGGCTTGAGCCAGCACCGGCCCGGCATCGACCTTGGGCGTCATGTGCAGGATGGAAACGCCGCTTTCGGGCTGCCCATCGTAAATGGCCCAGGCCACGGGTGCCGCCCCGCGATAACGCGGCAGCAGCGAGCCGTGCAGGTTCATTCCCCCCAGCGGCGCCAGCGCCAGCGTGTCGGGCGACAGAATTTGTCCGTAGTCGGCCACGAGAAATAAATCGGCCTGCAACGGGCGGAGCAGGTCGTGGGCCTCGGGCGCGTTGACATTGGGCGGATCGAGGATCGGCACGTTCAACCGCTGGGCAACTTGCCGCACCGGCGGGGGAGGCGGGGCGTTGCGCTGCTTGCGGGCGGGCTTGAGCGGTTGCGTGACCACCGCGGCCACGTGGTGCCGCGAGGCAATGGCCGCTTCGAGCATCGGCACAGCAAAGCCGCCGGTGCCCATCACCACCAGGCGCAAGGGCCGATCAGGTTGCGGTGCGGAAGGTGTACTCACGCGGGATGTTCTGTTGCGCTAGGGGGATCGAATGCGGTCAAACCTGGCAGTCGTCACATCTGGTTGCGGCGGTGGGATGGCAGCCTCACCGCCGCAACCAGGCCAGACTCCCAGGATACCGCCAGGGCGGTCGTTGGAAAGGGCCGCCGCAAGGCCGGTGGTTCCAGCGGAACGCGGATGCCCCCCCAACAGCGATACGAGCATTTGTATTGGCCGCCCGGGTACCCCCGTGCGTAAAGTAGGGAAAGCGAACCTCATTTAGCGTCCCGCATGGCTGCTCCCCCCCGTTGGCTGCAACAGTGCCTGGGATTCTACGCCCTGCGTATTGACCGACTGCGCCGCCCATGTACGGTCATCGAAGGTGTGGCGCTGTTGGCTGCCAGACGCCCGAGGATCAGCGGCCTTTTGGCAGGTTCGAAGTGAAATCAGGCAGATATTGGCTGCACAGGTATCGACATCATCCATGGATCCATTTGACGATCAGGTACTGTTGCGCCTGGAGAACGTGGGACGCACCTTTCAGATGGGCGAAGTGGCCGTCCATGCGCTGAAAAGTGTCACCCTCGACATCTACCGGGGTGAGTTCCTGGTGATGGTCGGCCCAAGCGGTTCCGGGAAGACCACGCTGCTGAACATCATCGGCGGCATGGACCAGCCCACCACCGGCCGGGCCATCTACGCAGGACGCGATCTCACCCGGCTAAGCGCCAGGGCCTTGACCCGCTACCGCCGCGAGCGCATCGGGTTTGTGTTCCAGTTCTACAACCTGGTTCCCAACCTGACGGCGCTGGAGAACGTGATGGTGGCCTCCGAGATCAGCCGCGACCCGCTGGACGAGTACGAAGTGCTGGATATGGTGGGTTTAGCCGAGCGCAAGGACCACTTTCCCTCCCAACTCTCGGGCGGCGAGCAACAGCGGGTGGCCATCGCCCGGGCGCTGGCGAAGAATCCCGACCTGCTGCTATGCGACGAACCGACGGGCGCCCTGGATTTTGCCACCGGCAAGCTGGTGCTTTCGCTGCTGGTGCGACTGAAGCAGGAACTCGGCAAGACGGTGGTGGTGATTACCCACAACAGCGCCATCGGCGATGCGGCCGATCGCGTCGTTCGGCTGCGGTCGGGCGAGGTGATTGAACTTCACGAGAACGCGCAGCCAGTCTCGCCGGAAGAAATTTCATGGTAGACGTGGCTTGGTGGCATACATCAGCATGCATGTATGCACGCATACCAGAAGCGCGCAGGCATTGTGGCGGGTGAGCCAGAAACATCCATCCCCCAGACATCACTGCTTGATGGTTCTTATTTGTGAGAGTCGGCCCGCAAGCCGGAAACCATGATTCGCGTGCGCGTATTAGATCGGAAACTCCGCCGCGATTTGCGCTCGGCCACCGGACGCCTGTTGGCGATTACCGGCATCATGGCATTGGGGGTGGCCTGCTATGTGGAGATGGCATCGGTTTATCAGAACCTGGTTCGGGCGAAGGACCGGTTCTATACCCACTGCCGGATGGCCGATTTCTCCGTTGAATTGAAGAAAGTTCCCAACTCGGTATTGATGGACCTGGCCGACTTTCCGGAGATTCTGGAGGTACGGCCGCGGATTCAGTTTTCGGCCACGGTGGATTTGCCCGGCGTGGAGAAACTGCTCAACGCCCAGGTGCTTTCGCTGCCTGACCGTAAAAGTCCGGTCATCAACGACATTCAGTTGGTGAGCGGCAGTTATTTTACGGATCGCCGCGAGAACGAGGTGATTGTCCACGACACCTTCGCGCGGCGGCGCGGTCTGAAGCCCGGCGACTGGATTCACGTTATTCTTAACAATCGCCGGCAGGAACTGTTCATCGTGGGCACGGCGATGAGCAGCGAATTTGTCTATCTGGTGGGCCCCGGTTCACTGGCTCCCGATCCTGAGAACTTCGGCGTGCTGTATCTTAAGCAGCGCTTTGCCGAAGAAGTTTTCGATTTCGACGGGGCGAGCAACCAGGTGGTCGGCACGATGATCCCCACGGTCCGGGAGCATCCGCAGCCTGTGCTGGACCGGGTCGAGGCGTTCCTGGCCCCCTACGGCGTGTTCTCGACCACGCCCCGCAAGCACCAGCCATCGAACCGTTACCTCTCGGAGGAACTGGAGGGAATCGCCACCTTCTCCAGTATCCTGCCGACGATCTTTCTGGCCGTGGCCGCCCTGGTACTCAACATCCTGATGGTCCGCTGGACCGACCAGCAGCGAACCATCGTGGGCACCCTCAAGGCCCTGGGATATACCAATCTCCAGGTTTTTGCCCACTATATGAAATTCGGGATGTCGGTAGGGCTGCTGTCCGGGGTGGCCGGCTGCATTGGCGGCTATTTCCTGGCCGGCTGGCTGACATCTGTCTATGCGCGGTTTTATGAATTTCCCGACCTGCGCAATGAATTGTACCTCGACAAGATGAGCCTGGGGCTGTTAATCAGCCTGGTATGTTCTTCAGTAGGTGCGCTGCACGGGGCGCGGAGCGTGCTCAAGCTCCAGCCCGCCGAAGCCATGCGTCCCAAGCCGCCGCGGCAAGGCGGGGCGATTTTGCTGGAGCGGATCACCTGGTTCTGGCGGCAGTTGGCGTTCTCCAGCCGCCTGGTGTTGCGGAACGTGTTCCGCAACCGGTTCCGGACCGTGGCCGGCGTGTTCGCCACCGCGATGGGCACCTGTATCCTGGTAACTGGCTTTATGATGAAAGAGGCCATCCATTACCTGGTCGATTTTCAATTCGACAAGGTGCAGCGGTCGGACGTGGACCTGCATCTGAAGGACGAACGAGGATACGAAGCCCTGCTGGAAGCCGCCCGCCTGCCGGGGGTCGATTACGCCGAACCGCTCCTGGATGTGAGCTGCACGTTTTATCATGGTCCCTATCAATACCGCGGCGCCATATCGGGCATTGCCCCCGGGGCGCGGCTGACGATCCCCCGCAACGAGGATGGGCGGCCAGTCCGCATCCCCACCACGGGGCTGGTGATGAGCCGCAAGATGGCCGAGCTGCTCCACGTGAGCATCAACGACACCGTGCTGGTGCGGCCCACCGAGGGGCTGCGGACACCGCAGTACGCGCAGGTGGTTTCCATCTCCGATGGGTACCTGGGCCTGGGCGTATATGCCGACTTGCATTACCTCAATCGGCTGATTGGCGAAGCCTATGCCATCAACGCCATCCAGCTTCAGATCGATCCGCGGCCCGAAGTCAAGACCCGCCTCAACCGCGAACTCAAGGAACTGCCGGCGTTGCAATCGGTCCACTATCGGGCCGACATCGTCCATAACATGCGCACCACGGTGATCGAAACCCAAAGCATCTTCATCGGTGTGTTGGTGTTCTTCGCCGGGGTGATCTTTTTCTGCAGCGTGCTCAACTCCAGCCTGGTGGGATTGGCGGAGCGGCAGGGCGAAGTCGCCACCTTCCGCGTGTTGGGATATAGCCCCTGGGAGGTGGGCAACCTGTTCCTCAAGGAAAGCCTGGTGGTGACGAGCGTCGGCACGCTGCTGGGGATGCCGATGGGCTACGGGCTGGGGGTCTGGCTGACCATCCTGTACGACACGGAGTTGTTCCGCATTCCGGTGGTTACGTCGCCTGCCGTTTGGATTCAAACCGTGGTGTATTCGATCGTGTTCACGCTGACCGCGCATGGCCTGGTGCAATGGGCCATCCTCCGCATGGATTGGCTCGATGCCCTGAAGGTGCGCGAATGAGATCAACCCGCCGCTCGCCACTGGCCCGCTGCTTTGGTAAGGCCCGCGCTGGCGAGGATACAATACCAACAGGGACCGGCGCGGCCCCGGCCCTCTTGATGGATGCCTGCGCAGCGAAAGACCGCTCGCTTTCGTGCTGGCCCACCGAAATGCGGACCATGGTGCTGAAAAGCGGAAAGCCTGCGGCGCCGATCGTTCGACGACCGGACCATTGCTGCGCAACCATCAATCGGTTTCCTCGAAGGAGTTGCCCGTGAAATCGTGGACGATCCTGTTGACGGTGCTTGTCGGGCTGGCGATTGCCGGCATTGTGTGGTCGCAGTATGGCGAGGGGACGCCGGTCGAAGCCCAAGAGGCCACCACGACTCCGATTGCCGAGTTCATCATCGAGCGCGGCAAGACGCGGCTTCCCAAGACCTACAAGATCACCATGCCGTTTGGCGGTCGGATTGAGGCCATTACCTTGCGCGAGGGCGACAGCGTGCAGGCTGGCCAGGTGGTGGCCAAGATCGTTCCGCGCGATTTGGAGCTGGAACTGCGGATCGCCCAGGAATCGGTGGACCGGTTAAAGGCAGCCATTACCGAGAAGAAAGACGTTTCCGTAGAAACGACCCTGTACCGGCAGGCGCTCAGTTACGAGGCGGCGATGGAGAACACGGTGGAAGCCGCCAAGGACCGTCGCCGCGCCAGTACCGCCAAGCTGGAATTTGTTACCCGCCGCGAAGAACGGCTGAAATCCGTTCCCCAGGGGGTCACCGACCAGGAACTGGAAAACGCCGAACTGGCCCGCATCCAGGCCGATGTCGATCGCACCCAGGACGAGTTCCTCGTGGCCATTACGGAAGCCCTGTTTCGCGCCACCGACATGGCCGACGTGCTGGTGTCTAACTACATCACCCGTAAGACCGGCCCGGAACGGAACGTGCTGGAAAAGGAACTGGCGGAAGCCCAGGCCCGGCTCGAACAAGTGGAGCAGAAGGTGGAACGCGGCGAGATGACCAGTCCCGTGACCGGGAAGGTGCTCGAACGGCACGTGGACAACGAGCGTTTCTTGCCGGCGGGCGAGTTGCTGCTGGAGATAGGCGACCTCTCGACCATGGATATCGAAGCCGAGTTGCTCACGCAGGATGCGGTGCAGGTCCGGCCCGGTAACACGGTGGAGATTTTCGGGCCGGCCATTGGTTCGCCGGTGTACGGCACCGTAACCCAGGTTTACCCGGCCGGCTTTACCAAGATCAGTTCGCTGGGGGTGGAGCAGCAGCGGGTGAGGATCATCGTCGGCCTCAGCCCCAGCGACCTCAAGCGACTGGTCGAAGAGCGGGGCCTGGGCGTAGGTTACCGGGTGCAGGTGAAGATCATCACCCTGCAGAAAGAGCAGGCCCTGACCATTCCCCGCAGCGCCTTGTTCCGCAGCAGCGCCGGGCGGTGGCAGGTGTTTGCCATCCATTCGGGCCGAGCCCAGTTGCAGGACGTCGAGGTGGGCCTGATGAACGACGAACGGGTGGAAATCGTTCAGGGGCTGGAAGCCGGAACACAGGTGGTCCTGGCTCCCGAAGCCGACCTGGTGAATGGTGCCCGCGTGAGCGTCATCCAATCGAGCCCGGTGGGTTCCAACGGTGTTCTGACCACTGAAGTGGGCCGGGATTAAGCCCAGTTTGAGTCGCCCCTTGCCACACTACAAGCGGCCACTTGCCGGGGGTGCTCGACTCGATCAGCGGGCAATCTCATCGAGCAGGGCCAGGAACTCGCCCAGGATCATGGCGGTGGCGCCCCAAACCGTGTGAGTGCCCAGGGCGATGCCGGGGGCCCAAAACCGCAGTTGGCCCCGCTCGACGGCCAGCCGGGTGCGCGAAGCCGAGTTGGCCAGTTGGCTCAACGGAGCTTCGATCAACGCCTCCACCTCGCCGGGATCGGGGCGGAACAGTGGCCGCGCCGGTGTGACCCCCACCCACGGCTCCACCGTATAATCGCTGATATACAAATTCAGCGGGCTCAATTGGCCCAGCACGCGTACTTGGGCCGGCGGAACGCCCAACTCCTCTTCCAACTCGCGCAGCGCGGCCGCCTGCGGACTTTCGCCGGCTTCGATGCCACCGCCGGGCAGCCCGACCTGGCCCGCGTGCTTGTTCAGGTGCGCGGTCCGCAACACCAGGGGCAGATGCCAGCCGCCAACGCCCGGATAGAGCAGCAGCATGACGGCGGCCCGGCGGGCCCAAGGCGGCGCGGGGTGGAAGTGGCGGCCATGGCTCAGTTGGGGTTGAAACGCCAGTTGGCTCGCCTCGCCCGGCAGCGGTTGCAACAACCGCATCGCCAGAAGGTCAGGTAAGTTGGCAGCGTCGTCGTCTTGGAGCATGGCGAGATTAAGTCAAGCGCGGCACGGATATCAGCGATTCGCCAGCGTGGGGGCTTGGTCGCGCACCAGCGGGAGTCCTGGCACGCTAAGCAATGCGCGGCGTTCACCTTCTTTATACACCGTATTGCCAAATCCAGCCTGGCAGGCCTCGGCTGCGCCCCCCTCTCCGCATGTTGTACCGATGCGGTATAATTGCCAAACTGCCAACGGTCCACCGGACCCGGGGCCGTGCGGCGTGGGTCGCTATTGCCGCGGGGTCGTCACCTTTTATTCCACCAACCGCGATTTGCCGATGGCTGAGGATTACTACAAGACGTTGGGGGTCAGCCGCAGCGCCTCGCAGGCAGAAATCCAGCAGGCTTACCGCAAGCTGGCTCGAAAGTATCACCCAGACCTCAATCCCGACGATCCCTCGGCCGCCAAGAAATTCCAGGAAGTCCAGAAGGCGTTCGAAGTTCTGAACGATCCCCAGAAGCGCGAGAACTACGACCGCTACGGCGAAGCTTTCGAATATGCCGGAGCCGGAGGACCCGGCGGTGGCGGACGGTACTATAGCACCAGCGGCGAAGATATCGACTTCTCGCAACTCTTTGGCGGCGCTGGCGGCATGGGCGGTTTCGCCGACCTGTTCGAACAATTGGGCCGAGCCGGCGCTCGGTCCGGCAAACGTGCCCGGGCCCGCCGCCCCAGCGCCCGGGGCAGCGATGTCCAGGCCGAGCTCCAAATTCCCTTTCAGACGGCCGTCACTGGTGGCAATGCCGAGCTTCGCCTCGCCCGCGGCAATACCATCGAAAACCTGAGCGTGAAGATCCCCTCGGGGATCGAAGACGGCCAAAAAATCCGTCTCCGCGGCCAGGGTGAGCCGGGCTTTCATGGTGGCCCCAGCGGCGATCTGATCGTTAAAGTCAACGTCAGCCCTCATCCCTATTTCCAACGGCAAGGACAAAACCTGGTGGTCCGCGTGCCGCTCACGCTGGGCGAAGCCCTCGCCGGTGCCAAGGTCGATGTGCCCACACCCTATGGGCCGGTGAGTCTTAAGGTTCCACCGGGCACCTCCAGCGGAGCCAAGCTGCGCATCCGGGAGCACGGCATCACCCGCAGCGACGGCAGCCGCGGCGACCTGCTGGCCGAGATTCAGATTGTGCTGCCCAAGCAAACCGAGCCGTCCGACCAGACCTGGGCTACGGAGTTCGACCGCCGCTATCCGCTGAACCCGCGCGACAAGCTGCGTTGGTAACTGCCGCCCTTCGGCCCTCGTCCCCGTGCCTGCGTTGCTGCCAATTTGCCGCCGGTTTGGGAAAAGCTGTTGGCGACTGCCAGCGTTGCCGACTACACTTTGGGCGTGTGGCCGTGTTTCCTTTCGCACAGCGGTCTCTCTTGCCCGGCCAAGTCCCGAGCGCGGCACTCGTCGAAGAAGCCGGGCAAGGGGCAACACATTTCGCGCTGAACCAGTCTCAATGATTTTCCGCCCTTAACGCTGGCGCGCCTGCTCGGGCCGCCATGTCGCAACCTCAGCTAGCTCTCGAGCCCCCGGGCGACTCGGCTTCTGGCAGGGCCGATACCGGTGGCGGGAGGGATACCATGGCACGACTCGCAATCGGTCTGGTGGCCGCCGCGCTACTTGCCCTGGCAGGTTGTAACGAGCAGCACTCCCCCATGGCCTTGGCCTCGGCGGCACCACCAAAGATTCGAGACGATAAGCTTCCGCCGCAGCCCGAGCCGGAGCTAGAGCCCTACGAACCGGCGCCGTGGGAAGACCCCTGGAAAATCTGGCGGCGGCAGAACGCCCAAACGCTGCATGAATGGGTGCTCCACATGCAGTCGCGGTATCAACTTGAGTTCGTGGCCTTCGACCACAACCGGTTGCATGGGCTCGCCCCTTTGTTGGAATTTGTGCCGTACAACTTCTATCTGATGGTGGTCGGCGATTATCCGTTGATGGGCGAGATGCAGGCCCTGTTCTTGTTTACCGGCGGTTCCAGCCGGTTTCCCTACGCCAATGTCGTGCGGTTTGCCAGTCCGCCCACCGAGGAACAAACGCAAGCGTTACTCCACCCCAGGGTTGCGCACTCCGGGATCATCCGGCCGCACGGAGTCTGGGTAGAAGACTGCCTGGCGGTGGCGGGCAGTTCCAGTGCCGAGCGTTTTCTGGGCAGTCCCTCGCACAGTGCGATCATGCACCAATTGGAACTGGCCGGCGATCACGCGCTGATCGCGGCCTTGGCGGTGGACGATTCCATGCGCACCGAGGCTGCCACGCGCGTGATCAGCCTTGGCGGCCGCAAGCCGCTGGAAAGTCGCTGGCTGCGATTGCAGACCAGGCTGTCGGCCATCATCACCGTGGCCGATGTGGACCCGCAGTTGTGCGTCCAGTTGCGGCTGCATCCTTACCGGAGCGAACAAACCGCGGCGGTCGCCCGCGAATTACAATCGCTGTTGCAGACGCTCCAGGCTCATTGGTCATCGTCCGATCTGGCAGGCTACGAGCGCACTCACGAGACGCCCACCGATCCGCTGCTGTGGGAACTCGTTCGGCGGATGCTCAGCGAAGCCCAGGTATTTGTCGATGTCGATGGCGTGGTCGTCGCCCGCTGGACGGCCGATCCGGCCTTCCGCGAACGGCTCGTCAGCGAAGGCCCCGAGCTGGCCCAACAACTCCAACGGCGCGCGTTTGAACGGTTGCGGCCCCAGCGGATGGCCGGGATCGGTTTGGCCCTGGCTGCCTATCTGCAGCATCATCACGACGCGTTTCCGGAAGACGTCCGCGACGGCGATGGCAAGCCGTTGTTGAGCTGGCGCGTGGAGTTGCTGCCGTTTTTCGACAGCCAGCAGGCCAAGCACGCGTACCGGAATCTTCATCGCAACGAACCTTGGGATAGCCCTCACAATGCAGCGGTGCTCGCGACCCTTCCGCCCGACCTGTTCGCCGTGAATACGGATACCCCCGCCGGCCATGCCGATGTTCTGGCCGTGCGTGGGCCGGGCATCGGATTCCTGCCCGAGCAGGGCCACGCGCGGCTTGCAACGCACGACATTACCGACGGCCTGAGCCAGACGGTCCTCTTGATCGAAGTGGCTCCCCGGCGGGCCGTTCCGATCGGCCAGCCGGGCGACCTTGCCTTTGAGGAAGTGGTTACGGGCGAGAACCTCGGAGGGCCCGACGAAGAACACTTCTACGCCATGCTCGGCAGCACCGAGGTGGTGCCGGTTCCCAAGCGCTGCGACCCTGCCATACTGGCCGCCATGCTGGGCCGCGCCGATGGCGAGGACTGGCAGTTGGGCGGCGAATAACGGTGCTAACGTATGCCCCACCGTGCGCAAGTGCGGTAACGGCACACTGCGTGAATCCGATCCGACACGCCAGGATCGAACCCCAGCCCGACGCGATCAATCCCAGCTCAAAGTGTCAGCGAGGAAAAAGCCGTCGTTCCCTCGCTCATGCTCACGCTCACCATCGGGTAGGGATTGGCAATGCGCTGAGATTAGCTTAGCAATGCTTCGTCCTGCGCGCATCCGTGTCCTTCAACATTGGCAAGTCCGGTGCAGTTGCCGAGGCGGCGTGCAGGCCAATACAAGAAATTTATAACTCGTCGGCCCTGAACGTATCGCCCTGGCTCAAATCGCCCGTTTCCAATCCGCGCCGGAACCACCGTAGCCGCTGCTCCGAGGTACCGTGGGTGAAGGAGTCAGGCACCACGTAGCCTTGTGACCGCCGCTGCAGCCGATCGTCGCCGATGGCCTGGGTGGCCTGAAAGGCTTCTTCCAGATCGCCCGGTTCCAAAATCTTGAACTGCTTTTGCGCGTAGTGGGCCCACACTCCGGCCAGAAAATCGGCCTGTAGTTCCAGCCGCACCGAAAGCTGGTTGAATTCCGCCTCGCTCAATTGCCGCCGCTGACTCTGCACCCAGTCGGAGATGCCAAGCAGGTTCTGCACGTGGTGGCCGACCTCGTGGGCGATCACGTAGGCCTGGGCAAAATCGCCCGGCGCGCCCAACCGCTGGTCCAACTCGTCGAAGAAGCTCAGGTCGACGTACACTTTCTGATCGGCAGGGCAATAGAACGGCCCCACCGCCGCGCTGGCATACCCGCAGGCTGAATCGACCGACCCGGTGAACAGCACCAGCTTGGGCTCGCGATAGGTCTTGCCCATCCGGCGGAACTGTTCGTGCCAAACGTCTTCGGTGTCGGCCAGGACCACGGAGACGAACTGCTTGAGCCGTTCTTCCTGGGGCGATCCGGCGACCGGGCCGTTTTGTGCCCTCTGCTGTGGCGGGGCCGGACCGCCGCCCCGGAATAGCGCGCGGGGGTCCACGCCAAGCGCCAGGGCCAGCAGGATGAGCGCCACAGTCCCCAGTCCGCCGCCCATGGCGATCCGCCGGCCTCCGCCTCGCCCCCGCCGATCCTCGACATTTCCGCTCTCACGCCTTCCCATCCAGCGCATGGCGAAGCTCCTTACTAGGCGGCTGGGGACGCGCCGGATGGATTCCGGCGAACAGCTTTATCATTCGCCTTCGCTGGCCTTGCGGTCAATGGGGAGAACCATGCAAGAACTGCCCTACCGTAGCTTTATTTATCGCGCGCTTTCGGCTCTGCGAGTCCCGTAGGTCCGGCTACTTGCCGGACGCCATGCAGGTTGGAACCGGTATCCCATTGCCAAATCGCCCATGGTGTAACCGGGCGGTAAGCGGCCGTTTCCACCGGCCGAGTGCGCGACGCACCGCAGGTTGGCGGTTTCGTCGTATGGAGAAAAACGCTGCTACCCCATTTCAGCACGGCTCGCGAGAGCCCTGGCACTCAAAGCACTCTGGTCGGTAGCACGAAATACCAAGGGGGATCGTTCTCGTCATCCGAAGAAAGCATTGGTACCAACTTCGACACGGCACGCATCACGCCGTAGTATGCGCTTGCGCCCCTGCGGTAGTGGGGTGGGCTGGCTCGGCACGTAACCCATTGAAACATTGATATTTGTCGTTGTCTTCGCTAGGCTGAAACTTATCCCCGCCCGAGTTTTCCCCCGCCTGTTTGGTTCCTCTCAACGCAACGCTCACCCCGTTTGCACGGCGAACTCCTGCTATGTTGCGCTACAGAACAAGTACGACCGTTGAAGTATCTCCCTCGCACCGCATTGCGGCCAAGCGGCCCTCCCTGGCAAGCAGTCCGCGCAGCCGGATGCGAGGCCGCTGGCTGGCCGCGCTGGCCGCCACGCTGATCGTATGCGTCGGCTCGCCCGCCGCTTGGGCCCAAGGCGGCAAAGCCGACAAACCGGCGGGCAATCCCGATGGCAGCGACCAGGCCGAGGCGTTCTACCGCGGCACGGTGGCTCCGTTCATCGCGCGCTACTGCGCCGATTGCCATTCGGGCGACGACGCCATGGCCGGCGTGCAGGTGGACCACTTCACTAAGGCGCGGCATGTCCAGGAACATCGCAAGACCTGGGAACGCATCCTGGTGATGCTGCAAACGGGGCTGATGCCGCCCAACGATGTGGAACGCCCCGACCGGGCCGAAGCCGAGCGGATCGCCGCCTGGGTGAAGGACCGGCTGAGCCATGTCGATTGCAGCGGGCCGCGTGTGGCGGGCCGCGTCACTATCCGCCGGTTGAATCGCGCCGAATACAACAACACAATCCGCGATCTGGTCGGGCTCGATTTCGAACCGGCCGCGGACTTCCCGGCCGACGACGTCGGTTACGGCTTCGACAACATCGGCGATGTGCTGACCCTGCCCCCGATCCTGTTCGAGAAATACCTCGATGCGGCCGAGCAGATCGTCAACCGGGCGATTGTCAGCCCCGAGGATCGCCAGCCCGTCAAGGTAGAACGGTTTGTGGAAGACCTCTCGGGCGGTGGTTTCCGCGAGAACCTGCGGTCGCTGCCCAGCAGTGGCGAAGTGTTCACCGATTTGGAGTTTTCCCACGCGGCCGACTACATCATCCGCATTGAAGCCGGGGCGGACCAGGCCGGCGATGAACTCGCTAAGATGCAACTGCGGCTGAACGGCAAACCGGTGAAGGTGGTCGAAGTTGCGGCCCAGCGGAACAAGCCCGAGAAGTACGAAGTGCGATTCAAAGCGCCCCAGGGCAAGCATCGCGTGGCGGCGGCCTTCATCAACGACTTTTACAATCCCAAGGATCCCGATCCGAAGAATCGCGACCGCAACCTGTATATCGGCAGTTGGGAGATCGAAGGTCCCTTGGACTTGCCGCCGGCCGAGCCCACGGAGGTGCATCGGCGGATCGTGTTCGCTACCCCCGGTGCGGACCGTTCGCCCGAGCAGTGCGCCCGGGAGATTCTGCACCGTTTTGCCGATCGGGCGTGGCGGCGTCCCGTGACCAAGGACGAAGCAGACCGCCTGGTCGAATTGTTCCAATTGACTAAGGACCAGGGGCTGAGCTTCGAAAGCCGGCTGAAGTTGCCGCTCCAGGCCATTCTGGTATCGCCACACTTCTTGTTCCGCGTGGAAAAGGATCCGCCCCCGGGCGAAACCCGGCCGATCAGCGAGCACGAACTGGCCACGCGGTTGAGCTACTTCCTGTGGAGCAGCATGCCCGATGAGGAACTGCGCCGCCTGGCCGATGCGGGCCAACTTCGGGCGAACCTGGAAAGCCAGGTGCGGCGGATGATCCGGGATCCCAAGTCGTGGGCCTTGGTGGAGAACTTTGGCGACCAGTGGCTACAGATTCGCAACCTCGACACGATCAGCATCGACCGCAAGCAGTTCCCCACCTGGGGTCCGGAGTTGAAGGAAGCCATGCGGCAGGAATCGCGGCTGTACTTTGAGTACGTGATGCACCAGGACCGCAGCCTGTTTGAACTGCTGGACTCCGATTACACGTTTGTCAACGAACGCCTGGCCAAGCATTACGGCATCGAGGGCGTTCAAGGCGAGCAGTTCCAGAAGGTATCGCTCAACAACCGCCGCCGCGGTGGCGTACTCACCCACGCCAGCGTGCTGACCATTACGTCCAATCCCACCCGGACTTCGCCCGTCAAACGCGGCAAATGGATCATGGAGCAGATTCTGGGGACGGAGCCGCCGCCCCCGCCGCCAGAGGTTGAAGAGCTGAAGGATGAAGGACCGCTGACCGGCACCTTGCGCGAGCGGATGGAACAGCACCGCGCCAATCCCAACTGCGCGGTATGCCACGTGCAAATGGACCCGCTGGGCTTTGGCTTTGAGAACTTCGACCCGATCGGGGCCTGGCGCGAGAAGGAGGGACCGCACGAGATCGACGCCTCGGGCGAATTGCCCGGCGGCCTGACCTTTGACGGTCCCGCCGCGCTGAAGGCGATTTTGCGGTCCGATGCCGACGCGTTCCGCCGCAGCTTTGCCGAGAAGATGCTGACCTACGCCCTGGG
>CAZEEG010000112.1:0-17932 GCA_964511065.1 uncultured Pirellulales bacterium | reverse complement strand
CGGAACTCGCCGTACCACTGGATGATTTGCAGCCACGTTGGAAGCCCATCTCGCGACGGCGTTTCCTTCTGTATCGACCAGCCTGCCCGATCGCGGCGGCCGCTACCCGATCCCGACGCGGCGCGCCACCAGGGGCGGCGAAACGGTCGCCATCGATTGGCGGCTACGCGTTGACTTCAACCACGGTCTTACCGGGAGGCAGGTCGAAGCACAGCACCAGCGCATCGTTCTCGGCCAAGTAGGTGCCGGCTTCCAGTTCCAGTGGCCGCCGCTTGCGGTGCAGTTCCAGCGGCTTGTCGGCGGCCGTTACACGCGGGGGCCGCATCGCATCCACCCCCTTGAGGCGCACGGTGAACCCAGGGCAAGCAAACGGGGCCGTAAACGTAAACTGACTGCCTTGCCGCGCCGACTGCGTGAGTTCCCGGGCTGCCCAATACCGGGCAATGTCGGTCAGCTTCATCCATTGCAGATGATCGAAGCGGGTATGCAACCGCTTCACCGCTTCCTGAAAGACCTTGAACCCCACCTCCTCGCCGTTGAAGTAGATCCCGGTCCAATGGCACAGCATGATTGCCGGTTCGCCGCGCTCGATCACTTCGACCATGCGGCCGCCTTGGAGATCGGGCGTGATGAAACGATCGACATGGCCGCGGTCTGAGCAATCCCAGCCTCCGGTCCAATCGCCCGTGCAGGCAATGATGGATACCACGCAGCGAGGGTCGTCGCCATCCAGGCCGGCAGCGTACTCCACGCGCGGCGCGGTGCTGCGGTTGCCGCTCGATTCCACGAACTTGAAGTAGTGCGGAATCTCCGTGCCGAACACGTCGCGCACCGATTGCAGCGTGGCCTGGGACAACTCGGGCACCACGCGACCGGCAAAACCGCCCGGGGTGGTGATGCCCTCGCAGGGCAAGCCAATGTTCTTGAGGATCTTCAGCGCATAGGTGAGATAATCGCACAACTCGTCGACGCTGCGGCCCGTCGTCCAGTCCCAGTTTTCCATGTAACGGGGGCTGCGTTCCGGGTATGGATGTCCGGTCTTGGTGTCGATCACGCGGGTGTGCGTGACCATCTCCGGATGGATGTCCCAGTTGGGCAGCATCAACTCCCGGACCAGGTCGATACTCGCTTTCAGTTCCTGGGAAGTCCAGCCGGGCAACTCGCGGTCCAGCCGCCCCACGCAAGCCGGGTAGGGCACCACGCTGTACTTGCCGCGAATGCCATGTTCACCGCACCAGTTGCCGAACTTGCGGACGAAGTCGTCGGGAATCTCATCGGGCCACGCCCGCCAGTTCTGCTCCCGATACCGCTGGTAGCCAAACGCGGCGGCAAACTGCGGTACCGCAAACTTGTTCAAATTCACCAGGCACGTGGAGTCGTCGATGATGAACGACAACGGTACCCGCATGCGAGGATTCAGCGGCTCGACGCTGGCATCGCGTGAAGGCCGTTCCCCCGGCACTTGGGCCAGCAGGCGCTGGCCGCTTCCGCCCAGCGCAGCGGCCGCGGCAGAGCAGGCGGCCGCATGAAGAAACTCGCGGCGCGTGCAGTTGGGCAACATGGATGGAGCCTCCCGCGAACAAGGTCGTTGCAGCCGATGCCGTCCCCACCGCCGTCAAATGTGCGCTGCGGCGCGGGGCGTTTCAACGATTCTTTGTCAAGCTGGGGCAAGTATCTGCGCCTCAAACCGGCCACGAGCACCGGGTGTGATGGCGGCATACACCGGAACAACGCTGCGCCTGGATCGAAGGCCCGGGACATGCTTCCGGCACATGGACTCGGTGGCACGCGCCATTGCGGCTGTTAGACTGGTAGCATCCGGCGGCTTACTGCGCCGCCGTACAGCGACCAAACTTCCAGGAACCTGTCCGATGAATGCCCAGCCCGATCGCTCCGCTGCTCCTGGTTCTAGCCGCCGCGACTTTGTGAAGCAGACCCTGGTGGCTTCGGCCGCGTTGGCGTTGGCCCCCTTTGCAAGCCCGCGCGGCACCACCGCGGTGGCCGCTGATCCGGTTGCCCGAACCGGCAAGCCCTACTTCAAGTTCAGCCTGGCGGCATACAGTTACCGGGGGCTGCTCACGGCCAAGGACGATACGCGGATCACGCTGCACGATTTCATGGCCGATTGCGCAGCCATGAACCTGGAAGGCACGGAGCTGACCTCGTATTACTTCCCGGCCAATCCCAACCGCGAATACCTGTGCGACTTGAAGGGCACAGCCTTCCGGCTGGGGCTGGACATCTCCGGCACGGCCATTCGCAACGACTTCTGCCATCCGCCGGGTGAGCAGCGGCAGCAGGAGTTGAACCACGTGAAGCAATGGATCGAACATGCCGAGGTGCTGGGGGCGCCGGTGATTCGCGTGTTCTCTGGCCGCCCCCATGGCGATCAGAGCTTCGACGAAGCCTATCGCCTGGCCGTGGAAGGTTTCGAGGAATGCTGTGCCCATGCGGCCCGGCATGGTGTCTTTCTCGCACTGGAGAACCACGGCGGCATATCGACCAAGATCGAAGACCTGGTTCGCCTGGTGAAAGACGTCCGCAGCCCTTGGTTTGGCATCAACCTCGATTCGGGCAATTTCCAGGCAGCCAGCAGCGCCAAGGAAGCGTACGCGGGCATGGAGATGATGGCGCCATACGCGCTCAACGCGCAGATCAAGGTCAAGATCAGCCTGGCCAATCGGCAAAAGGTCGATACCGACTTTGCGACGATTGCCCGAATCCTCAAGGGGGCCGGTTACCGCGGCTACATCGTGTTGGAATTTGAGGAGGCGGAGGAACCCCGCCAGGCATGCCCCCGCTACATGGATCAGCTTCGTGAGGCGTTCGCCTAGCGTGCCCACCCTAGGGCGCTCGCGAATGTAGCATTACAATGCGGTTCGGCACCGCGGGGGGTAAACCGCGGACCATCTCATCACACGCACGGGATCCTACAGCATGAACACGGAAGCCTCCTCGGCCATCAATCCCACCCAGGCGTTCTACGACCGTATCAGCAAGGCCTACGACCTGCTCTCCGACAGCAACGAGCATAAAGCCCGCGAATTGGGCGAGCAGGTTTTAGAGGTGAAGGCTGGTGATCGCGTGCTGGAGATCGGGTACGGCACCGGCCATGCCTGCCTGGACCTGGCCAACATGGTGGGCGAGCAGGGCGAAGTGGTGGGGATCGACATCTCGCCTGGCATGCGCGAAGTGGCCCTCAAACGGCTGCGCGATGCCGGCGTGGCCGACCGTGTGAAGCTGGAAGTTGGCGATGCCCGCAAGCTGCCCTACGGCGATGCCCAGTTCGATAAGGCCTTTACCAGCTTCACGCTGGAACTGTTCCCGCTGGAAGACATTCCCACGGTGCTGAGCGAAGTGAAGCGCGTGCTGAAACCGGGCGGCCGGCTGGGCGTGGTTTCCATGTATCAAGAGGAACACCGTAGCTGGCTCACGCACGTCTACGAGTGGATGCACCGCCACTTCCCACACATCGTGGATTGCCAGCCGATCAACTCGCCCTACTTTCTGGAGTCGGCCGGGTTTCAGATCGTTCACCAGCAGGAACTCGCTATCTGGTCGTTGCCGGTGATGGTTGTTGTGGGACAGAAACCGTAGCTCGGTTGCGGCTGCCGCCGTAGCGCACCCCAATCTGCTGCGCTACGGCGTTTGCCCATCGTCATAACGCACACACGCTGACGGTCGCTCGCTGGCAAACTGGCGGTGGAGAGTACCTGCGTACCGCACCACCGCCATGGTTGGCCGGTCGGTCTACAGGGTTTTCAGGAAAGCCACCACGTCGGCTTTTTCCTCTTCGGTGAGCTTGGCGCCCACCACCAGGTTGAAGAACTCGACTGTATCTTCCAGCGTCAACAATCGGCCATCGTGCAGATAGGGTGGTGAATCCTTGATGCCGCGCAAGGGGAAGGTTTTGATCGGTCCTTCGCGATCGGCCACCCGGCCGTTAATCATGCGGGGCTTGTAAAACCGCGTGACCTGCAGATCGTGCATGGTGTTATCGGTGTAATGGGGTGCCGTGTGGCATTCCCCGCAGCGTGCCTTGCCGAAGAACAACTCCTGGCCGCGCAGTTCCTGTTCGGTGGCTTTATCCGGATAGAGCTTGCCGAACATATCGAGCTTGGGAGCCGGCGGGAAATCCAGAATCTCCTGGAGCTCAGCCATGTTGTGTACCTGGTGCCCTCGCTCCAGGATGTTGATGCCTTTCTTGAGCCCGATCACCGGGTCGCCATCGAAATAGGCCCCGCGCTGCTCAAATTCGGTGAAATCTTCCACCGTCTTGAGAGCCCGCTGGCTGCCAAACAGTCGCTGAACATTGACGCCCCGGAGGGTGGGCGTATCGATGCGGCGGCGGAACTCCTGCGGCCGAATGTCGCCTACCAGGTGAAATGCCGCGTTAGTATGGCCGTTGGCATGGCAGTCAAAGCAGGTGACCCCCAGGCTCGGGTCCTTGCTGCGGCGGTCGCTGGTGGCGTTGAACTGCTGTTGAGGGAACGGCGTGACCAGCAACCGCAACCCATCCAGTTGCTTGGGCGTGAGAATGCCGTCGAACAGCCGGAAGAAGTTCTGGCTCGTCACCAGTTCGCCCTTTGAAACATCACCCAGGTCGGGCCGCGTGGTCAGATACATCGGCGGCGGAAAGGCCGGCAGGAAATGCTCGGGCAGGTCAAAGTCGAGATCGAACCGCGTGAGGTCGCGCCCCTCCTGCTTCTTGATCTCCTTGATGTGCATTTCCGCGAACACCATCCCACCTTCAGGATGATTCGCGTGGGGTAGCGGCAGAAAGCCCTTAGGGAAAAGATCTTTTTCGCGAATTTCGTCAGGGCTCATGGCCGCCAGTGCTTGCCAGCTTTCCACACCCTCGGGCAATTTGACGCGTACGCCCCCTTGAATGGGCTTGTCGCGGTCGGAGAACTTGGTGCCGTCTTTGGCCGGCCGATCGCTCAGGTCGTACCGCTCCTCCAGCAACTTGCGCTGCCGCTGCATGATCTCGTCTTTTTGTTCCACCATTTCGTCATAGATTTTCTGGAAATCTTCCGTCACGCGCACGGGCATGTAGCTGGAATCGCCGCGTTTCGCGACGATCTTCCCGTCCCTGGGATTGTTGGGATCTTCGCTGGGCCTGGGGCCCTCCTTGGGTTGGGCCAGCGTGAAGTTAATAACCGCAAGGCCCGTCACTAGCCCAGCCAATGCCGCCCATCGCCGTTTGAGCAACATGCTTCTCATCGCATTTCTCCTTGGGATTGAATGGGGGGCCTGGGCGGCCAACCTCCACACGAGATGAGCAACGTGCTGCGGCAGCCGAAGCCCTGTTGCGCGGATCGCGCGCCCTCTCCAAGACCGAGTTGCAACCGCGATCACCAATGCACATCTTGTGCCAGAAGTTCTCCCCCACGGCCCAAGTTGCCGAGCCTCCCAGCTATCCAGCGCCCGTGCGAACATGCGTGAAGGAAGGCCGAAATCAGATACGCCACGCCCCATGGGCTGGCCGGGCTACGATGCCGGGTGAACACTGCTTCGCGCGGCGGGATGGTCTCTAAAAGCGGCCAGCCGCTGATTCCTTTCCCTCGCTCGCATCACAAGGCTTGCATCGCAAACCATTTGGAAATCAGATGTTTGCAACGCCACATTCACGGAAGCTCGCAGGGCCTCACCCAAATTTGTGGACATCACCCCCCAGCTTGGGTTAAGTTCACAAGGGTGCATTGCACGATCCTGCCCGACAATTTCCCGCCACGCACTGTCCCCCCTGGGAGCCCGCCATGCGACGGTACGTGCCCTGCGCGCTTTGGGCGTTGACCTCGATTGGATTGGCAGCCTTAGGCATGGCTTCGCCCGCGATGCTCTTGGCTGGCGAAGCTCCCAAGCCCGAGCAACCAGCCGCCGCGAGCCAGTCCGGCGCTGCGGCCAGCCAGGGCGGCCAAGTCGACTTCGTTCGCGACATTCAGCCGTTGCTGGCCAAGCACTGCGTTTCCTGTCATGGGCCCGACGCCCAAGAAGGCGGACTGCGGTTGCACAGCAAGCGAGCCACCATGGCCGGCGGCGACCAGGGCGAGGTCATCATTCCCGGGCAAAGCGGCAAGAGCCGGCTAATCGCGCTGATCACGGGGCAAAACGACGACGGCCTGCAGATGCCGCCCGACGAACCGCTTTCGGCCCACGAAATAGCACTCTTCAAGCGTTGGATCGATCAAGGCGCAGTATGGCCCGACAGTGCCGCGGGCGATGAACCAATCCGCAGCGATCATTGGTCGTTTCAAGCCATCACCCACCCGGTGCCGCCCCAGGTGAAGCAAACCAATTGGGTTTGCAACCCGATCGATCGGTTTGTGCTGGCGCACTTGGAGGAAGAGGGCATAGCGCCCTCACCGCTGGCAGACCGCCATACGCAGATTCGCCGGGTGTACCTCGACCTGCTGGGGCTTCCGCCCACGCCCGAGGAAGTGCAGGCGTTCGTTGCCGACCAGCGGCCCGGCGCCTACGAGCGGCTGGTCGATCGGCTGCTGGCTTCGCCCCATTACGGCGAGCGCTGGGGCCGGCACTGGCTCGACCTGGCCCGATATGCCGACAGCGATGGCTACGAGAAGGACCGCGGCCGGCCTCATGCTTGGCGCTATCGCCAGTGGGTGATCGAGGCGCTCAACGTGAACATGTCTTTCGACCAGTTCACGATCAAGCAATTGGCCGGCGACCTGCTGCCCGAGTCCACGGTGGAAGACAAGGTCGCCACGGGTTTTCACCGCAATACGCTGACCAACCGCGAAGGCGGCATCGATCCCGAAGAGGACCGCGTCAAGCAGACGATCGACCGCACCAACACTACCGGCGCGGTCTGGCTGGGGCTTACCGTCGGCTGCGCCCAGTGCCACAGTCACAAGTACGATCCGTTCACGCAGCGGGAATACTACGGCCTGTATGCCTTCTTTAACAACCTGCAGGAAGTGGACATTCCCGCCCCGCTTTCCACCGAGGGCGAGAAACAGCATCCAGTAGCCCGGCAGGCTGAAGCCAACAACGCCAATCAGGATAAGAACAAGGGTCAAGCGGATACCATCCCGCAGGCGCAAACGCTGGCCGAGCGGTCGGCACCGCGCGTGACCCGGGTTTTGATCCGGGGCGATTTCCTTCAGCCAGGGCCGGTGGTTCAGCCGCACACGCCTGCCGTGTTGCCGCCGCTAAGTGTGCCGGACGACCGGCAACCAAATCGCCTCGACCTGGCCCGCTGGCTCGTCGATGGTAACAACCCGCTCACGGCGCGCGTGACCGTCAACCGCATCTGGCAACGTTACTTTGGGCAAGGTTTCGTAGACAGCAGCCACGACCTGGGCACGCAAGGCGAGCAGCCCAGCCATCCGGAGTTGCTGGACTGGCTGGCCAGCGAGTTCATGGCCAGCGGTTGGGATCTCAAGCAACTGCACCGCTTGATCGTTACCTCGGCCACGTACCGGCAGCAGTCGGCTGATCGCCCCGAACTGACCCGACGCGATCCGTACAACAAGCTGCTGGCCCGGCAGAACCGCTTGCGGGTGGAAGCCGAGATCGTCCGCGACCTGGCCCTGGCGACCAGCGGGCTGCTGGAACCGCGGATCGGCGGCGAAAGCGTCCGCCCACCCCAACCGGCCGACGTGGCCTCACTCGGGTATGCCAACAGCGTGAAGTGGCCGGTAAGCCAGGGGGCCGACCGTTTGCGGCGCGGGGTGTATACGTTCTTTCAGCGGACGGTTCCTTATCCCATGTACATGGAC
Organism: uncultured Pirellulales bacterium; assembly: GCA_964511065.1. Taxonomy (GTDB): domain Bacteria; phylum Planctomycetota; class Planctomycetia; order Pirellulales; family S012-138; genus CALBRZ01. The sequence goes on along the minus strand of CAZEEG010000112.1, from coordinate 10,190 downwards.
TTCGACGCGCCCGACAGCAACGAGGTCTGCACGCGCCGCGAACGCGGCAACACGCCGCTCTCGGCACTCACGCTTCAAAACGATCCGGTGTTTGTCGAGTGCGCCCAGGCCTTCGCTCGCAGGCTGTTGATCGAAGTCCCGCATGAAAGCGCCCGCCGCGAGCGTATCGAGCGTGCATTCCTGCTGGCATTGGGCCGGCCCCCAAGCGGCAATGAACACGAGGTCGTGGCACGCCTTCAAACCGGCGCGGAAGACTACCTCCGCCAGCATCCCGAGGAAGCCAAGGCGTTGGCTGGATCGCTGCCCAAGCCCGGCGGCGTGGACGACACCCAAGTGGCAGCCTGGACGGTTGTGTGCCGCACGCTGCTCAACTTGGATGAGTTCATCACCCGCGAGTAGCCCCGGCCAGCGATAGGGAAGCATCCGCGAGCACCAAAACATACGGAAACATCGACCACTGCATCCCAAGGCGGCGCACCCAGCGGCGGCGCTACTTGGCCATGTTCCAACACACGGAGTGAAGGCGATGGACCCTCGGCACCAGCACCTGCTGCAAACGCGCCGGCACTTTCTGACGTCTTCGGCCAGTGGGCTGGGCGGTCTGGCGCTGGCGTCGCTTCTGGCACGCGATGGCGCAGGGGCTGAGCGCGCGCGGCCGGATTCCCACGGCCAAGGCAAGTTGAACCTGGCCGACTACAATCCGCTGGCGGTCCGGCAACCGCATTTCGCCCCCAAGGCCAAGGCGTGCATCTTTTTGTTCCAGGCCGGGGCGCCCAGCCAGTTGGATATGTTCGATCCCAAGCCCAAGCTCAACGAACTGCACGGGGAACCGCTGCCCGATTCGATGACCCAGAATGTCCGTTTCGCATTCATCAAGAAAGAAACGGCGCTGCTGATGGGGTCATCGCGGAATTTCACCCGGCATGGCCAGTGTGGGATGGAATTCTCCGACTTTTTGCCGCACCTGGCGACACACGCGGACGATATTGCGCTCATCCGCTCGTTGCATACCGACGCCTTCAATCACCATCCCGGCCAACTGATGCTCAACTGCGGCGTGCCGCGGTTCGGCCGTCCCACGCTGGGTTCCTGGCTGGTATATGGGCTGGGAAGCGAATCGGAAAATCTGCCCGGCTACGTGGTGTTGACCGCCGGGCGAGGTTCCTCGGGCGGGGCCTCCAACTGGTCGAGTGGTTTTCTGCCCAGCACCTACCAGGGCGTGCTGTTCCGCAACCAGGGCGACCCACTATTGAACCTGCAGAACCCAGCCGGCCTTTCGCGCGAACTGCAGCGCAAGAGCCTCGACGCGCTGGCCGAGTTGAACCACACCCGCTTCGGCCACCTGGGCGACCCGGAAATTGCCAGCCGGATCGCGGCCTACGAACTGGCGTTCCGGATGCAGGCAGCAGCGCCCGAACTGATCGACCTGAGCGGCGAAACGCAAGCCACGCTCGATGCCTACGGGGTCGATCGGCCGGAACCGCCCGGCGGCGGTGGCCGCGGCGGCGTGGGCAAGCCGTTCTCGCGTTACGCGCTCAACTGTCTGTTGGCGCGGCGGCTGGTGGAACGCGGCGTGCGATTCGTAAGCCTGATCCACGCCTCGTGGGACCACCACAGCAATCTCGATAAAGAACTGCACTACAACTGCACGATGGCCGATCAGCCGGTTGCGGCCCTGCTGGCCGATCTCAAGCAGCGCGGCCTGCTCGATTCCACACTGGTGGTGTGGGCGGGCGAGTTCGGACGCACCCCGCTGGGCGAAAACCGCAACGGCAAACGCGAAGTTGGCACCGGCCGCGACCATCATCCCTTCGCCTTCAGCGTGTGGATGGCCGGCGGCGGGATTCGCGGCGGACAGGTGTACGGAGCCACCGACGAAATCGGTTGGCACCCGGTAGAGAACCCCGTTCACATGAACGACTTCCACGCCACGATCCTGCACCTGTTCGGCTTCGATCACCACAAGCTGACCTACCCGTTCTCAGGGCTGGACATCCGCCTCACTGACCAGGGCGGCAAGGTGATCGAACCGCTGCTGGCGTAAGGCGACAGGTTGGGTTCGGTGCCCAATCGCGCCGCTATGAGCCACTGGCCTCCTTACGTGCCACGGCATTGCGAGGCGCTATGAGCACGTAGGGCCGGTTCCACCGGCCGTGTGATGGCATGAAGGCGACGTATGACGTCATATGCTGCCCACCCCATCAAGCCGCTATTCGTCCGGTAATAGCCGGGCCTAATCAATAAGTTCCACATTCGTGCCACGGCTTTGCGCGCCTCGCGAGGTATTTGCGCGCCGCTCCGCGCGTTTTCCACCATTGCGCCGGCACCTACCGCCGTAGGGGCGGCGCGTTCTGCGCATAGATGGGTAGGAAGCGGTAATACACTTCCAGGCATAGTGCCGCCATCGCCGTACTATAGACGCGGCCGCCATAGCCGCCCCAGATGCAGTTGTCGGGGGCCCAACTTCCTTGATCGGCGCCGGTGGTCACCTGCCGCGGCAACAGCGTGGCCTGCAGCGATTCGTTCCAGGTTTCCCAGTATTCACCCTGCAACTGGTACATCGCCAGCGTGGCATAATACCAGTAGTAGAGGTTCATCGGCCCACGGCCGGGCGGTTCTTCCAGTACGTAGTCGCCAGCCTCTTCGCTGGCCGGGTTCGCTCGCGTCATGCCGAGCAGTTGGCGGCAGAACAGCGCCTCGGCGGTCATAACACGGTTGGCTTGTTCCCCGGCACGGTAGCTGGCCAGGCCCCCGTGCTTGCCGTGCGAGACGCTCTTGATGAAGCGGATCATGGCATTGCGGGTAGCCAGCGGCACATCGATCCCGGCCAGTTGTGCGCTCTTGAGGGCCATCAGTTGCCAGCCCAATTGGCTGGTATCGCCCATGGCATCGCCTGGCCGGTATCGCCATCCGCCCCGGGTGGGGTGCTGCGCACTGATCGTGTACCCGATGGCCCGCTCGACGGCGGGCCGCAGCTTGGGATCGCCCGTCATGCCGTAGGCTTCGGCTAGCGCGAAGGCAGCCATCCCATGGCAATACATGGCGGCATACATCTCGGCATCGCCGCACAGATTGCCATCCGCGGCCTGGATCCGGATCAGGAAGTCGATCCCGGCCTGCACCACGTGGCGGTAAGGGCCGTCCAGGTGCGTATGCCCATCGCCCAGGAAGGCCAACAATGCCAGTCCGGTGATGCCCGTATCGGCCTTGGCGCCGGCGCCCTCGCGGTCGTGGCCAAGCACCTTGTCTTCGCGGCCCGCACCGTAGCGACTGGCATCCCAGCGGCCGTCGGCGCTTTGATTGGCGGCCAGCCACTTGAGAGCTTGCCGCACAGCCGACTGCGTAGCCGCGTTGCCGCCGCGTGCCGACACAAGCTGTTCACGATTGGGCTGCACGCGAAGCCGGTACATTTCTGGCACGTCGTGCGATGTGATCTGGCGCGGCTGAACGTCCGCCGGTGGCGGTGGACCATCGCCGCGTTCGAGCATCGAACCCGCATCTCTCCGCGCCAGGGGAGCCACGCCTTGCGCCGCCTCGTGCTGCGGCATCAACAACCGGTGGCCTGGCGAAATCACCCGCACAATGCTGCCGGTCGCTGCCATCAATGCCTCGGCGGCGACCGGGTCGGAAACGGCCAGCGGCAGGTTCGTTTCAACCTCGGTTAGCATCTCCGGCGATGCGGTTTGCGGTGCCGGCGGTAGCTCCGGGAGGGCACCCGGCTCGTCGGGAAGCCGAGGGCGGGGCGGACCCTCCGGCGGCGCGGTCGCTGCCACGGCGGCAGCGGTACCCTGCTCGCCCGTGGAAGCCCGGGTTAGCTCCTGGGCCTCTGGCATTGGCGCCTGGGGCGTGTCTTGCCGCTGTGCCCGGGGGGCGGCAATGGCCGCTGCGGTTTGGGCCGTGGTTGCCGCGGCTCCATCTGCGATGTCTTCGCCGGGAAGCTCCGTGGCAACGGCCTGCCGAGGTGCGGTTGCGGCCAGGTTCGGCGCCGCCTCCAGGGGAGTCGCATCGTGGATCACGCCCTCGGCCGCCGCCGGCGGCAAGGAATCCACGCGATCGACCACGGCCCGCTCCGGCGGTTCGGCCGGCTTCATCGGCGTTACCGGCGGCGTGGGGCGTTCCCAATCGCGGACTTGGCGCGTCTCGGTGGTTTGCTGGTCTTCAGGGTCTTGGAGCGTTCGCGCAACTTCGAGGTTTTCTCTCGGGTCGTCGTTGGTGATGAGAATCTTGGTGTCATCGTGCCGGCCAGGCCCTTCGTTCACAATCCGAACCGTAGCGGCATAACCGGCCAGCAAGAGATGCGCAAGCAGCGACAGCACCACGCACTTGCGCAGCGGGCGCGAACGTCCCCACCGGGTCTGCATCACGATCAGCAGGCCGATGGTCAGCAGTCCCAGACCGGTCCACACGACGCCTAGCAGAAAATCGGTGGAGGTGAGGAACTGCCAAAAGGTTCTGAACATGCTCTCCATGGCCTATCGTACTTTGGGACGAGCAAGTTGCACGGAGATGGCCAGCTCGTTGATTCCGGCCTGCTTGCAGGCATTGAGAACTTCGGCAACTGGCTGGAACGTAACGCGGCTATCGCCCCGCACGGTGACGCCCAGGCCCGGATACTGTGCGCGCACCGCGGCGAGTTCTTGTTCGAGTTGTGTAAGCGTGACAAACTCGTCGTCGAGTGTGATGCGGCCGTCCTGCAGCACGCATACCACGCGTTTCTCGGGGGCCGCCGTCAGCGCGCCGCGATCGCTGACTTCCGGCACTTGAAGTTCGATATGCCGATCCATCTGCGAGAACGTGGTCCCCACCATGAAAAAAATGATCAACAAGAATACCACGTCGATCATCGGTGTCAGATTGAGCGTCGGCAGTTCATCGACTTGCGTCTTGAGCGGCATGGCATTGCTCTACGATAGATTCACCAGGGTGAGAGCCGGCACACGGCTGCACGTGCGACCGCGGCATCGATACCCGTTTTCATCATGCATATCAGCCAGATTGCGACAGGGCCAACCGCTCCGTGTTGGCCGGTGCAGCCGCGCTAGGCAGCCTTGGCTTGCGGTTCGCTCTTGCGCGCTTTGCGGCGTTTATGCTCGGCGGCATCTTCCGACACCAGTTGCACGACTTCCTGCCCCAGGGCGTCAATCTCAATAATCCGCTTGTCCACACAGCCCACGAAATAGAGATAGAGAATCAGAGCGGGAATGGCGACCATCAAGCCCGCCGCGGTGGTCAGCAGCGCCTGGCTGATCCCGCCGGCCAGCAGTTCGGCGCGGCCCATGGCGCCATCGTATGCGATTACGTTGAACGACTGGATCATGCCGACCACGGTGCCGAACAACCCCATCAAGGGGCTGACAGTGGCCACGCCGTTGATAACCCTCAGGTGCCGCCGCAACCCATTGGTGACGCGCTCGCCCGCGTCGATCAGGGCCTGCTCGACCTCCACGGACGACCGTCCCCACTTGCGCACCGCCCCCGCAAATACCTGGGCGACGGCGCTGCCGTCCTCCTCGCACCGCTGCAGGGCTTCATCCGGCGTGAGTGTGCCCTCGTTAAGCTGGTGCAGGAACCGCTTGACGAACGGTCGAGGGATCACATGCGACCGCCGAAGACAAATCGCCCGCTCAAAGGTGAATACCAGCAGAATGAACGAACACAGCAGGATGGGATACATCGGCAGCCCACCGCTGTGAATGATCTCCAGCAGGTTGCTTTCGGGAATGCGGCTCTCCGTGTTGGCCGCGGGAGTTGTTTCGGCGGTGCCGCCGTCTTGGGCCGTTGCGGCGCTCCACGGCGCCAAGCCAGCTACCGCGGCCAGCGCGACCGCTAGCACCAGACGACGTACCGGCGAAGGCAGCAATGGCATATCCAATCCCTTGGTATGAGATTTCCTGACAGTCATGGGCAGATGATGAATGATGTGTTGGCTTGGCGACAGACGCGCTTAACATTCCGTGGGGGCGCAACATCCTATACGATCCATCATGAGCTCACCTTTTTGCTTTTCGCCTGGGCCACTGGCAGACGCTGCTCGGCTTCAGGTCGATATGGCGAGTCGGGAAATTCATGAACGACGCGGTCAAATAGATTGGCCGCACGATCGTACTGGCCGAGTTTTTCATAACACTTCCCGGCCTGAAGCAAGGCGGCCGCTTGCCACTGCGGATAAGCATAGAGAATCTCCACGCGGAGATACTCCCGGATCGCCGCCTCGTAGTTTTGTTGATGGAAGAACGTTTCGCCGATCATCCATTGAGCCTTGGCGGCCGTTTCGGTCTTGCCGGCCAGGCGTGAGCGGACCACCATCCGGTAGGCATCCCGGGCCTGGTCGAACAGAGCCCGGGCCGCCAGGCAGCGGCCGCGGAGATAGTCCAGTTCGTACAGTTGTTCAAACTGGGGGAAGGCGGCCGTGGTTGCTTCTGCTGCCGCCAGCGCTTGCCGCCATTCCTTGAGCGCAACCAGCGCTTGGGCCTGCCGCAATCCAGCGTTGGCTGCCAGGTCGGGCCGCGCCTCGCGCAGCGGCTCAAGCAGCGAGGCAAATGCCTCCGCGGCCCGCTCAAACTGGTTCTGCTGGAATGCCGCCTCGGCGACCCAGTAGGCGGCCAGCGGTGCCAAGGGATTGTCTGCTTCGCCCGCTACATGCTCCATGGCCTCGGACGCCTGGGCCCAATCGTTTTTGGCGATGGCCTGGCGACCCGCGAGATACCAAAGGTGCGGGCCGATGGCGGCTGGGGGATCGGCCGAAAGCAACTGCTCGACCAGTTGTTCGCTTGCTTCAACCTGGCCCGACTCGAACCAGCTTTCCGCCAGTCGGAACCCGGCATCGTGCCAGTAGCGGCTGGACGGATGTTCTTCCACAATGCGCTGGAACAGACGCTGCGACGCTTCGGCCTGCTGCAGATCGCGCAGCGCCCAGGCCCATTGGTAGAGTACGGCGTCGGCATACGGGAGGTCGCGGTACTGCTGGTCAAGCCGGCTGTACCATTCGATGGCTTGCTGGGGATTGCCTTGGGCCTCGGCCAGTTGTCCTGCCGCCCAGAGTGCCAGGGCGGCCTGTTCGCGATTGGACTCGAACCGGCCGTCGAATACTCCCTGGTAGAGTTCCAGGGCAGCCGCTGCCTGCCCTGTGTCGGCCAGGTACCGGGCGCGCGCCAAGGCGGCTTCGGCCGCTGCGGCCGAGGTAGCATGCCGGCTGAGCAACAGGCCCCAGACTTCGGCCGCGCGATCAGCCTGGTCCCGGGCCGTATGCAGGCGAGCCAACCCGGTCAGTGCGCGCCGTTCCAGTTCTGGGGAGGGCTGCATTTGCAGCGCGGCCTGGTATAGCTCAGCCGACCAGTGATCTTCGCCGGCCACGTGCAACGTTTGCGCCAGCCGCACGGTGGCGGAGGTTAACATCACGCCGCTGGCTTTCGCGGCAAGCTCCTGGTATATGCGTTGGGCTTCCGCCTGGCGGCCGGCCTTCACCAACACCACGGCCAGTTCTTCCAGGCAATTCGCCAGCCGCTCGCCCTGCGGATGGTGCGCGCGGTAGTAGTGCAGGTCGTCCAGGGCATCGAGGTCGCGGTCCAGGGCCAAGAGAGCGGCCGCCCGCGTCAGCCGGGCATCGGCTGCGAGGACGCCATGCGCGTGTGGCAGCAGGCGGTCGGTCATGATGATGGCATCGTGGTGCCGCTGCAGTCCCTGGTAGGCTACCGCCAGCAGGTATTCATCTTCTGCCCTTTGCTGACGTTCGAACGCGCCGGCATCGCTGTGGTGAATCATCGCGACCCCGGCCACGTTAGCGGGCGCGCTGCGCACACTCCGGACCAGTTCATCGGGCGAGGTGGTGAACTCGTCGGCATTCCCTCCCGGGGGCGATTCCTGGAAGGCAACCGTTACGGGCGGTGCGGCCACGTCGCGGTTGAGTAGCGGCAACAGCACCGCAACGGCCTGCTGGTATTTCTTGCGGGTAAGTAGCGAGCGCGCCCAAGCGCGGTCTGCATGAACACGCTGCGAAGGGGTAGCGGCGATCGCGCTGATTTGGGCGGCGAGCCGATCGACCTCGGCATGGTTTTCGGCCGCCAGAGCCGTGAGAAGCTGGCCCAATTGGCCGTCGATCGCCAGGGTACTGTCGGGCCATTCTTGCACCACGCGGTCGTATAGCTGCCGGGCCGTGGCTAGCTCCTCCATCAACCGGGCTGAATCGGCCGCATGAAACAGCACCGCTGCCAGCAGCAGGCGTTTGTCGTCGGGCGGGGCGGTTTTGGCCGCGGCACTCAGGGCTTGATGGGCTTTCTCCCACTCGCCGCGTGCCTTGTGCGTGAGGCCCAGCCACAAGCCGGCTTCAAGCGCAAGGGTTGGATCGGCCGTCAGCGGTGCCAGCAATTCCTCGGCCTGCTTGAAGCGCCCTTGCCGATGCAGACAACGGGCCTGGCCGAGTTTGGCCCTGGCTGCCCAGGGGCTGTCGGCGAACTGTTCCATCACGCGGTCGTATTCGGCCACGGCCTCGGCGGTGCGACCCGCCGCCAGTTCGCACCCGGCCAAGGCGTATTGCGCCTTGGGAGCCAGGGGGCTGCCGCGCTTGGCAGCAATCGCCCGATAGTACAAGGCGGCTTCTTCCCATTGCTGCCGGCGCTGCAAGCAGCGGGCAAGCCCTAGCCGGCATTCGTCGGCCAGCGGCCCGCGGGGGTAGTCAGCCAGGGCGCGGCGGAAGGATTGTTCGGCCGCTTCCACATTGCCGCTGGCAAGCTGCATTTCAGCCAGGTACGGCAGGGCGCGCATCGCCAGCGGGTCGTTGGAGTACTCTTGCAGGAAGTGCTTGAGATCGGCGATGGCCTGCTTCACATCGGCCAGCAGGTAACCGGCCTCGGCAACCCGAAACCGCGCCAGTGTCGTATGCCTGCCACCGCCGCTGCTCAGGTACTGGCGGTAATCGTCGCGGGCCTGGCGATAGTGCCGCAATTGCATGGCACATTCGCCGCGGAAGAAGCGGGCTTCAACGGCCCGAGGATGCGTACCAAACTGCGACAGGAACCGGTCGAACTCTTGAGAGGCCAGTTCCCAACGTCCCCGGGCGTAATGACCGGCGGCGACGTCGAACTGGTCGTCGGCTTCGCTAGCGAAGGCCGGAACACTGCACAGCACCAGGCACAGGACCGCCCAGCTTTGCCGCCATCGCATCGGCTTGTTCACGGGAGGCACCTCGAAACTTGCTGTCGTGATGGACGAGCGCGTGCCGCGGCGACGGCTGCGCCGCGAAATGCGCTAGTGATGGTTCGACATTGCAACCACGGCGGCTTTATGGATTGCTGCACCGCCAAAGTCCGGTGGTCGAACGATCGCCGCCGAGCATCTTCCGTTTATCAGCACAATCCGCCTCATTTCGATCGATCGGCACGAAGTCAAAAGGACATTCGCTGCGCAGGCATCTATAACAGGGCCCACCGCGGCAGAGGCAGGCATCGTCCCAAGCCGCCACGACTCGGCACCGCGATCAACAAGGCGAACCTCGTAGCTTCCGGTAAAGCACCCTTGGCCAGTGGAACCGCGGCGGCGGCCAGTGGCGACATCACCCGGCGGCCAGTGGCCGGGTTCCCGGATGCCTGATTGCCGATTCCATGCGCGGTCGATTCGGGCTGCTAACAACCAAACAACACGCCCCGGAGCCAGCCCGGGGCGTGTTGATCGTTTGCAATCGGTGAACCCCGGGTTGAGGTTGGAATTAGTGCAGCGGGTTGGGCGGCGGATAGTTGCTGTCGATGCCACCGTTTACATCGCCCACAATGTGGAAGTGGTTGTGGTCGATATAGATCACTTCGACGGCATCTTCGTCGACGGTGGTGTAGGGGATCGGCCAGCCGACCCGAGTCACTTCGGTGTAGTACACCGTGCACTTGTAATGGGCGTGGTGCTGTTGGGCCCAGCCGATCAACGGATAGAACCGGGGCGGATCGACGTAGTCGGCAATCGGCTCGACGGTCATCCGCACGTTGTTCCGCTGAATCTCGTGCAGGAACGGCAGACCGCCCTGCACGGTCGGCATGGCACGCCAGATTTCATCGGGCGAGGGCGGATCGAGGGCCCGCGGCGGTCCGCCCGAGGTGATCGGGCCCAGGATCGGAACGCGTGCGTACCGTTCCTTGATCCAGTAAGTATCTTCAAGGTCTTTTTGCCAGTAGGGACTAACCGGTACGGGGATGCCCAGCAAACCC
>CAZEEG010000111.1:14089-18015 GCA_964511065.1 uncultured Pirellulales bacterium | reverse complement strand
ATCGAGGAGTTCCGCCAACCGCTGGTTCGGGTCAGTTTTGTGCTGCCGACGGATGATATTGGCCCGGTGATGAAGCTTTGCACCGATCGCCGCGGTGTCTACGTGCGGACGGAGTATCTCTCCCCAACCCGAGCCATGCTCGTATACGACCTGCCGCTGGCCGAGGTCATCTACGACATGCACGACCGCCTCAAGAGCATCACTCGCGGCTACGGCACCATGGATTACGAACTGCTGGGCTACTTCCCGGCCGACCTGGTGCGGCTGGATATCCTGGTGGGCGGCAAACGCGTGGATGCCTTGAGCGTCATCTGCCACCGCCTGGATGCGGAGCGGCGGGGCCGGGCTGTGGTCAAGAAACTCCGCAGCGAAATCGACCGCCATATGTTCGAGGTCGCCCTGCAGGCGGCGGTCGGCAGCCGGGTGATTGCCCGCGAAACCATCTCCGCCCTGCGCAAAAATGTTACCGCCAAGTGCTATGGCGGCGACATCAGCCGAAAGCGCAAGCTGTGGGCCAAACAGCGCGAAGGCAAGAAGCGGATGAAGGCCATCGGCAATGTGGAGATTCCACAAAAGGCGTTTCTCGCCGTGCTCGACTCGGGCCAGGACCAAAAGAGCAATTGAGCGGCTGCACGCGCTGTGTACGTGGCGTACGGCCGGTTTCTCCGGCCGCGGTAACGCAGTGCTTGGGCGTGGTGTACGCGCTTCGCGCGGCGAGGTAGGACCGGTTCCAACGGCCGGGCGGTAGTGCAGCCCAACTTCTGATTGCACGTTGCATGCATTCGCCGTGCGCGGAGCGCAAAACCGGGGCCCACCCAATCGGTGGCACTCGTGGTCCCTCTGGCATGCACTGATGGTGGCACAAAGACGCCATCGGCCAACCCATGCCCCTGGGCATGCAATTTGCCCCATGGCTGGTTGCCATTCGGAGCCGTCTTGGTCAAGGCGGCCGGTCAAGTTGTCGCCGCAGGGTGCGGCAGCGTGGAACGTGCGGGCGGATAGAAGTGCTGTTCCCTGCCATAACCCGCGGCACGAACGAATGTTATCTCCATATCCCGGGGTGCGGAACCAGCACGTACGCCGGCACGCCGCGTAGATCAGATAGCCATCAGCCCCCGCTAGAGCGGTTGCCCTGGCTGCGATCAACCCGGTGCCGCGGTGGCCTATGGCGGTTTGTGCTGCGCGCCCCCTCAACCTGCGGAGTCACGGTAGCATGTATCTGGTGATTGACCCCAAGGACGACACCTATGTGTTTGTCCATCAAGACCCTAGGCTCGATGGATGTGACCTGGGCGTGATGGAAGATGTGACCCTGGAAGGCCCGGTGAAACCTTTTGGTTGGCGGCCGGGCGATATCGAACGTGAGCCCTATCTGGGCCGCGCGCCGTACTCGCCCACCCAATACCGAATCTTCGATACCGTGTACGACTGCCAGTTGGCGGGATTCGAACCGATTGGCAGGCAGTTTGTCACCGTGCAGCACTGGAAGCAGTATCTCGAACGCACGGCGACGGCCCGGTAGTGCAGCGCTGCCAGCCGCGGGCCGCACAATGGTTTGCTCGCGGGTTTGCTCGCGGCGGCTCATTGGCCATCTCCACCCTTCCGTTGCGGATTGCCGGTGCTCGCACTTACTCGTCTGCATGCGTTCCACCGGCACAGTCTGCCTTAAGGCTGCGAGGGGCGGCACATCATTTGCAAACCAAACTGGCGAACGTTCTGGAATCCGCCTGCCGTTGCGCCGGCTTTGAGCAGTCTCGGCCCTCGGCGACCTTTGCAGGAGAATCAGCATGGCCTCGCCGCATACCGAAGCCCTGTCGCCCACCGAATACGGAGAAGTCTCGACGCCTTGGACGGACCTGCCAGCATCGGGCAGTCACACCGGATCGCGCAAGAACGTGGGAAGCACCGAACGCTGGATTTCCTTGGGCGCCGGTGCCGCCTTGACCCTGCTGGGCCTGAGCCGCCGGGGATTGGGAGGGCTGTTATCGTTGGGGGCAGGTGCGGCCCTTATCCACCGCGGTGTGACCGGCCATTGCCGCGTGTATGAATCCATCGGCGTAGACACCAGCGAACACAAGTCGTCCACCGCTGTGCCGGCCCAGTCGGGCTGCCGCGTGGAAAAAACCATTACGATCAACCGCTCACCCGAGGACCTCTACACCTACTGGCGCGACGTGGAGAACCTGCCCAAGGTGATGCGGCATTTGCAAAGTGTGGACGCCCAGGACAAGCAGCGGTCGCACTGGGTGGCCAAGGGGCCCATGGGCATCACCGTGGAGTGGGATGCAGAAATCTTCAACGAGCGCGAAAACGAAATGATCGCCTGGCGGTCGCTGCCCGGCAGCCAAATCGACACGGCCGGCAGCGTCCACTTCAACAAGCTGCCGCACGACCGGGGCACGGAAGTTCGGGTTTCCATCAAGTACAACCCGCCCGGCGGCAAGATTGGCGACCGCATTGCCTGGCTGCTCGGATCGGACCTGGAGCAGGAAATTCATACCGATCTGAAGAACTTCAAAGCCGCGATGGAGGCTGGCGAGATTCCAACCGTTCAGGGCCAACCCCGCGGCGGGTGATCTTGCCCGATGCCTGGTGACGCCCGCCCCCTAGCTGCTGAGTGGCCTTGCGCCATGGTGGTCGCCGCTCCCACTTCAGTTGCGGCGTAGTGCTATGCGCAATTCGTGGTTGGGTCCATCGGGATATGCCACCCATGAAACCATAGGCAGGACAATCAATAATCGAAATAGCATTCGATAGGATCATCAGGTGCTATCGCCCCCGATCGTATCAGGAGGACGAACCGTGAAAGCTGTATGCTGGTATGGCAAGAAGGACGTGCGGGTGGAGGAGGTGCCAGACCCTCGTATCCTCAATCCGCGCGACGCCATCATCAAGGTGACCCGTACGGCGATCTGCGGCTCAGACCTTCACCTGTACGACGGTGTGATCCCCACCATGAAAAAAGGGGATATCCTGGGTCATGAATTCATGGGCCAAGTGGTCGAACTCGGCCCGGCCGTTCATAACCTGAACGTCGGCGACCGCGTGGTGGTACCGTTTACCATTTCCTGCGGCAACTGCTTCTTCTGTACCCGCAAGATGTGGTCGCTGTGCGACAACTCCAATCCCAACGCCCACATGGCCGAAAAGGTCTACGGCTATTCGGGCTCGGGCCTGTTCGGATACTCCCATTTGTATGGCGGCTATGCTGGCGGCCAGGCCCAGTACGTGCGGGTACCTTATGCGGACGTTGGTCCGTTCAAGGTTCCCGAAGGCCTGAGCGACGAGCAGGCGCTGTTTCTTTCCGATATTCTGCCTACCGGCTTTATGGCGGCCGAGAACTGCAGCATCCAGCCCGGCGATACCGTGGCGGTATGGGGATGCGGACCCGTGGGGCAATTCGCCATTCAGGCGGCCTGGTGGTTGGGGGCCGAGCAGGTGATTGCGATTGACCACGTACCGATGCGGCTGGAGAAAGCCCGCACTCATGGCAAGGCAGAAACGATCAACTTCGACGAAACGGATGTCGTGGAAGCGCTGCGCGACGCGACTTCCGGCATGGGCCCAGACGCATGTATCGACGCGGTGGGGCTGGAAGCACATGGAACCTCCATCGATGCGATCTACGACCGCGTTAAGCACGCCATGTACTTGACCACCGACCGCATCCATGCTCTGCGGCAGGCCATCTATGCTTGCCGCAAAGGAGGCACGGTTTCAATACCGGGTGTTTACGGCGGATTTCCCGATAAGGTGCCGCTGGGGGCCGCATTTGCCAAGGGGTTGCGGATGGCCATGGGCCAAACCCACGTCCATACCTATATGCAGCAACTGGCCCAGCGCGTGCAGGGTAACGGTCAGCCGGGTTTCGATCCTACGTACATCATCACGCACCGCTTTCCGCTGGAACAGGCCGACGAAGCCTA
>CAZEEG010000111.1:0-13989 GCA_964511065.1 uncultured Pirellulales bacterium | reverse complement strand
TCACCCGGCGTTATTCAAAGGTGATACCGTCATTTTCGATGGCTGTGTACGTATCAGGTACGACCAACCCCAACCACGGGTCGCTGCTGGGTGTGAGGAACAACTCAGCATACACGCGTTCGTTGAGCGTCTCTAAATCGTCTGGCGCTTCGCTATTGATAAACCACTGGTGAATCTGCCGGTGCAACAGGTATTCGTTGCGCACCGTATCGAGCGCGATCGACGTGCGCAGCTTGGCCAGCATCCGCAGCAGCGGCGATTCCTGCCGTGCCTTAGTCTCCGCCAGGCCAGACGCCCTGGCCGCCATGGGAGTTTGGCGGCGGATCAACATTTCGCTAGCTTGATCCAACTCGGTCTCGGTTATGTGCCGCCAGGCGATCTTGTCCCAGAGCGAGTCGTCGACTTCTTCGGGCAAAGGGACCGGCGGCGTGATCGCAGCCACCAGCGGCATCTCAATGAACGCCTTGGGGACGGCCACGGCGGTTGCCGCCCGGGCCGGAGGCGGGTTCAGCTCCTGAGCTGGCCCGGGGGTGGTGTTTTCGGCACGACCAGGGACAGGCTGACCTTCTGACGTGCGCCCAAGCTGGACCAGCTCCGCCTTCCAGGCGGCGTCCAGTGCCGCGAGCCTCTGCCGGTGATACTGCTGGATTTGGGCCGGACGATGGGCCGATGGCACCTTCGCCAGCGCTACCGCCGCGGCTTCGGCGGTTTGCAGTTTCTCCAGGAATGCCGCCGGGCCGTATAACCCTGGCAACGCATCGACCACTTCGCCGGTCGAAGCGACCACATAATGGGCGCTGTTACCGGTAACGGTGCGAACCAGTTTCCGGCCGTTGCCAAAGTCGATGGTCACCTTCGGCACGGGCCGCACGCTGCGCCAGTGCAGGATGAAGTGCTCGCGGAGATAGGCCGAAATTTCACGGTTGGCATACAGCGTGGTGCGGAAGAAACGGCTATTGGCGCAGCTCAGTTCCTCGGTGAGCAGGCCGAGCATGCGCAGGCTCAGGATGGGCCTGCCCGACGCTTGCGCGGCCTTCAAGGCATCGTCCCAGTCGGTGTACCAGAATAACCGTGAGGCTGTGCAATAACGCTGGCCGCCCACGGCATCGATCAGTTGCTCAAGTTGTACGATCCGCTGTTGAAGATCGTCGAAGGCGGGGTCGAATGGGTCTTCGCTCGCGGCGGCCAGCTCCCCATGCAGCGAATCAAATTCTTCCAGCAGTTGTGCCAGCCCATGCGGGCCCAGACGGCGGTAGTGGGCAATGAGAGAACCGCCCGGTGATGCAGTGGCCGTGCTCGCGGTGGCCCCTGATTCTGTAAACGGCTGTTTGGCTTGGTTCTCGGCGGCCGGGGGCGCTTTGCCGCCAGCTTCGGGCACGACCGGTTCGGCTCTCATCCGCTCCGCAACCATGGCCACGGCGGCCGATACGGCCAGCATCAACAGGGCGAGTCGATAGGTTCGCATCGCATGCTCCTTTGGACGGTCGGTTCGTTGCCTGAGAGAATCCGCCAGCGCTGGCAATCGTATCGGTTGGACCGAACCCGGAGCGCAAACGGTGTGTAACTACGACCGGTGTCGTACTTGCGCAGCGGTGGCGCATGGCGAATTCTTGGCAGGGCCGAATGTTACAAACCCTTTGCGCGGCGCGCAGCCGCAGCGCGATAGACTGCGCGGAGAAGATGCCAGGCCGCCCACTGGAGCCTGGATCACGATCGCGACTCGCCAGGAAGGAGACTCGTATGGCTATCCAGGCTCGCCGATCATCCGGCTTCCGTCGAATCGCCCACATTGGTCGCTGCCTGCGGGCACCTCACACGGTCCGCCGGAGCAGGCGCCCGGCCTTCCAACGGCGGCGCTGTCGAGTACGCTGCCCGGGCGCGCTGGCGCTGCTGCTGGTCGGTTTGTTGGCGCTGGCGGCTTGCACCGCGCAGGCTGAAATGGCCCCGGCGCCGGAAGGTTCCGCGGAAGCCGCACACGGTATCGCCGGGAGGCCTGCCCGGGCCACCGCTATTGCTGATGCAGGCGGTGCAGCGGGCGATGTCGCGGGGGCCCCCGGCATCATCGATCAAAGCACGCTCCGTCGCTTGCCGATCCAGGAAGTCACCGTCTTCAAAGACGGTCACACGCTGCTGTTGCATGAGGGCACGCTGCCCAGCGACGATGCAGGCCGTATCCACCTGGATCAACTTCCCAGCCCCGTGCTGGGCACGTTCTGGCCTTATGTTCGGGGCGAAGGTGCGCAACTGGCGAGCGTCACGGCGAGTCAACAGATGGTCGTGGTGCAGCGCACGGCGCTGACCCAGCGCGAACTGTTGGAGGCAAATGCCGGAGCCAGGGTGTCGCTCCGGTTTGGTTCTGAGCGCGTGGAAGGCATTATCGAAGTCGTTCCGGTCCGCACCAGCGAAGAACTATTGGCCACGGGCGGGCCGCACCAGGGAACGCCACCGGCCGCCGAGAAAGGGTCCCTGCTGTTGGTGCGAACCACACAAGGCCTGCGGGTGTTGCCCATCGATAGCATTTCCGATGTGACCTTTCTTGACGAACCCAAGCTCAAGACCAGCCTGCAGGAACCGCGGCACGTTCTCACGCTGCAACTGAATCGCGATGGCGATGATCCATCGGCCATGGCCAACGTGGGCATGATGTACCTGCAACGTGGGATTCGTTGGATTCCCAACTACCGCATCACGCTGGCCGCGCAAGGCACGGCGCAGGTGGAACTACAGGCCACGCTGTTGAACGAACTGGCCGATCTTTCCGGCGTGACCGCGCACCTGGTGATCGGAGTGCCGAGCTTTTATTTCAAGGAAACCCGCGATCCGCTCGCCTTGGGCAGCGTGCCGTCGCTGTCGCAGTATTTTCAGGAGCCGTCGCAGACAGCCTATGCCCTCTCCAACGCCATGATGACGCAGGTGGCACGCATGGGTGAGCACCGCATCGTGCAGCAGCCCGCGGCGGTTGATGCCGGCGCTGACCTGGGGCCTGAACTGCAAGGTCAACAGCAGGAGGACCTGTTCATCTTTACGATTGAGAACGTGTCGCTGCGCAAGGGCGAGCGGATGGTGGTACCCGTCGCGCGGTATGAATTGCCGTACGAAGACCTGTTCACGTTGCGGTTGCCGATGGTTCCGCCAATGGAGATTCGCCGCCACTTCAACACGCAGCAGCAGGCCGAGTTGGCGCAGTTGTTTCATCAGCCCAAGGTGAAACACAGCATCCGGCTGACGAACCGCAGCCAGCATCCGTTGACAACCGCCCCGGCCTTGATCGTGAAAGACGGCCACGTGCTGGGGCAAGGCATGATGACGTACGCTGGCCCTGGCTCGCGGACCGACCTGGAGATTACCACGGCCGTGGATATTGCCGCGCATAAGAGCGAAGAGGAGTTGAACCGTATGGCTGCCGCCGCGAAATGGGGCGACCAGACGTTCGATCAGCTCAATGTTAGCGGCACGATCGCGCTTACCAATTTTCGCCGCGAGAAAGTCACCGTCGAAGTCGAACGCCTGGTTCTTGGCACCGCCGATGAAGCAGAAGGTGGCCAGATCAGGCGGCTGAACGCCCGCGACGAGTTCTGGAGCGAGGCCGGCTATCCCTACTGGTGGAGCTGGTACTCGTGGCCCCACTGGTGGCACCACCTCAACGGCATCAGCCGCATCACCTGGAAGGTGGAACTCGAACCGGGCAAGTCCAAGGAGCTCACCTACCAGTGGCATTACTTGTGGCGGAACTAGCCGCCGGGAATGGATGCCGCCAGGGACCGTTGCCCCACCTTGCTGTGGTTGGCACGGCATCTTGCCCTGATGGTGCTGCGTTTCTTCCTCCATCCTCCGCGGTAACATCCGTGCTACACTGCTGGGCGCGTCACTGGCATGGAACCGATGGCGAGGTAGCGAGCGTTTGAGGTATGGCAAGCGAAACACCTTCTGGCGGCGAAGCGCAGCAGTCAGGTCAACACCAGGGAACGGCCGGTTACGGAATCTCCATCGGGCTGGCGTCGCCAACGAAGGTTCCGCCAGGCATGGAAGCCTACCCGGTGCTGGTGGCGATTCCCGTCCAATGGGGCGATCAGGACGCGTTCGGTCATGTGAATAACATCGTGTTCTTCCGCTGGATCGAATCCTCGCGGATCGCGTATTGCTCGCAGGTGGGGCTGTATGGGCAGGGCGGCGAGGGATCAACGGCCGTGCCACCTGCCACGCTGCCAACCAAGGCCGACTTGATCCTGGCTGCGGCCAGTTGCGATTATCGCCGGCCCGTGGTCTTCCCCGACACCGTGATGGTTGGAGCCCGAACCAGCCGGGTAGGCAATTCCAGCATCACGATGGAGCATGCGGTGTTCAGCATGTCGCAACAGCAATTGGCCGCCGAGGGCAAGGCAACCGTGGTCTACTATGATTACGCGGCGGGCCGGTCGCGCCCGCTGCCAGACCGGATCCGCAAGGCCATCGCCGACCTGGAAGGGAAGTTATCCAGCGGCCCGTGACGGTTAGGCCGCAGATGTCCGGTCGTTGCACGAGCGTCGCCGCAAGCCTGCTGTCTGGCAACACACTCGGCCGCAATCCGGCGGGCAGACAAGAAAGCCAGCGAAGATGCGCGGCGCTGGTATCCATCACCGCCATCGATCAATGGCATCAATAATTGCGCGGTCGCACACCGTGCAGTTGCGCCAGGAGCGATTGCACTTCGTCGAGTAGTTGCAGGCTTGGCTGGTGGTTGGGGTCCACGTGCAAGCCGGCCCGGACGTGCCGCAGCGCCTCCACGGTGCGGCCCGAGCTCAACTCGACTTGAGCCAGGTGATAGCGGGCTTCGACGCTGTCCGGGGCGCGTTCGCAAGCGGCGGCGAGCAGGGGGCGAGCCACGTCCAGCTTTCCCAACTGCGATTGAATCTGCCCCGCCATCAACAGCACATCGTATGGTTCTTCGCCTTGGGCATAGGTTTCCAGCAACACGTTGAGCGCGGCGGCCGCCTGTTGCAGGTGTTTTTGTTGATCGTGGTCGGCGATGGCTTGCGACCAGTGAAGCGAGGCCAGTTCCTGCAGGATGGCCCGATCCTGGGGATTCACGCCCAGCGACCGGTGGTAGTCGGCCAGGGCACCGGCCAGGTTGCCGCGGCGGCGATGCACGCGGGCCCGCATCGCCCAGGCATCGCCCAGGTTAGGATCCAGATCGATCGCCCGTTGGGCGGAAGCCAGCGCCGCACGCAGATTGCCCAATTCCAGCAGGTATTGGCTGCGGGTCAGGTGCAGCGTCGGGTCGTCGGCAGCCATTTGGAGGGCCCAGCCGATTTGGTTGAGTGCCTGTTTCTGCTTGCCGGCCTGCCACAGCGCGGCTGCATATTGCCGGCGGGCTTCCGGATCGACCGGGTACGACGTCACGGCTTCGCGGAGCAGCTTTTCGGCATCGGCCGATTGGCCCCGTTCCAAGGCCCGGACACCCCGGAGGGTAAGCTGCCGGCTGCGCATCAAGTCGGCAGGGACCGGCCCGTCGCGGCGGCCGAACAAGCATCCGCCGTACGCCACCAGTACCGTCAGCGCCAGCAGCCACGGCGCATGGCTCCGCGTGCCCGATGCCCTCGGGCAGCAAGCAAGCTGGCGCAGGAAACGTGGGACGAGCGACAGCACGGCGGTCCTGGCGACGTGATACGACACAGACCCGCGGCGCGGCTTGCGCGCACGGCGGGTGGAGCCCGATTTCGCGGCGAAGCGATCCATAAGCAAATGCCACCAGCAACACAAGATCAGCAGGTGCGGCCGGTGCTGTCATGCCGGCGCAGAACCAGGGTATCTTTAGCGAAGCAGCCCTAGTTCTTCGGCCCGGGCCGCCATGGCGTCGATCACAAATTGAATGTGTTCATCGAGATCCACGCCCAGGTCGGCCGCCCCCTGGATGATATCGTCGCGGTTCACGGCGGCGGCAAAGCTTTTCTGCTTCATCTTTTTCCTGACGCTCGATGGCTTCATCCCGCGGATACCCTCGGGCCGCACCAAGGCCGTTGCGGTGATGAAGCCGGCCAACTCGTCGCAGGCATACAGGGTCTTGTCCAGCGGCGAAAGGCGGGGGCAGTCGGGCAGGTAATCGGCGTGCGACTTGATGGCGTAGATCACATCCTCGGGATAACCCCGCTCGGCCAGGATGGCGGCTCCTTGGAGCGGGTGGTCGGGCGGATTGGGCCAGCGTTCGTAGTCGAAGTCGTGCAGCAGGCCCACGATACCCCACTTCTCAACATCTTCGTCAAACCGCTGGGCATACGCCCGCATGGCGGCTTCGACCGCGAGCATGTGTTTGCGGAGGCTGTCGCTTTGCGTGTACTCGCACATTAATTCGTAGGCTGCTTGACGATTCATGGTTAGAGGGGCTGCATGTGCTTGAGATGTTTTGGAACCTGAACCGTGCCAACTGCGTCGTAACGGAAGGCATGAGCGCGGGCGGCGCATCGAGTATAATGATTTGCCGCCCGTGTTGCGTTGGCTGTCCGCATGATCCGCCCACCACCTGGTTGCATGTCGCCGAGCAACGACCATTCACTGCACGACTTGACAGGATCGACCTCCGGCGGAGAGGAGTCTGCGCGGCCAGTGAGCAGTCACCAGCAGCACCGGACCAAGGAAGGGTTCGTGCTGCGGTTGAGTCTGATCGCGGGCGGGATGATTTTCCTGGCCGTGGCGATCTTCACGCTGCCGAAGATTGCCGTGCGCTCGTCGGGTTTGAAAACCAGGGCCGAAGTGCGCACTTCGCTCTGGCAGCAGGAGATGGTCGAAACGGGTCGCGTGGCGCGCGACATGCCCCGCGAACTCGAGCGGCGGCGCGATGTGGCGATCATCGCCGGCCTGGTTGTCGCCGCCGCTGCGGTTGTAACCACCCTGGCCTACGTGGCCCTGCGGCCGCGCCGAGGCGGCGCGGCAACGCACGGGCCGGCGGATGGCGGCCCCTGGCACGGCAGACACCCGGAATCCGGCCCCGGAGTCGGCACATGATGAATGCCTGGCCCATCCGCGGCCGTGGCGTCCTTTCCATGATTTGTGCATAGGGCAACGGCACAATAATGAATCTTGCCGAAGATGCGTGGCTGGTGCTGATCGTGGGTGGGCTGGCCGCCGTGCTGCTGGCGGTCGCCTTCCGGCAAACCGGGCAGCGCTCGTTCGCGGTGGGTGCCGTGATCGCTCTGGTGGCGACCCTGCTGTGCTGGCTGTTTGAGTGGCTTGTGGTGACCGAGCGGGAGCAGGTAGCCTTTACGGTTCAAACGGCCGCGGGCCACCTGAAGGCCGACCGCGATGCCGAACTGATGGCGATGATCGCACCCGACGCCGACGAACTTCGCGCGCTGGCTGAAACCTACGTCCCTCGCTTCGGCAAGGCCGAAGTTTCGATGAGCGATATGAAGGTGGAGATCAGCGAAGCCGTTGCGCCGCCGATGGCCACGGTGGAAGTGATCGCCCGGATCACGTTGATCGAACCGACCCCCGATACCATCTACACCACCATCGGTCCGGTACCGCTGGTCATTCGACTGCAAAAGTACAACGACCGTTGGCTGCTGGTGGGATGCCGCCGCAGCGGCAACGGTACCGCACCATGGAGGCGGTAAGCGGGCATTCTAGGGCGGCGTGCTCACGATCAGTCCCGGCCGCTGCGACTTTAGTTGCTCGATCGCGGCCGGGTCGGCCTGCCGGGCTTCCACTTGAACGTATTGCAGCGCGTGGCAATCCGCCAGGTTCCGCAGGCCCGCGGGGCTAACCTGCGAGCCGGAAAGATACAACATCTGGAGGCGGGGCAACGGCACCAGCGCCTTGAGCCCGGCATCGCTCACCGCCGTATTCTGCAGCGACAGGCTTTCCAGGTTGGGCAGGTCGGCCAGATAGGGCAACCCTGCGTCGGTCACAGCCGTGCCATCCAGGCGAAGTGTTTGGATATCCGCCCCGGCCAGTGCGGCAAGACCATTGTCAGTGATAGCCGCATGGCGAAGGTCGAGGCTGCGCACGTCAGGCAGGTGGTACGACCACGGCGCCAACGCGGCAAGCAGTTCGTCGCGGACTTCCGGTCCCGTCAGTTCCACCGCTACGATAGTTTGCGTGGCCGGGTTGTCGTGGGCGTAGCGGACTTTGCCGCCCGCCGCGATCACAATGGCCGCGGCGCGACGCGGGGCCGTGCGGGCTTGATACCAGAAGCCGGCAATGGTTCCCAATAGGAGCAGCACGCCGGCCACGATGGCGACCATTCGCCACGAAAAGAACCGCGGCGGGTGTAGCGCACGATCAATGCGGGGCGGCCGAACCGGCGATGGCAACGGAGGTGAGCCGCTTGGATCAGGCTCGAACATGGGATTTCCTGCGGTTGCCCGACCTGAATGCGGAACCGCTGCCCGCTCCCCCGCCCGGGGGCGCGCTACCGCTGCGGCAGGGTAGCGGCGAGCTCGGCCGGCGGCCGCACCTCGGCATGCGCGGCTGGCTGCTCGGCATGCGCGGCTGGCTGCGCGGGGGCCGCTGCGGGTGATGCGGCTTGCGGGGCTGCTTCGTCCGGCTGCACCGGAGTCAGCACGGCATCGGCCTGATTGAGCAGCGGGCCGGGCGCGATGCCGATCACCACGGTGAGCACCGCGGCCACCATCGCTGCGGCAAAGGCCGCGGAGCCGCCCTCGGCCTTCGGCGTGGCCTTGGGCGAATGGAAATAAACCTTGCCGATAATGCGGAGGTAGTAAGCCGCGGCAATGGCGGCGTTCAACACGCCGGCGATGGCCAGGAACACAAACCAGTTACCGAGCCCTGCCACGGAGGCGTCTTGGGCCTCGCGAACGCCCAGCGCGGCGAAGAACACCTCGAACTTGCCCCAGAATCCGGCCAGCGGCGGAATGCCGGCCAGGCTGAACATGAATACGGCCAGCATGATACCGCTGATGGGATGGGTCCGGCCGACGCCCAGCAGATCGTCCACGTGTTCGACCGGTTTCTGGCGGCTGCCCAACCAGCTAAAGACCGCAAAGGTTCCGATCGTCGCCAGCGAATAGACCACCAGGAAGAACACGGCGGCATCGACGCCGTTGAGGGCGCCGGGCGTGCCGGTCTGAAGATTCACGGCAAACGCCGAGGCTATCCCAATCAATATGTAACCGGCATTGGCAATCGACGAGTACGCAAACAGCCGCCGCAGGTTATCTTGCCAGAGGGCCAGCACGTTGCCGACCGTCATCGTCAGCAGTGCGAGGATCAAGGCCAACCGCCATCCGTAGGTTTCCAGGGTTGGCATGGCCAGCGTGGTCACTCGGATCAAGGCGGCAAAACCCACCACCTTGGGAATCACGGCCAGCATGGCCGCATTGCTGTTGGTGGTGCCCTGGTACACATCCGGCGCGTAGAAGTGGAACGGCACCGCCGCAATGCGGAAGCCCAGGCCGGCGAAGATCAGCACCAGCGCCAGTCCGCCCAGCAGGCGCCAACTGGCCTGGTCGGCCGCCTGGCTGCGGAGTGTTTCGGCAATGGTGGTCAACTGGGTGCTGCCCGTGACGCCATACAGAAAGCTCAAGCCGTACAGCAGCACGGCCGACGACAGAATGCTCAAGAAGAAATACTTCGCGGTGGACTCCTGGCTGGCGGCATCGTGCCGGCCCAGGTACAGCAGGATGTAGGTGGGGATGGAAACCAGTTCCAACCCCAGGAACAGCAGCACCAGTTCGTCGCTGCCGGCGGTCAGCATCGTACCGCACACCATGTACAACAGCATGGCCACGATCTCGCCCGACTGCGCCGGATGCGAGGCCCGGGCGTAAACCATCAGGAACAGGCCGCCCAGGGCCAGCGTGGTATACCGGAAATAGATCGCCAGCGAATCGGCAGCGACCGGCCCCAGGTTGGCCGAGCGGGGAGTCTGCCCTCCCAGCAGCACCGCGGCAGCCACCAGCGCAGCGCCGGCCAGCCACCACCAGACGGTACTTCCGCGCACGAAGGCCGCCAGGACCAGGATCAGCGTTGCCGCAGCGGCTACCACGATCTCGGGCAGCAGCCACTGGAACACGGTGGGTGAGATATAGTCTGGAGTCACGTCCGTTCCGGGTCGGATAAAGGTTTGAGACTTCTGGTAGGACTGCGCTGCCTGCCCGGCGAACCACGCGATGAACCACTCGATCTGGATCACGCCAGGTCTGGCTGTTGGCAAACCTGGTTGCCGGCAAGCCTTGCTCGTGGTGGGCCTCGTTACGGGGCCACCGTGCTATGCGAGAATCTTGTGGTCTCCGGTACTTGCCACCGCGGCATCTTGGGCTGTTTCCCCAGCGGCTAGTGGGTGCTGCCTGTTCGTAATTTATGGGCCAGGAGTGCGGTTGCCAGTTGGCGGTTCTCCGGCATGTCTCCTTGAACCATTGCCGTAATCTGGGCCACGGCGCGTGAACCGGGTAACCGCTCGATCGTGTGGAGCGAGGTTGCCGCGGCCGGATCGTCGGGCTGCGAAGGATCGTACGAGGGCGCCTGTTCTTCGGCCGGCGTGCCTGGTGTGGTGGCCGGCAGCGGCGATCCTGGCGCCGCCGAAGCCGGGGCCGCAGGTGCCGCCTCGGTTGCGGTTGTGGCCGTGGCCGGCATGTCGGCTTGCGGCGCTGCGATTTGTGGTACTGCGGATGGTGATGCTGCCCCTTGGGCCGTGGTTGTGGTCGAGTCCTGCGGCGCGTAGACGGTTTCTACGTAGGCATCGAGCCGCTGGGCGATCGGGTCGAGCGTGTCGCTCATCCGGTTCAGGAAGAACTCGGGGAACACGCCGATCCAGAAGATAAACACTCCCAGCGGAGCCAGGGCTGCCACCTCCCGCAGCGACAGGTCGCGCACCACGTGATCGTGATGTTCATCGCCGTGAGGATCGCTGACGACGGGCTCTTTCAGTTCGCCGAAGAAGATCCGCTGCACCAGGTACAGCATGTACCAGGCTCCCAGCACCACCCCGCTCACGGCCACCACGGCAATCACCCGCAGTTCGGGGCCGATACTGCTGGTGTCGGTAAACCCGCGCTGGAACATGCCGGTCAGCAGCAGCAGTTCGCCGGCGAAGCCGTTCAGGCCCGGCAGGCCGATGCTCGAAAACGTAAACAGCAGCATGAAGAACGCCAGGATGGGCGTCCGCTTGGCCAGGCCGCCGTACTCGCGAATTTCGCGGGTGTGGTACCGTTCGTAGATCATGCCCACGATGGCGAACAGGCCGCCGGTGGAAATCCCGTGGTTGATCATTTGCAGCACGCCGCCTTCCATGCCCAACTGATTCAAGGCGAACAGGCCGAGCATGCAGAAGCCCATGTGGCTCACGCTGGAATAGGCGATCAGCCGCTTCATATCGCTTTGGGCCAGGGCCACGAGGGCCCCGTACACAATGCCGGCGGCCGAGAGCCCCAGAATCCAGGGCATGGCGGTGGCCGTGGCGTCGGGCAGCATCGGCAGGCTGAACCGCACAAAGCCGTACGTGCCGATCTTCAGCAGTACGCCCGCCAGCAGTACCGAACCGGCCGTTGGCGCTTGCACGTGCGCCAGGGGAAGCCAGGTATGCAGCGGAAACAGCGGCACCTTCACCGCAAAACCGATAAACAACGCCAGGAAGATCGCAAGCTGGATCGAAGGATCGAGCGGATTGGCCGCCAGGTATTGTTTCAGTTCGTAGATGGAGAATGTGAGCTGCCGCCCACTCTCGGGATCCTGGCCGAAGTACACCAGCAGCACGATGGCCAGCAGACCTAGGAACGTGAGCACGCTGCCGGCCAGCGTATACAGGAAAAACTTGATCGCCGCATACCGCTTCTGCTCGTACCCCCAGATGCCGATCACAAAGAACAGCGGGATCAACGTGAACTCAAAGAACACGTAGAACAGCAGGATATCGCGGGCGGCGAACACGCCCAGCATGCCTGTATGCAGCAACAGCAGCAGCGCGTAGAAGCCGGGTGCCTGGTCTTTGATCGATTCCCAACTGACCAGCACCGAGGTCACCATCAACAAACTGGTCAGGGCGAACATCCACAGGCTGAGGCCATCGAGCCCGAACGAAAACCGGATGTTCAGGCCAGACGATACCGAGGTCAGCCAGTTGAAGTCGCTTTCGGCGAATTCGTCGGGCGCGGCCGTTTGGGGCGCATCGGCCCGGTAGATACCGCTGCGGTTATCGGCGCCGGGCTCATATTGGCTGACCAGGATGATCGTCAGCGCCAGCGTCAGCACCGTAAACACCAGGGCGATGGTGCGCGAAGGACCGCGGCCTGCTTCTGGCATGGCCCAGAGCATGGCGGCGCCGACCAGCGGCAGAAAGACAATCACCAGCAACAGGGACGACATTCGCGCCTCACCACAACAAGCTACCGATCAAGACCAACACGCCCAGCACCATGGC
Organism: uncultured Pirellulales bacterium; assembly: GCA_964511065.1. Classification (GTDB taxonomy): domain Bacteria; phylum Planctomycetota; class Planctomycetia; order Pirellulales; family S012-138; genus CALBRZ01. The sequence continues at coordinate 1,637 of CAZEEG010000111.1, read as the reverse complement.
CAAGGCATAGAACTGCACCAGCCCAATCTGAAGCGGCCGCAACAGGCTGCCCACCGCACGGGGAATCCAGCCCACCAGGTTCACCAGCCCATCGACCAGCAGCCGATCGAGGAACGCGAACAGGTAAGCCAGCACCCACAACGGCGCAATCACCAGCAGGGTGTAAAGCTGGTCGACAAAGAATTTGCCGTAGCTGAGCTGATACAGGTACAGGGAGCGGGCCACCGCCGTCAGCGACGCAAGCATCTGGCCGCCCCGCAGGTACAACAGCGCCGCCAGGCCAATGCCCGTCACGGCCACCAGCGTGCTTGCCACGGCCACGCTTATGTGGAACTGCTCGGCCGGACCCGTGGCCCGGATGCCCGAGTACGAGAGCGACGGCGTGCGGCCCAACAACTCGGCAAAGGAATGCCCCATGAAGCCCGCCCCAACCGCCAGCACCGCCAGGATCACCAGCGGCACGACCATCACCTTAGGCGACTCGTGGGCATGATGCCCGGCCTCGGGCGGAATGACTTCCTCGCCGTAGAACGTCCGGAAGAACGCGCGGAAGGTGTAAAACGCCGTGAGCAGGGCGGCGAACGTCCCCATCCAGTACAGCACTTCAAAGACCCAATTCACCCCGCCGGGATGTCCTTCGTACGCGGCACTGAGGATGGCATCCTTGCTCCAGAATCCGGCAAACGGCGCCAGGCCGGCCAGGGCCAGGCCGCCGGCCAGGAAGGTCCAGTGCGTGTACGGCATCAAGCGTCGCAAGCCGCCGAAGTGCCGCATGTCGATCACACCACCCATGGCGTGCATCACGCTACCGGCGCCGAGGAACAACAGGGCTTTGAAGGCGGCGTGGGTGAACAGGTGGAACATGCCCGCCGTGAAACCCGCCAGCGTGCAGGTTCCCAGTGCGAGGAACATGTAGCCCAACTGGCTCACGGTGGAATAGGCCAGCACCCGTTTCAGATCGGTTTGGGTGACGGCGATGATCGCGGAGAAAAACGCGGTCAGACCGCCGATGATCGCCACCACGTAAAACGCCGAGCCCGACTCCAGAAACAGCGGTGCCGTGCGGGCGACGAGGTACACGCCGGCCGTGACCATCGTGGCCGCGTGAATCAACGCGCTGACCGGCGTGGGGCCTTCCATCGCGTCGGGCAACCAGACATGCAGCGGGAACTGCGCGCTTTTACCGCAGGCCCCGGCGAACAACAGCAAGCAGATCGCCAGCAACACGCCCTGGCTCGGTTTGCCGGTCGTCTCGTTGACATCGGCATAGCCATTGCTCAGGTAATGCTGGCCCAGCACACCAAAGGCGGCCGAGGTGGCAGGGCTGGTTTCAGGTTCGGTTTCGGCTGCGGCCGTCGCTGCCTCCGTGGCCGTCACAGCTTCGGTGGCGGTGGCAACGGGGCGGTCGTGAAAGTCCAGCGTGCCGAAGGTTGTCCAGATCAAGAATACGCCCAGCGTGAAGGCGAAGTCGCCCACGCGGTTCACCATGAACGCTTTCTTGCCGGCCGCGGCGGCCTCGGGCTTCTCGAACCAGAACCCAATCAACAAGTAACTGCAAACGCCGACCGCTTCCCAGAACACAAACAGCAGCACGAAGTTGCTGACGCTCACCAGCATCGTCATCGAAAACACGAACA
>CAZEEG010000110.1:5684-18027 GCA_964511065.1 uncultured Pirellulales bacterium | reverse complement strand
GCGGCCCACTGTGCCAGCGCCGCGGTCTGCTGCGCCAGCGCCGCGCCGCGTTGGCGGTGGCTCATCGGGGCCGTTGGAGCCGTTTTCCGCTGCATCATCCGGCGGAACCGATGTCCGCCGCGCAGCTTTGGCCTTGGAACGTTTGGCAGACATCATCACCTGCGGAGCGTAGAAGCGTAGAAAGGGGATGCAGAACGGGCCTTACAACGCCACGGCCCCTTCTGGCAGCCATCGAACGGTTGGAAACTTCAGCGAAAAGCATCGCGGCAACGGGGGCCGCGGCGGTCCGGCCCATGCGAGGCGTCATGCCGGGGAGGGGGGGCGCTATCCCACAAATGCTTCGGCCATGTCGCGCGCGTGATAGCTGGAACGCACAAACGGCCCGCTGGCCACTTGGGCAAAGCCCATCGCCTTGGCGGCCCGCCCCAGGAATTCAAATTCTTCGGGCGGGATATAGCGGACGACCGGCAAGTGCTCGGGAGAGGGCTGGAGGTATTGGCCCAGCGTGAGCATCTCGCAGCCAACTTCCAGCAGGTCGGCCAGCGTGTCGAACAATTCTTCGTGCGTTTCACCCAGCCCCAGCATCAGCCCACTCTTGGTGCGGATGGCCGGGTTAGCTTCCCGCACGCGGCGGAGCAGTTCCAGCGTCCAGCGGTAGTCGGACTTGCGCCCCCGCACGGTGCGATATAGCCTGGGCACCGTTTCGGTGTTGTGGTTGAACACCTCGGGGGCCGCTTCGATCACGCGGTTGAGCGCCTCGGAGCAATGGATGAAATCGGGGGTCAGAACTTCCACCGCCGCCCCCGTCGCCTCGCGCACGGCAACCACCGTGCGGTAGTAGTGGTCGGCACCGCCGTCTGGCAAATCGTCGCGCGTGACCGACGTAATGACCACGTGCTTCAGGCCCAGACGCCGGGCCGCTTCGGCGACGCGTTCCGGTTCGTCGGCCTCCAGGGCTTGCGTCTTGCCCTTGGCCACCGCGCAGAAGCCGCAGGGCCGCGTGCAGACGTTGCCCAGGATCATGAACGTGGCCGTCTTTTGCGAATAGCACTCCATGCGGTTGGGGCAGCGGGCGTTATCGCACACCGTTTCCAACCGCAATTCGTCGAGCAGGTTGGCCGTGAAATGGTTGGCGTTGCCCTTGGGCACGTTGCGCTTGAGCCAGCGGGGGAGGCGGCCATCGCCCACGGTGGCAGGTTGGCTCGACGGCATTTGGGGGTTGATGATCGGGAGGCTATCCAACACGGGCGGATTCTCGAACAGAGTGGGCAATCTGCGGGAGCAAGGGGTGCCCGGTGTGTATGTGGTGGCGTTGGCAACCCATCACCTGGCACAGGTGGCGAACCACCGCTTCGCGAACGGTCGTCATTCTAACAGGTTGCTGCCGTTCGGCGACCAGGGAACTCATCGGGCTGCCAAACGCGGCGTCACTGGCGACACCGCGGAAGGCATCAAGATCGGGGCATACGTTGATGAACGCCCCGTGGTAGGTAATGTCGTGCTTCACGGCCACGGCAAAGGCCGCCAACTGGCCGGTCCGTCCCCACAGCCCGGCAGGCAATCGCAGGGCCGAGTGGTTCACCGCCGCGGCCTGCCCATCGGCGGGCGAGGTATGGCCATTGACGTGACCGTTCGTTGCGGCGTTCACCTGACCGTTCGAGGTTGCACGATTTGCGCCATTGGAACCATGGGAGCTGGTCACCGCGGGACCACCCGCCGTGTCCGACACGCGTACGTGCAGTTCTTCCAGCACGCTCCGCACGGCCGTTCGCAATCGGACCACGTACTCGCCCAGGGCCAGGTTATGCCACTGTAGGGGAATGATCGGGTAGATCGCCAATTGCCCCGGGCTGTGGACGAGGCACCCCCCGCCGTGATTCACCCAGCGGACCGGCAATTTGCGGCTAGCCAACTCCCGCGGTGTCAAGGCGATGTGAGCACGCGACCCGCGGCGGCCCACGGTAAGCGTGCTGGGGTGCTCACACAGCAGCAATGCCATTTGGCCGTCGTTGCGGCCCGACGCTTCGTACACGAGCCGATTCTGCAGTGCCAGGGCGACGTCGTACTCCAAGCGGCCCAGGAGGTAAGCCTCCAGGGAGGGCGGCAGGGATGCGCTGGGATGCGACGTCGCGGACACCGTGCTGAACCAAGGGGCAAATTGAGGAAACACCGCGATACACCGCCGCGCAGCCGAGCCTCAAAGGCGACCATCTGCCGGCAATGTTCGCGTGGACTGGAGGACCGAGACCCGCTCGGGTTGTCTGGGCGGCCCCACCGACGCGGCATCCAACCGCGCAGCTTGTGGAATCGCCTGGTCTGGGAACGACCGTTCATGCTTTCCATCCTATCCCAATGCCGGGGTAGCGTGAATACGTCCCTTTGGCCGACAAAACGCCCGAGGCTCGTGCCGCGACGGAAAACCGGCACAGCCGCTACGTTAAGAACACGGTTAAGTACACTTTGGGGGGAAGCGGTTTGGGCGGCCCATGGGAGGGGCCGACTCCGGGCGGTGGTGCAGGTTTTCTGGCTTGTGGGCGTGGTGGCGTTTATACTGTCCCCTCCCCCCATTTGGAGAGCCCGCCATGCCAGAGCCTTCGCACCCGATTGCCCGTCCTGGTGGTTGCAACCGCATCAGCCGCCGCGCGTTTGTGGGGTCGGCCGCCGCGGCGGCCACGTGCCTTTCTGCCTCGGCGGTCCTTGCCGGGCAGGCAGCGCCCGCCCGGCGAAACGGGCAGCAGCGCCCCAAGATTGCCGCCGTGTTCACCGAGTTGCGGTTCCGCTCCCACGCCTACAACATTCTGGAGAATTTTTTCCAGCCATACCTGTTTTGCGGCGAACTGGTCGATCCCGGGTGCGACGTGGTTTCGTTCTATGCGGACCAGTTCCCGGCCAACGACATGGCGCGCGAGGTTTCGCAGCGTTTGCAGATTCCGCTGTACAAGACGATCGACGAAGCCATGTGTTGCGGCACCGATCGGTTGGCCGTCGATGGCGTGCTGTTGATCGGCGAGCATGGCGACTACCCGATCAACGATCTGCGCCAAAAGATGTACCCTCGCAAGGAGTTCTTCGATCAGATCGTGGCGCCAATGCGGCGTGCCGGTCGCGGCGTGCCGGTGTTTAACGACAAGCACCTCTCGTACCGCTGGGATTGGGCCAAGGAAATGGTGGATACGGCCCGCGAACTGAAATTTCCCATGCTGGCCGGCAGTTCGGTTCCGCTGGGGGAACGCCGCCCGATGATCGAGGTACCGCCGGGGGCCGAGATTGAGGAAGCCCTGGTGGTGCACGGCGGCGGGCTGGAATCCTACGATTTCCACGGACTGGAGGTGCTGCAATCGCTCGTCGAAGGTCGGGCAGGCGGCGAAAGCGGTATCAGCCAGGTTCAACTGCTAACCGGCGACGACTACCTGGCGGCTTACCGCAACGGCCGATTCTCGCGTCCATTGCTCGAAGCCGCCTTGAATGCCGAACGCGCCATGGGCGCCAAGCGGCAACGGCGGCCGCGCGTGGGCAGTCGGCCGCTGCCGATCTCCGATGCCGAAAATCCCGGCAACCACGTGCTGCTGGTGACCTATCGCGATGGGCTGAAGGCGGCCGTGGTCAAGAACGGCAGTTCGTCGGACCGCTGGAATGCCGCCCTGCGCATCAAGGGCCGCCCAGAACCGCTGGCGACGGCCATCTTCAACGGTCCCTGGGGCAACCGCTGCCTGTTCAAGGCGCTGTCGCACGCGATCCAGCATCTGTTCATCGAGGGCCAGGCACCGTATCCCGTGGAACGGACCCTGATGGTCAGCGGTGCGCTGGAGGCCGCCATGAAATCGCATGCGGCCGGGGGCAAGCCGTGGCCCACGCCGTTTCTGGAGTTCGCATATCAAGCGAAGGATTTCAGCAAGTTCCGCGAGAACGGGGCGTCGTGGAAACGCATCACGCCCGATACGCCGCAGCCTACGGCCTTTGAACCGGGCGATGCCAGGCTGCTGCCCACGCGCGAGACATCGCCGGGCGACTGAGGCGGCAAAGCCGTTTTCGGCTGCATGGCGGCCGCGGCCACGCGGGCCTCGCGCTTGATGTCCTCCGGCAAGCCGATATCGACGCGAAAGAAAGCTGAACCCCCAGGGATGGAACGGTGAGCGAACGAGAACCGCAAGATCGCGCCCCCACGTCCGACACGTCAAGAAGGTCGGGCGCGCGGACGGTTGCGAAACGGTCCCCCCAGCCGAACATTTCGCGCGAGATCACCGCTGGCCTGACCACCTTTCTGGCAATGGCCTACATCCTGGTGGTGCAACCGCAGGTGTTGTCCAGCGATTTCAACGACCAGCCAACCGGGCTCGATCCGGGGGCCGTCTTGTTGGCAACTGCGTTGGCCAGCGCCGCAGCCACGTTCCTGATGGGCGTGTATGCCAGACTGCCCATCGGCCTGGCGCCGGGAATGGGCCAGAATTTCTTCTTCGTGAGCGTGGTCATGGCGCTCACCGCCGCCGGCCATGAGAACGCCTGGCAATCGGCGCTGGGCATCGTGCTGGTGTCGGGGTTGCTGTTCGTGGCGATCAGCATCTTTGGCGTCCGAGCGGCCATCCTCGAAGCCTTGAGCCCGAGCCTGAGGAGCGGCGTGGCCGTCGGCATCGGCCTGTTCATCGCCTTCATCGGCTTGAAGAACGCAGGGCTGGTAGCTGCCGCGCCCACCCTGGTGGCCCTCAATGCCGCCAGCCTGCTGACGGCGGATACGGCGGTATTCTTCGTGGGCCTCTGTGCCACGCTGCTTCTGGTACTGCGCAAAGTGCCAGGTGCGATCCTGCTGGGCGTGGTGGCTGCGATCATTACGGCAACGGTCCTGGGCAAGCTGCGGTTCGACGGCGTCTTTGGACTGCCCGACGTCCAACACCGCGCTGCCTTTGCCTTCGATCTCAGCGGCGTCTTCACCATGCACGCGCTGCCCTACATCGCGGTCTTCTTGTTCATGGATGTGTTCGACACCATGGGGACGCTCGTGGCGGTTACCCAGCAAGCCGGACTGATGAAGCAAGGGCGCATTCCCCGCCTCCAGCAGGCGATGATCGCCGATTCGACCGGCACGGTGCTGGGCGCCCTGCTGGGAACCAGCACGGTGACGTGCTTCGTCGAGAGCGCGGCGGGGGTGCAGGCCGGCGGACGGACGGGTTGGACCGCGATCACCGTCGCCGTGTTGTTCCTGCTCGCCCTGCTCGTCAGCCCTTTGATCCTGACCGTGGGCAGTTATCTCCCGGTGACGGCGCCTGCCCTGGTGTACGTGGGAGCGATGATGTTCAGCCAGGTGCGGTTTATCGCCTGGGAGGATCCCAGCGAAGCGGTGCCGGCCTTCCTGGTCGTCCTGGGAATCCCGCTGTTCTTCTCCATCTCCGACGGCATCGCGCTGGGCTTTATCGCCTACCCGTTGCTGAAGGTCTTTGCCGGCAAGGCGCGGCAAGTACCGTGGCCGATGTATGGGATTGCCTTCCTGCTGCTGGCGTATTACGTGACGATCCGCCCGGGCCAGTAAGCGGCCTTGAACAACGGACGTTTTGAACAGCCGGAGTGCGGGGGGCGATCCCCGGTAGCCAACCACGTGCCCCTGGGCCGTGGGCTGATTGCCACTAGGGCACTGCCAAGGCATTGGGCCTAGTGGTTATGCCCTGCGTGGGGATCGATGCCGCCGCCCGCCTGGTTCTTGAGCGCCAGGTGCATCTGGTATGCGCCCCGGCCCGCGATCAGATCGCCGGGGAACAGCGCGCCGTCGTTGGCCACCACGACCGACTGCCGATCGCGGTACACCACGTGGACCGGCACGCGGTCGAAATGATCGCCGTTTTGCTGGTAGACGTAGGTTTCGGCCCCGTCTTCCACCACGGCATCGACCGGCAGCACAATCTGATCGTTCCACCGCTGCACCGGCACCCGCAGTTCCATCCGCTGGCCGGGCTTGAACCGCCACTCGATGAACCGCAGCCCTCGCGGGGAAACCCGATCCAGCAACACCTCGTTCGGTAGGGGAATGTAAAAGCGGAAGGCGCGCGACACCGGGTCGATCTGGTCGGAGAGATACATCAGGCGCAGGTTGTGAACCACTTCGGCCTGCTTGTCGCCGCTGAGCAGGACGGCCGACACGGGCAGGTCGTCGCGCAGCGCGCGCCGCAACGCATCGGCATCGTCCTCGTACGCGCGGCCCTCGATGTACAGTTCGCAATGATCGGCCAGCACGCACAGCGTTTCACCGGCCTCAACGTGTTGTCCTTCCACCACGGGAAGTTGCTGCACATGAAACAGGTGGTCATCCGCACAGGCGCCGTGTGCGTCGTCGTGTTCGTGGTCCGGGGCATTCACCGTGAGCGATTGGAGCAGTTGCCGCGAGCGCAGGATTTCTTCCACCTGCTCGCTGGTCAGCCCATGCAACAGCAACGCCTGCCGTTCAGCGCGGAGTGAGGCTTCCAGCTTTTGCCGCTCGTAATCCTGCTCGAGGACGCGGCGGCCGGCAATCACGCCTTCAGCCACGTTTTCGAGCCGGGAGATTTCGCGACGGACCACGTCCAGGCTCTCGGCCGTGCGCAGAAACTCCCGCTGCGCAGCAACCAGTTCTTCGTGCATCAGGCGGATTTCGAACAAAGGGCTGCCCGGTTCCGCGGCCATGCCGGCTTCCACATGGATGCGGCTGATCACGCCGGCCATGGGAGCCGTGACCTGGATCTGCGAGCGGCCTGCCCGTTCGACCACCATCGCCGGCAGCGTCACCGTGCGGACATATTCCGAAAGCTGCACGGTCAGCGGTTCATAGCCAATGTTCCGCAGGGCCCAAGCACTCAGTTCGATGGAGCTGGCATCGTCGTGGGCATGATCGTGATCGTGATCGTGGTCGTGATTGACGGGAGTTGCGACCGGCGCTGACCCGCCGTTTGCATCAGTCCCCCCGGCGACGCGGGGCCACCAGCGATCGCGCAGGGCGGCGGCCGTCACCACGCCGGCCAGCAGGACCAGCGCTGTGAAGACCCAGACCAGCTTACGAATTCGCGTGCGGGGAAAACCCATCACATCCACTCCGGCAGAAGCGGGATTTGAATCAACGGCCGTTGGCAGCGGCGTGCCACCAGCAACCGGCGGGGCCGGCGCGCCCATTGCACGCTCAGCCTGACAGTGGCTGTAAATGCCGTGAACGCTGGGGCGAGCCGCGCCGGGGGCTCCTGGCGCCAGGTATCATGGGCAACGTGCCGCCAGGCACCACCGGTGGTAAGGCTTCATCGCGTTTGCATTTGCGCGAGGCCCGCGACCCGTGCCAGGAGAATCTTACCACGCAGGTCTAGCGCCGGGCGAACCGCAAGCAGGGCTGCCAGGCCGGCCGCGGGTTCGTTCTGCGAGAACTTAGAGCACGATCGGTGGAACTATTCCGGCCTGGGCTGCGTCTTAGCGATGGCGCCCCGCCGCCGCGAAAGTCGCGATATGCCAGCAACTTCTGTTGCAGTAAGTGTTTCCGCATGTCGCCGGCTGGTTGGGGGGCGGCTGGCAAACCAGCCCAGGTCAGGCCCCCAGGTCCGGTCCCAAGGCCCAGAACCGAAATTTGCCGCGTTGGCCGGATGTTGGGCAGAGCGATATAACGCCGGGTGTGTTCGGCCGTAATTCCCCCAGCTTAATCGGGAGATGCAATCGTGCGCCGCTTGATTGCCGTTGGATTGGTCGCCGTGACAGCGTTCGTCGGCTGTGCGGAAGATGATCTGTCTGAAGAAACCCGTTCGGAGCAATGGAAGCAGGTCGACGAAGCGATGCAAAAGGGCTTACCTAAAACGGCCATCCAACATCTCGATCCGATCATTGCCTCGGCCAAGCAAGATAAGGCTTGGGCGGAGGCGATCCGGGCCGTGAGCTTCAAGATCGTGCTGGAAGGCAACATCCAAGGCAATAAACCCGAAGAGCGGATCGTGCGGATGCGGCAGGCGATTGAAGACGCGCCGCAGGAGATGAAGCCAGTAATGCACGCCATTTTGGCGCACTGGTACTGGCACTATTTCCAGATGAACCGCTGGCGGATTATGCAGCGGACGGAAACCCAAACGGCCCCGGGCGACGATGTCACTGCCTGGTCGCTGCCGAGGATCGTGCAGGAGTCGGACCGGCAGTTCCAGCAGGCGCTCGCGAATGCCGACGTGCTGAAGGGAACGCCGATTTCCGAGTACAAGGACCTGCTGGTCGAAGGGACGATGCCGCCGTCGTATCGGCCGACGCTGTACGATTTTCTGGTGTACGACGCGATCGCCTTCTACACCCTGGGTGAAACTGCCGTCACGCAGCCTGAGGACACCTTTGTTCTGGAGGCCGATAGCCCGATCTTTGCGGCCCCGGAGGAATTCCTGGCCTGGACGATTGAAGGCAACGCCGACTCCTTCACCGTCAAGGCGATCAAGCTGTACCAGGAGTTGCTGCGGCTTCACGCCGCCGACAAGGACCGCAGCGCCTACCTGGCGGCCGACTTGGAGCGGTTAACCTTTGGCAACAATCAGGCCGTCGGCCCGGCGAAAAATAACGCCTACATCGCCGCGCTCCAGCGGTTTGCCCAAGGGCATCGCGATCACGCCCTGGCCAGCCTGGCCTACTATTACTGGGGCCAATCGCTTCAATCCCAAGAAAAACTCGTCGATGCCCACGAAGTGGCCACCCAGGGCAAGAACCTGCATCCCGATAGCCCCGGGAGCAAGCTGTGCCATAACCTGATCGAGCAGATTGAAGATCGCACGTTCAAAGTGGCGACGGAACGGGTGTGGAACGCGCCCTGGCCGCTGATCGAGGTCACGTACCGCAACATCGACCGGCTCCATTTCCGGATGGTGAAGGTCGACTGGGCTCGGACTTACAACGGCGTTAACCACCAGCAGTTGATGCGGCTCACGCCGGTCAAGACGTGGTCGGCCGAACTCCCTGCTACCGACGATTACAAGCAGCGCACGCACACATTCCAGGCGCCGCAAGACCTCAAACCCGGCCACTACATCCTCATCGCCAGTCACCGCGATGATTTTTCGGCAAACGACAACATGCTGCATTTCGTGCGGGTCTGGGTCAGCGAGTTGGCCCTGGTTGTTCGGCACGAGTACGGCAGCTTGGCGATTGGCGGCTTGGTGACCCTTGCCGACGGCGGCCAGCCGGTTGAAGACGCAGCCGTGCAGATCTTGAACTACGATCACCGGACCAACCAGTGGGTGCGGGGGCCCAAAACGCAGACCAACGCCGACGGCCTGTTTCATGTGCCGCTTGGTAACCAGCGCCAGAACCATTTTGCCGTCCAGGTGAACTGGAACGACCAGGAAATCACGACCGAAAACACCTACTACGCATCCGAAACATCCAAGGCGGGCGCGTATGAGCAAACCACGATCTTCACGGATCGGGCGCTGTACCGGCCTGGTCAGTCCATCCAATACAAAGGTCTGAGCTACAGCATTGACCACGTCAACCACAATTACGAAGTGCTGGCCCGGCGGAAGGTGACGGTGGTCTTCAACGACGTGAACGGCAAGGAGATCGCGCGGCAGGTGCATCAAACCAACGAATACGGCACGTTCAGCGGCAGTTTCACGGCGCCTTCGGACCGGCTGACGGGCCAGATGGTGATCAATGTTGCCAATGGGCCTCAAGGGTATGCCCGGGTGGCTGTGGAAGAATACAAGCGGCCCAAGTTCGAAGTTTCCCTGGATCCCTCGGACGACGCGCCGCGGTTGGGTGAGGACGTTGTACTGTCGGGCAAGGCCGAGGCGTACACCGGCGCGCCGATCGATGGCGGTAAGGTCCGCTACCGCGTCGTGCGCGAAGTGCGGTTCCCGCCCTGGTGGTACTGGTGGCACAGTTGGCAACAACCGGAGCAGGAAATCGCTCACGGTGCCGCCGAAACCGATCGCGAGGGCCGGTTCAAGATCACGTTCAACGCCATGCCTGACCGCACCGTGCCCGAGGAGAGCGAGCCGATCTTCGTTTACAACGTCACCACGCACGTGACCGACAGTGCGGGCGAAACCCGCTCGGCCTCGCGGCGCATTCGGGTCGGCTACACGGCGCTGCAAGCGACGATGGATGCCGACGATTGGCAAACGGCCGAGAAACCGGTTGAGGTGAAGATCAAGACCCAGTCGTTCGACGGCGAAGGCCGCGCGGCCGAGGGCACGGTGAAGGTTCACCGCCTGCAATCGCCCGAGCAGGTGCATCGGGCCGCTCTGCCTGAGCGCAGCACGTATGGGCGGCGGTTTGAGCAGGTCGATGGCGCGGTCCAGGACAAGAACGGTTCGGCGGATTTGAGCGACCCGGCCAATTGGCCGTTGGGCGAGGTTGTCGCCGAGCGGTCGTTCAAGACCAGCGAAGGCGGGACGGCGGAGCTATCGATTGAATTGGGCCAGGGTGCCTACCAGGCCGTGTTGGAAACCAAGGACCGCTTCGGCAAACCCGTCAAGGCTCGCCTGCCGATTACCGTGCTGGACCCGGCGGCCGAGAAGCTTCAGATCAAAGTTCCTTTCCTGCTGACTCCGCGCGCAGCGACGGTAGAGCCTGGCGAGGAATTGGTCGCCGTGTGGGGCAGCGGCTACGACGATGCCCAGGCTTACGTGGAGTTCGAGCGAAAGGGCGAGGTGTTCAAAGCCTTCTGGACCAGGCCCGGCGTCACCCAGGAGAAAGTCACCCTGCCGGTCACGGAAGGCATGCGGGGTGGCTTCACGCTTCGGGTGACGATGATTCGCGAAAACCGGGCCTACATCCAGTCGGTGCAGATTCACGTGCCCTGGACGAACAAGAAGCTCAACGTGGCTTGGGAGCGATTCACCTCGAAGCTGCTGCCCGGCCAACAGGAAACATGGACGGCTATCGTTACGGGGCCGGATGCCCAACGTGTAGCTGCCGAGATGGTGGCCACCCTGTACGATGCCTCGCTGGACGCTTACCTGCCGCACGAGTGGCCGAAGTGGCTGAACCTGTTCTACCGCGATCAGTCGCGGATGGTGTCGCAGTTTGAGAACCGTTGGCGGCACTTCCAACATTTGATTGGGGGATTCACCACCGATTACAAGGAAGTTGAAATCCGCTATCCCGAGTTTCCGCCGGAGATTGCCGCGAACATCTTCGGGTTTGGGTTTCTCGGTGCCGGAGGCATGCCGACGGCCGCCCCCGGGGCCGTGGAGATGCAGACGCGGCATGCGCCGCTGGCGGCCGCGATGGCCGAAGGTGTCGACGCGAGTTCTGCCATGTCGACCAACGGTGCGCTGGTCGCCAGCGACAAGGTCGACGCGAATGGCCGAGGCGAAGGCGGCGCGGCCGGCCAGGCTCCCGACTTGGGTGCGGTTAGCGCGCGGAAGAACCTGGCCGAAACGGCGTTCTTCTTCCCGCACCTGACCACCGACGAGGAAGGCGCGGTGCGGATCAGCTTCACCATGCCCGAGGCGCTCACGCAATGGAAGTTCATGGCCTTTGCGCACGACACGGCGCTGCGCAACGGCTGGCTGCACGACCAGGTGGTGACCTCCAAGGATTTGATGGTGCAGCCCAACCCGCCGCGGTTCGTCCGCGAAGGCGACGTGCTGGAGTTCGTGGTGAAGGTGACCAACCGCTCGCCACAACCCCAGCAAGGGGCGCTGCGGCTGAACTTCACGGACGCCCGAACCAACCACTCCATGGACCAGGCCCTGGGCATCGAGGCGGCCGAACAGTTGTTCGACGTGCCCGCGGGTGAGTCGCGCAGTTACTCGTGGAAGATCACGGTGCCTCGCGGGGCCGGGTTCGTGGTGTACCGGGCCGTTGGATCCACGGGCCAGCTATCCGATGGCGAAGAAGGTTTCCTGCCGGTGCTTTCGCGGCGGATCTTGGTCACCGAGTCGCTGCCGCTGCCGATCCGCGGCGAGCAGACCCGGCAATTCCGGTTCGATCACCTGTTGGCTTCTGGCGACTCCAAAACGTTGGAGCACCAATCGCTGACGGTGGAGATGGCGTCCAATCCGGCCTGGTACGCGGTGATGGCGCTGCCGTATTTGATGGAGTACCCGCACCAGTGCAGCGAGCAGGTTTTCAACCGGATGTATGCCAACGCGGTCGCGCGGCACATTGTGCAGGCCGATCCCAAGATTCGCCGGGTATTTGAGCAGTGGCGGGGTACGCCGGCCCTGGACAGTCCGCTGCTGAAAAACCAGGACATCATGGGCGTGCTGGTGGAGGAAACGCCCTGGTTGCGCCAGGCCCAGAACGAAAGCCAGGCCCGGCGGAACGTGGGGCTGCTGTTCGACGATAACCGGCTGAACGAGGAATTGAGCCGCGCCGCCAACCAGTTGGCCGAGATGCAGTACGACGACGGTGCGTGGCCCTGGTTCCC